>NYSW01000034.1 GCA_002683195.1 Phycisphaerae bacterium
GCGGGATGTCCAACAACTCCAACAGCAGCCCGGCCCTGACCGACTGTACGTTCACGAACAACTCGGCCGGGTACTGGGGCGGCGGGATGCACAACAACTCCAGCAGCCCGACCCCGACCAACTGCACGTTCACGAAAAACTCGGCTGAGCTCTACGGCGGCGGGATGTCCAACAACTCCAACAGCAGCCCGGCCCTGACCGACTGCACGTTCACGGACAACTCGGCTGCATTAGGCGGAGGGATGTACAACAGCACCAGCAGCCCGACCCTGACCGACTGCGTTGCCTGCGAAAACTCTCCCGACCAGATCTCTGGCTCGTTTACGGACATTGACTCCTGTATCAGTGAATCATGTCTGGACTGCGATTTCGGCAATCAATGCATTGGTGATCTGAACGACGACGATGCTGTAGATGCTGCGGACCTTGGGATCCTGCTTATCGCGATGGGCTCGAGTGATCCACGAGCGGACTTCAATGAAGACGGAGAGGTCAGCGGGGCTGATCTTGGTCTCCTCCTGAACGCCTGGGGCCCGTGCGACTGAGCCAGCCAGCAGCAGCTTGATCCCACTCGAGTGAAACGACCTCCAGCCCGGCAGCTCGCCGGCCTGTAGGGGTTATTTCCTTCTTGGCCGGAANGGACACCAAGCCACCGCGGAGAGGCCCCCGATCGCTCCGTCACCATCCCGCTCCGAGGCTCTTTTTTCACCATGGTCAGGGGACATCCCCACACCGCCGAATCCGGCTACCAGTCGCAGTGGGGGAGCNGCAAGGGACTACCACCTACTACCACTCTGAGCGTACGTTCGTGTCGCCAGAGTCGCATGCGTGTACCTTCTGAGTTCGATACAAGGGGTGTGGTCTCTATGGCCCACCTGACCACGAACCCCGTCACCGGCANTCGCCGAGGACGGGGTTCGTTGCGTAGCGGCCCCCCAGGTCGCTCCACACCATCTCCCGTATCGAGGCATTTCACCTGTGGGGGGCCGTGGCGTCTCCNCGCCGTTCCATCCGAGTACCAGTCGCAGTGGGGGCCCGGCTACCGNTATTGTCCACTCCCAGTGCAGACGATGGCTCCTTCGTGGATATCGCCGTGCACTGGGCGATCATCGTGACTTCGAATCCAACCAGCATCCTGGCGAGCCGACGATCTGATGGCAGAAACTAATCCCGACACGCACCCCGCAGAGGGCTCCACTCCCTCCCCTCGCGGCTTCCTCCTCATCGCGGGCCAGCAGTTGATCGGCATGGTCCTGGGGTTCATTGTCTGGGTTCTTCTGGCTCGAATGCTGCCGGTCGATGACTTCGGCGAGTTCAATGCCGCCTTCGGCGTGGCGATGATGGCGGGGACGCTTGCGAATCTCGGCCTGGCCCAGTACATCACGGTGCCCTTCCGGGCCGCGATCGACACCAGGGACTTCCATCTGGCACGAGGACTTCGGCGGATCGTGCCCGCATGCATCGGCGTGGCCGCTCTGGTCGCCTACGTGGTGATCTTCACGGCCCACATGATCTTCGACCACGGTTCCACCGTGCGGGACGAAAGCTTTGCGGCGGTCCTCGCCCTGCTCCCGATGATCGGAATCATGCTTTACCTCGTCGCGACCGCGAACGTGCACGGCGCACCGGGTCGCGCGATGTTCATCTCCGTTCCATTGCTCCAGATCCTGATTGGATTCGGTCTGGTCGCGGTCCTGCTTCAGAACGACGATGCGTTCGACATCCTCGATGCCGCCNTGATCTGGGTCGCNGCGATGACGGTCGTCTGCCTGCTGCTCTGGCGCCTGAATCTTTCGGTGGAGGANCCNGACTTCAAGGCCGGCCCCACGAAGCTGGCGTGGCGATCCTGGACGAGTGGAACCCTCCCGTATCTCCTCAACGGCACCGCCAGCGTCGTTCTGATCCAGTCGCCCTTCCTGGTGTTGGGCTGGATTCATGTCAGCGGGGAACAAGCGGCGATGTTCGCGGCTGCCGACCGGCTGGCACAACTGCTGGCGGTCGCGGGGCTCGCGGGGAGCGCGATGTTCCTTCCCCTCCTGGCGGACGCGATCCGCTCCCGAAACCATGCCTACTGCCTGCGACTGATCCGGCGATGGTTCATCCTCGTCGGAACCATCAATGTCATCGGGCTCTGCCTGCTCTGGCTTTTCGGGGATCACTTCCTCGGTCTGTATGGACTGCAGTACCGAGATGCCTATCCACTGCTTCTGGTGACCGGCACATCGATCGGTTTCTCGATGACCGCGAGCGTGTTCCTGAGCGTCGTCCAATATGACGGTGGTGGACGCCTTGTGATCCGAACCTCGCTGATCTGGTCCTTCATCGGAGTCTTGGCGATGATCGTCCTCGGTTCGAAATGGGAAGCCATGGGAGTCGCCATCGGCCAGGCCGGGGCCTTCATGGGGATGTACCTGACCTTCACGATCATGGCCAGAGGCGTCCTCGGCAGGATGTGAGAAGCCACTCGTGCCGCCGGAGACCGGATACCGGTCTTCATGGACGCCGGTGTGTGCGGCGGCGACACCGTCGATTCCGATGACCACGACACCCCGGATGCGTGCGGCGACTGCGCCGATGAGCCCGCCAGGGCCGAACCCGCCACCCGTGACTCCGGTGTGCTGGGCACCGCCGTCCACGGCGAGTTCGATCTTCATGCTCGCAGCGACCTGAACGACGCCCGCGGTTGCTGGGGTCTCCGCTTCACACCGTGAGTCACGACCGCCGAACATCGAACCGGCATTTCAGCCCGCCCCGACCGAGTTCGGAGTGGGCTGGTTGCGTGTGGGATCGAATGGTGGCTCAGGGGCAGGCGCCCCAGGCCCCAATCAACAGACCGAGGTCGGCGGCATCGACGTTGCCGTCGGCATTGGCGTCCGCGGCGGCGTCGCTGGTGTCCCAGGCGCCAATGAGCAAGCCGAGATCGGCGGCGTCCACGTTGCCGTCGCCATTGATGTCACCGATGCAGACTTCGCATTCGTCCGGCACGCCGCTCTCGTCCGAGTCGGTGCAGTCCGCCGCGACGCACGAATCCTCATCGATGGTGGCCGGGCCCACGAGCTGGACAGGGAGGTTTTCGCAGACCGTGGTTCGGACGAGTTGAAGGGTTCCCGGGGTGGGATCGCCCTGCACGAAGATGCCGCCGCCCTCGGGGGTCGTGGCGGTGTTCCCGAACACCTGGCAGTCGAACATCGACAGGGTGCCACCGGCGTTCACCACGACGCCGCCGAGATCGGAGGTGCACGCGAAGACCAGGCTTTCACGGAATTCGACGTCGCCCTGAGCGACGACGAGGCCTGCGGCGGATCCTGACTTTTCGCCGGAGATCATGATGTTCTCCAGAAGGACCGGGTCGCTTCCCGCCGCCGTGGAGATCCGGATGACCGGGTCCGCCGACCCATCGGGGCCGATGAGGATCGTCGGATTCTCTGGGGTCCCCGTTCCAATGATGCTCAGGCCGGGGACGTCGACGTCCAACGCGGTGTAGTAGACGCCCGGTTCGAGCAGCAGGGTCTGGCCTGGACTGACGTAGGCGAGCGCGGCTTGGAAATCCGTGGTCGGGCCGATGTGGAAGACCGTGTCGGGATCGCAGCCGTCCGCGATGCCATCGCCGTCCGAGTCGAGCCAATCGAGAGAATCGGGACACGTGTCGTCGCAGTCAGGGACGCCGTCGAAGTCGGAGTCGAGGTCGGACACCCCGCAACCACAAAGGCCGGCGAAGAACTTGGAGGGATCGTCGGGGCAGTCGTCGAGGCAGTCCACCAACCCGTCCCCGTCGGTATCGACGTCTGGAACACCGCAGCCGCAGACACCGGGTTCCGTCTTGAAGGCGTCGTCCGGGCAGAGATCGCATCGATCGGCGACTCCATTTCCATCCAGCAGGCAGCTGGACGAAAGGCAAGTGGAGCCGGCGGTGAACAGAGATGTGCCTGTGCAGTCCGGTACGTCAGTACAGTCCGGCGAGGCGAACACCTGTAGATTCGGATCGCCTGCGGGCGCCGTATTGCCGCAGATCACGGTGTCGGTCAGTGTGATGATTGCAAAAGTTTCGGTCGGAGTGACGGCGGAAATGGCACCTCCAGGAAGGCCCGGACTCCCGAGGAGGTTGCTGTTGATCTTGCAGTTCTCGATAGAAACGTAGCTGTTCCCGCCGATCTGGATGCCGCCCCCGCCAGTCGCCGCGGTGTTGGAATTGATGCTGCTGTCCGCCAAAGTCAGAAACCCGCCGGAATAGGAGATCGCGCCGCCGAGCAGGTCGGAGCTGTTCCCGACAAACTCGCAATTCTCGAACCGCGCCGAATCCGCGGGGAGCCCGGAGTGGTGGTACGCGCCGCCGCCGAACATCGCGTGGTTGTCGAGGAAGCGGCAGCCCGCGAAGGCCGTTGCCGCCAGAAGGTTGGACTCGATGGAGACGGCGCCGCCATAGAAAGCCGAGTTGTCGACGAAGGTGACGTTCTTGAACGTTCCGTATGCGGCAGGAAGGACGATGGAGCCGCGCAGCCTGATGGCTCCGCCGTAACCGCCGGGTGCCTGGCCCCCTTCGATCTGAAGATTGCTGAGATTCAGGAATTGAGCGTTGAAGACCCGGGCCGGAGCAGCGTCGTCCCGCATCTTGATGACTGCGCCGCCACCGGCACCGGAAATGGTCATGCTGTCGATGCTGATCGTATCGTCGATCAAGTACGTACCTTCGGGGATCGACACGCGTTCGTGCGATGCGTTACCCGTGAAGCTCTCGAGGAAGATCCCGAGATCGCCATCGGAGACAGGGTCGTAGGTGACCTCGACCGCATCGTCGCAGACGTCCGGGATGCCGTCCTCGTCCACATCCGGACCGTCGTCCGGGAAGCCCGGGCACACGTCGAGGTGGTCGGGAACACCGTCATTGTCGCTGTCGTCGGGCACGCAGGCGCAGCCGCAGCCGGGGTCCACGAGATTCGGGGATCCGGGTGGGCACTCGCCGAGTGCTCTTTGGAGAAGTTCGAATGCGGAGTGACCATTCCCGGCGAAGAATGGCTGGTCAAGATAATCCCGCCATTCGGTGTCGTTGCGTGAGGGGCAGACGGATTGAAAGATAAACGGCTGTCGTTCCATGATTCCACCCGCGACCGCGGTGGTCATGTTGCCGAGGTACTCGAACTCCTCGCTCGTCAAGGGAAGCAGGACGCCGCTCATCGATTGGTGGAGATCGTCGTTCGCGGCGTCGACGAACTGGACCTGGACGACCGTGACATCGATCGCCGTCCCGGCGTCAGCACCCGTGATGCCGTAGAGCGAGTTCTTTTTCAGGGCGGCCTGGCAGAAGAAGGTGTTGATGATGTAGTAATGGTCGCGATCGCGGTCTTCGGCGAACACGGAGTTGACGATGAATGCGACGTTGGGATCGGCATCGGGTGCCACGTTCAACGGAAACGGATTGGATTCGTGGAAATTGAAGATGTGAGTGTCAGAGGTTGGGATGCCGCTGTTCGTATGCGGCTTCTCCCCGGTGAACCTGTCCGTGATTCCGAACAGCTTGGCCGTGTTCTTCGGGAGGAAGACGTCCCCGCCGGACCGTTCGGCCACCACGATGTCCGTCGAGGCTTCGAAGATGACGAGTTGTGGATTGTTGCTTGCGTAGCCGCCGTAGTCGATGTCCTGGGCGAGTGCGTCGAGCGAGGCGGAAAGGCCCTCTGGACGGAGCCCGAGGTCGCGGATCATGTGGGCAACACCGAGATCATCGACCCAGACACCGTCGACGCCGGAGAAGATCCTGCGTTCGGCCAGTTGCGGCATGTCGGTGAATCGCTCCAGGTCGGCATTCGGTGTGACGGACAACTCGTTGCTGTCGTTGATCTCGAGGTTGATGTCCATCTTGTCCGCGGGGAAGATGTCCGTCATGATGAGGTCTCGGACTTCATTCCCGCACAGTTGACCGAGCCCCGCGATCTGGCAGAGGTTGCCGGCGTTCGCCCAGAGTGACTGCGTGAAGATGCCGTCCGACGCGAACGGGCCGACGGCGGAGGAAGAGATGGCGGCCGCATCGATGACCGACAGGCTTCGGTAGTCCACGTCGGCGGGGATGACGGTGCTCGAGGCCGCCGGGACGCCCCGCCTCAATATTGAATAGTGGAACCGCCTGTCGCGGGCGAAGAACTGGGCATGGTCGTTGGCGGCGTCTTGCGCCGGGCTTCCGATGGTCAGTGGTTCGAAAGGGTGCGACAGCGCATCCTGGGCCACGTCCGATGCGAACCAATTCTCGAAATCGGCGGACCAGTTAAAGGTGATCGGAATCGAGCCGAAACTAGGTTCGAAGCTGGCTTCACCCACATACGGTTGGTCATAGGGGAAAAGGGGATAGGTCCACGTGAGCCAACCCTGGCTGTTCGGATCCATCCTGGTCCCCGGCAGGTAATTCCACCCCTGTGCACTGTTGACGAGGTCGTAGAGCATCGCCTCTGCCGCGCTGGAGCCGAGCCGATGCGCGCCTGCGACGTGGGCTGGCAGGCCCGCGGCCCAGATCAGATTGATGCCGTCCGCCCAGGCGTTCCGGTCGCCGGAACGCTGCACCGTGGCCGTGATGTTCGTACCCATTTCGAAAGGGCCGAACACCCATTCACGATTGACCCTTGCCCAGTCGTTGTCGAATGCTCGGAAACGAATGAGATCGGGAACGAACTCGTTCAGCAGATCGGAAACCTCGTCATACGGCCAGCTGAGATCCGGAAAGATGACTTCCGGGAATCGGGTCATCTGGCCGAGGTAGCCGTCCGGGGAGTTCCAGCCGACTCGGTTCGCGTGGAGCAGGAGGGCGTTCTCGAACTCGGGCGAGTAGGCCAGCTGCGTCATGAGCCAGGTACCACCGGAGTTGGCGGTGATGGTGTGGGTGCGACTGAAGAGGGCCTCGAGATCGCCGCTCGTGGGGGCGTAGTCATCGGCCTTCGACGGAAATGAGGGCGAGAGCATGCCCCGGATCAGGCTCGTGTGAACCGAGTGCGCGTAGATCCCGCCGCCTGAGAAGGACATCAAGGTCTTGCGTTCCGTCGCTGATCCCTCGGCGATGGTGGCGTGTGACGACGACGCCGCGACGCCAACGATGATCGTGGCCGCTGCAAGGAATGACCGGGGGCTATGCATCAACTTCTCCTCGTCAAACTGTGTGAACACGGGCGGGCTTTTCAGCTCTTGGGGCTCGTGGACGCTACCTATCACGTGGATTTATGTCCCGGTAAAAATCGGGATATGTCCAGAAGTCTGAAAGCTCGCCATTCCTTTGGGTGGCGCGGGGGCCGGCAGGAGTTCTTCCTTGATGACGTCGATCGTGCCGACTACGAAGGCGTCGACGATTCCTGCGTCGGCGACATCGACCGCGACGGCAAGGTGTAGGACGGCGATCTCGGACTGCTTCTCGGACGCGGGGGGCCGTGCGACTGAGCAGAGAGGGAGCAGCGAGATTCAACCAGATGCACGGTCACAGTCCGGTACCAGCCTGGCTGGGGGGTCGTTTTTCAATTGCCGGGAACGGGCCACAGGACGCCCGCGGAGGGGGCCTGAAAGCGGATCGCCGGCATGCGGCATCCGGTTACCCTCGCANCCATCCCGGNNATNAGGACCGTCAGNAACGNCCGCCTCGTACGTGCCGAGTCCCGTTCATGCATGANCCAACCATTCGCCAGAATCTCGTTGNAGCGAACACCGTGGCGGGCTATCGCCGACTCTGCCGTGAAGCCCTGGCCGCCGAACCAACATTCGTCGACGAGTCGCCTTCCCTCGTCGCCACGACGACTGATTGCGTCTGCCACCTGTGCGGCATGGCCATCGTCGACGGCGACGGATACGCATCTCCCGTCATCCGGCCGACCCCCGCGGGTGACGAGCGTCTCGCCACCGAGTTGACGCATCGAGCGTGCTGCGACCTCCGGAACGGCGCCTCGGGGGACGAGACCTATCTCGCCCTGAAGATGGGTTTCTGGACGATCAGCCGCATCCGCAAGCAGCACGGAAGGGACCGACGCGGCGAAGGACCGCACCAGCGGTGGCTGCCCGGCCTCGTGGCGGCATGGACCGTTTCGGCGGACCCCGCGTGGACTCGGTTGCTGCCGGGCTGGCGAGGGCTCGACCTCGACTCACCACTTGGATCCGAGGAGGGCCTGGTCCTGCTCACCCGGGCCTGCTACGTCGAGGAGCGGGAGAAACTCAAGTCCGAGCAGTGGATCCGATTCGGTGGGGAGGGGCGACCT
>NYSW01000035.1 GCA_002683195.1 Phycisphaerae bacterium
GACCTGATTCGATTTCAAACCCCCTCCGGACCCGTGGTCCAAGGATTCAAGCATGCGTCACCGCATCTACGGCAAGCAGCTCAACCGGACCTCCGCCCATCGCACCGCGATGATGCGGAATCTCGCCGCCGGGTTGTTCGAGCACGGCCAGATCGAGACCACGATGCCCAAGGCGAAGCTGGTTCAAGGCTTCGCTGAGAAGCTCATCACGCTCGCGAAGGACAAGTCTCTTCACACCCGGCGTCAGTTGGAGCGGAAGATCAACGACCGCAACATCTTCGCCTGGGCCGATGATCCCCAGGTCCCGGACGAAAGGAAGGCCGAGGCCTTCTTCGAAGTTCCGGCCGAGGGAGACATCAAGCGCAACCGCTATGGCGACCTCAAGAAGTCTCCGCGACTGGTCGAGCACCTGCTCGAAAAGGTCGCGCCGATGTTCGAAGGTCGCGACGGTGGCTACACCCGTATCGTCAAGCTCGACAAGCATCGGCTTGGCGACGGCACGGATCTGGTGCTGCTGCAGTTGGTGGGACGTGAAGAAGGTCCTCAGGTGGGTGGCGGAACGAGCAGTCGCCGCAAGCAGGCCGACAAGCGGACCGCCTTCGCGGCGAAGCTTGCGGAGTCCTTCGCGACCACCGCGGTGGTCGAAGAGGCCCCTGCGGACGAGCCCGCTGCCGACGCCCCGGCTGACGACGCCGCCGGCGAAGACAAGGCCTGATCGGCATCGATCCCGACGAGTTCACCCAGGCCCCGATCCTCATGGATCGGGGCCTGTCTCGTTTTCCGAGTCGGCGATTCGGATCACCGCGGGTCTCGAGGGCGACCGCGATTCGCTGGTGATCGGCGAACCTGGACGCTCGAGCGAGGTGACCCGTGCGGGTGGCGCGGGAACGGAAACGACGAGGGGAATCGCGTCAGGGGGACCGAAGGTCTCCCGGCCGATTACACTCTTGCCCATGCTCGCTGATCTTGAAGAACTCCAGAACACCGCCCTCGCCGATCTTGCGGCGTCCACCGACTCCGATGCCCTCGAAGCCTGGCGCATCGCCTATCTGGGCTCGAAGGGCCGGCTGAAGGGAATGATGCCTCGGCTCAAGGACGTCTCCCGCGAGGAGAAGCCTGCGGTCGGGAAGCGACTGAACGAGGTGAAGGTCGCCCTGGAAACCGGTTTCGAGACCCGGACGGCCGAGCTGGCCGGGGGACCGGCGGCCGGTCCGGCGGTGGATGTCACCCAGCCAGGCACGGTGCTCCCCGAGGGGCGTCGTCACGTGCTCAGCCGAACCATCGACGAGATCGTCGAGATCTTCGGACGCATGGGCTTCACCACGGCCGCGGGCCCCGAGGTCGAGGACGAGTGGCACAACTTCACCGCCTTGAACATTCCGGCCGGGCACCCGGCTCGTGATCCGATCGACAACTTCTACATGGGCGAGCAGGAGGGAAGTCGGACCCTGCTTCGCACCCAGACCTCGACCGTGCAGATTCGCACGCTTGAGAACGAGAAGCCTCCGGTACGAATCATCGCGTGCGGTCGGGTGTACCGCCCCGACACCCATGATGCGACCCATTATTCGATGTTCCACCAGGTCGAAGGGCTCTGTGTCGACCGGGGCATCACGATGGTCGATCTCAAGACCACGCTCTTCCAGTTCGCCCGGGCCTACTTCGGTCCCGAAGCGGAGGTCCGGATGCGACCAAGCTTCTTCCCGTTCACCGAGCCCAGCGCCGAGGTGGACATGAAGATGAAGATCAAGGGTGAATGGCAGTGGGTGGAGATCGGTGGCTGCGGCATGGTCGACCCCAACGTGCTCGAGTCGGTGAACGTCGACCCCGAGGAATTCACCGGGTTCGCCTTCGGTCTTGGCATCGAACGCGTCGCCATGCGGAAGTACGGGATCAGCGACATTCGCTGGCTCTACGAGAACGACGTCCGCTTCCTCGACCAGTTCTAGAGCGCTGCAGCCGTTCTTCCGGGCCGGGCCGGGCCAGGCCAGGCCGGGTCAGGCCTCGGTCCTCCTCGTGCCTGCCTGGGTCGAAAACCGGTTCAGGCCGCGCGGAACGAGGCCCAGAAGTACCAGCCCAGCAGTGGCAGCCAGCTCGTGGTTGCGAACACGATGACGCCCGCCACGGCGCCGGTCGGAGTTCCCATCGCGGTGCCGACCACGTTCCAGGTGACGAGGAAGAAGATCAGGCCGACCTCGATCGCGACCAGACTGAGGAGTCGATTGACCAGTCGGTACTGGACGGCGGCGTTGTCCTCGGTGATCGTGACCACCGTGTTGGACATCCAGGGCCACCGTTGAAGCAGCAGCATCACGAAGACGAGGAGCACGCCCAGGGCCGGCATGAGCATGATGGTCCAGGACGGTCCGGTGCTTCGGACCTGCCCGCCGGCCCCCATCTTCGTGGGGACGGTCGCCGGGAGGGAGGGGTACCAGGAGAGGGNGTAGGCCACGCAGGAGATCGCGACGCTCACCGCGACGAACCACAGCAGGTGATCGAACCAGGTGCGCTCGGGTCGGATTCGAGGACGCTTCGACTTGTCCTGAAGGATGCCACCGNAACCGGCCATGCCGCGAAGATACCAATTCGGGCCTTGGACCATGAAACGACCCGGATCGCAGGGCGATTCCGGGTCGTTCGGGTCGTTCAGGCGTTGGGCGGGTCGATCAGAAGACGCTGTCGGGGAAGTAGTACTTCTCGGCGTTCTCGGGCAGGATCAGTTCGACGTCGATCATGAGGTGCTGGGGCATGAACTGCATCACCTTCTTGCGGTCGCCGTCGGCGAGGACGCTGGTCGCGAGCTGGATGCCGGTTGCGATCATCGAGGGGGGATAGGTGATGTCCGCGGGGAACATCGGGTCCTGATCCATGACTCGCTTGACGATGTCCTTCATGCCGGCTCCGCCGAGGATCCACATTTCCTTTTCACGACCGGCTTCGACGATCGCCTGTTCGGCCCCGAGGGCCATGTCGTCGTCGCTCGCCCAGACCGCGTCGATCTTCGGGGCCTTGACCAGGATGTTCTGCATCACATCGAGGGCGGTCGCACGATTCCACATGCCGGAATCCTGTCCGACGATCTGGATCCCGGGATGCATCGCGAACACTTCCTTGGCCGCTTCCACCCGGGCGGTGTTCACGGTGCAGGGAATGCCTTCGAGAATGACCACGTTGCCCTGGCCGCCGAGCCGGTCGACCATGAACTCGGCGCTCTTGCGTCCGAAGGACGCGTTGTCGCCTTCCAGGAAGATGTCGGCCACGGGCTCGAGGAATCCGCGGTCGACGTTCACGATGAGGATGCCCTTCTCGTGCGCCTGCTTGGCGATCGGGGTGAGGGGGGCGCTCTCGGTGCAGAGGATGACGAGTCCGTCGACTCCGCGGGTCATCATGTTCTCGATGTCCTGGATCTGCTTCGCGGGAGATTCGGCGGTCTGGAAGACCCACTCGACGTCGGGATGGAGCTCCATCGCCTGCTTCGCCCACCAGACGACCCCGGCGGTCCAGCCGTGGTCGGCCGCGGGCACGCTCACGCCGATTCGGACCGGTCGGGCGGGGGTCGTGGCGGTGGTGCCGGCGGCCTTCGCCGTCGGCGGGGCTTCCGCGGAACAGCCGAGGATGGCGGTGGATGCAAAGGCGGCGAGGGCGAGGCGGCGTACGAGATTCATCGACGGGCTCCTGTCTCTGGTCGGTTTTCGGGATGGACGGCCGGCGGAGGGCCGGGAGACGCATGCTACCGATTTCCAGCCGGAGGCCGTGCTAGCGTGACCATATGAACCTCGTCTTCTCGACCGTCATCGCCGCGTTCGTCGTTCCGGTCTCGATCGAGCCCCCGGTCCGTCCCCCCAACGTGGTGATCATGTTCACCGACGATCAGGGGTACGGCGATCTCGGCTGCTACGGGCACCCCACGATCCGGACCCCGAATCTGGATCGACTCGCGGCCGAGGGAGCCCGGCTGACCCAGTTCTACGTGCCCTCCCCGGTCTGCTCGCCCTCTCGGGCGGGGTTGTTGACCGGCTGCTATCCGAAGCGGGTGGGGATGCACGAGCACGTGATCTTTCCGACCGACGATCACGGGCTTCATCCGGCGGAGGACACCATCGCGGACGTCCTCTCCCGGAACGGATACGCGACCGGGTGTTTCGGCAAGTGGCACCTCGGGCATCGTGACGGTGTCCTTCCCACCGACCAGGGCTTCGACGTCTTCTTCGGGATCCCNTACTCCAACGACATGTCGCAGTTCCATCGGTCCGCGGTCAATGGATACACCCACAGCCTGCCGTTGCTCCGGGACAAGGAGATCATCGAGTGGGAACCCGATCAACGACGGCTCACCCGTGATGGCACCGAGGCGGCCGTGGCCTTCATCGATGCCAACGCCGATCGGCCGTTCTTCGCCTACGTCCCGCATGCCATGCCTCACATCCCGCTCTACGCGTCCGATGCGTTNCAGGGCACCAGNCGACGCGGCCTCTACGGCGATGTGATCGAAGAGATCGACTGGAGCATGGGTGAGATCGTCGCGGCCCTCGAGCGGCACGGCATCCTCGACCGGACGATCGTGATCTTCACCACCGACAACGGACCCTGGCTGCCGTACCAGCAGGATGGTGGTTCGGCCGGGCCGCTGGCCGGGGGCAAGGGAGGGAATCAGGAGGGCGGACAGCGGGTTCCGTGCCTGATTCGNCATCCATCCCGCATCCCCGCGGGACTGGTGGTGCGCGAGGTCGCGACGTCCATGGACCTGCTTCCCACCATCGGAGCGTGGACCGGAACCGACCTTGATCCGACTCGAGTGATCGACGGTCACCAGATCACCGGGCTGCTCTCCGGTCGGGAGGGAGTGGTCTCCCCGACCGAAGCGTTTCTGTACTACACCGCACACGGCAAGCTCGCGGGAATCCGGCAGGGCCGTTGGAAACTGATGCTGGAATCAGGTTCACTTCACGATCTCGAAGTGGATGTCTCCGAGCAGTGGGACGTGGCGGGGAAGCATCCCGAACTGGTCGAAGCCCTCGGGCAGGAGGCCGCGGCCCTCGATGCCGTGATCACCCGGGACGCGAGGCCGGTATTGACGGTGCCGGAGCCCCTCTGGGATCCGGCGATCGTGGTGCGTCCGAAGCCTGGTCCCTAAGCCCAAGCCCAAGCCCGGAATCAGTGTCGGGACCGACGCCTCGGCTCGCCCGGCCTCAGTTCGCCCGGCTTCAGTTCGCGCGGCCTCGCTGGATGAGCACCGCGAGGATGATGATCACCCCCTTCACGAAGCCCTGCCAGTAGACCTCGACGTCGGCGAGGGTGAGCATGTTGCTGATCATGATCAGGATCAGGACCCCGAGCATGGTGCCCCAGACCCGACCGCGTCCCCCGGTCATCGCGGTGCCGCCGATCACGACGGCCGCGATCGCATCGAGTTCCGCCAGGTGGCCGACGCCCGAACTCGACACCGAGTTCATCCGCGCGAGCGACATCAGGGCGGCGATCCCTGCGCACGCCCCGACCAGCACGTAGGACCAGGTTCGAATGCGATTGACCGCGATGCCGCTGTAGCGGGCGGCGGTCTCGTTGGAACCGACGGCGATGAAATGCCGTCCCATGCGGGTGCGGCTCAGAAGCAGCTGTCCGGCGATCACCACCGCGAAGAAGATCAGGATGTTCCAGTAGAAGACGACGGGCTGGCCGTAGAAGTCGACCACTCCGGGGATTTCGAGGCCGCCCCGGCCCAGCGTCTGGAGCGCGGTGAGCCCGTTCGCGGCCCGGATCTCGCCGCCCTCGGCGATCGCCAGGGTCACGCTGCGGAATCCGATCAGTCCGGCGAGGGTCACGATGAACGCGGGGATGCGTCCGATGGTCACCAGCAATCCGTTCAGGAGTCCGCAGGCGGCGCCGAGGGCGATGCCGGTCGCCAGCCCGACGATGACCGCGATGACTTCGTTGCCGCCTCCTTCGAAGAGGGCGTTCATGGTGAGCATGCCGACCGCGGCTCCGAACGCCATGACCGCACCCACGGAAAGATCGATGCCACCGGCGATGATGACCAGGGTCATCCCGACCGCGATCACCCCGATGGCGGCATTCTGGTTCAGCAGGTTCCGGAGGTTCTCCGGCTTGAGGAACGTGTCCGACTGGGTGATCGCGTTGTAGCCGAACAACGCGATGAAGGCGATCACCACGCCGTAGCGTTCCAGGGCGGAGAGCGCCAGACGCCAACCGTGACCGAGCCCACCTGATTTCGTCGTTTCGGCATTCATGCTGTGTTCTCCTCGACCCCGGCGGCCAGTCGCATGATCGATTCCTCGGTCGCGGTGGGGCCGTCCACCACGCCGGCCACGCGGCCCTGCTGCATGACCACGATGCGGTGGCAGAGTCCGATCAGTTCGGGCAGCTCACTGGAGATCATCAGGCACGCGAGCCCGCGTTCGGCGAGTCCCGCGATCAGGTGATAGAGCTCGCGTTTGGCACCGACGTCGACGCCGCGGGTCGGTTCGTCGAGCAGGATCACCGACGGTTCGGAGTCGAGTCGACTCGCCACCGCGAACTTCTGCTGGTTCCCGCCCGAAAGCGTTCGGATCGGGCTGCGGGGATCGGGGCAGCGGATGTCCAGGCGTTCGATCCAGGCCTCGGTCGCGGCGCGTTCCCGTCGGCGACGGGGGACCACCTTGCCGTAGGCCGCCAGGTTGGGAAGCGTGGTGTTCTCCACGCAGGACAGATCCACGAGGATCCCGCGGCCCTTCCGATCCTCGCTCACGTAGGCGACCCCGCGATCGAGCGCNTGCCGCGCGGANCGGAAACGGACCGGTTGGTCGTCGAGCCTGATCTCGCCCGCGGTGATCGGTCGCAATCCGACGATCGCCTCGGCGACCTCGGTGCGGCCGCTGCCCACCAGTCCCGCCAGGCCCACGATCTCGCCGGGGGCGATGTCGAAGTCCACCGCNGAGGCATGGCCGGGAACGCTGAGGCCACGAACCGTGAGCCGTCGAGTATCGCATTCGATCGAGCTGCGGGGGGGATAGACGTCGACCAGTTCGCGTCCCACCATCAACGACGCCAGGTGATCGGGGTCGGATTCCGCGGGGGTCGTCTCGGCGACCACGCGGCCGTCCCGAAGCACGGTGATCCGGTCGCAGAGATCAAGGATCTCGGGAAGAAGATGGGAGATGTAGACGATCGCGACGCCGCGCTCGCGGAGCCGGCGGATCAGTCGGAAGAGGAGGGTGGTCTCACGTTCCGAGAGCACCGCGGTGGGCTCGTCCAGGATGAGGACCCGGGTCTCCTGGGAAAGCGCCTTGGCGATCTCCACCAGCTGCTGTTGGGCCACGGGGAGATCCCCGACCCGCACTCGTGGATCGATGGTCGCGCCGATCTCCGCGAGGATGCGGGCGGATTCCACTCTCATCGAGCGGAGGTCGAGGATGCCGAAGCGTCTGGCTTCGCGACCGAGCATGATGTTTTCAGCGACCGAAAGATCATCGACCAGGTTGAGTTCCTGGTGGATCATCACCACCCCGGCCCGGCTGGCATCGTTGACGTTCCGGGGTCGGTAGGACGAGCCGTCGAGTGAGAGCGAGCCCTCGTCGGGGGGTTGGATCCCCGCAAGAATCTTCATGAGCGTGCTCTTGCCCGCGCCGTTCTCGCCGATCACGCCATGGACCTCCCCGGCGTCCACCCGCAGGCTCACGCCGTCGAGGGCCCGCACCGCGGGGAAGCTCTTCGAGATGTTCTGGACCTCGAGCACGGCTGGAAGCTACCGGAGGGAGGGGGGGAAGGGTGGGATCACTGGAGCGGCATCGCCCGTCGCTCGAGGGGGAAGAAACGCCGTTCCGCCTCTGATCCGTCGTTCCAGAGGACCCAGGTCGAATCCACTCGATTTCGATCGTCCGTGAATTCCAGCACATGTTCATGCATGTGCTGCGCGGTGGGGGCGGCGAGATTCGTGATTCCGATGAACTCGAATTCGACCACGTCGTCGTCGCCCGGAATCGCACCCATCGAGGGCTGGTTTCCGAGGGCGCAGAAATGGGTGAGCTTCAGTCGACCGTCGTCGATGAAGTACATCGTCACCATCTCCTTGCGTTGGCCGGGGAACAGTCTTTCCACCACCGCGGTCTCGTTCGCCGAAAGCCGATAGGTGGCGGTGGGCGCGTCGCCCGGTTCCGCATCGACCAGGTACCAGTCGCCGATCATCGACTTCACCCGCTCGAACTGGGGATTGGCGTCGGCCATGGTGGCCTTCGACGACGGCTCGGGCGTCGAATGACAGGAGGCCAGGAACGCGACGCCCACGGCCGCGGCGATTCGGATGATTCTGGATCTCATGCAATTATTAGAGCAGGAAATCAGTCGCACCGGGACCGCGGCGATGACCTGATTCCTTCACACCGGCCGCGGATCCGACCTTCCGTTGAAGTTGGACACCGGGGATGAAAGGCCGGTGGAAGCGTCCGCCTCGTAAGGAGAACGCCGCCGCCCGGAATGATCCGGGCGGCGGCGGTTGAGTGTCGGGGGTGTGACCGATCGGCGAGTGTCGTTCAGTCGTGGTGTCGTGAGGGTGCGCACTCAGGGTGCGGGCTATTGGCATTGCCGATCGATCTCGCTCTGGAGGTCATCATTTTGGGCTCGCAGCCAGTTGAGGCGGGCGTTTTTCATGCACCCTTCGTACAGTGCCCAGCAGATGGCCAGACTACCAAGCGTAAAGATCACGGTGCCTGCCAAGCAAACGAAGGGCGGAATAAGTAAGGCAGCGCACGCTGCCAATTTTTTGGCCTGCTTCTTTGCGAGCGCAATGATGATTTTTGTAGTGGTTATAACCCCCCCAACACCCAACAGGCACGCCGCAAAGGCTGCTCTACACAGGAATATGTCATTGCGGTACTGTTGGTACTCCAACCCCAAACCCGTGTCTCTGAGGTTCCCACAGGAGTCGTACATTCTCTCATTTATGCAGTAGCCCCAATCGCCATTCTTGGCGTTTTGGCCGTTGCAGAAGCCCCGAATGCATAAGTCAAGCCCTCCTTCGCATGCCGCGGTCCAGCCGTCTTCGACTCTCACCTGACCTTCCTGGGTGAGCGCGAAGTCACACCATTCGGAGTAGTCGTCGTAGAGCTTGCTTTCTGCGAAGAACTCGTCACCGGGATCCTCGATGACCTGGGTTGGCACGGCGAGGGGAATGCTGGTGATTCCATCGGAATCGTCGTCGTTCGCTTCGAACCACATGACTTCGGCACTGAAGCCGAGACGCTCTCCGGTATTCAGGTTGTACACGACCATCGCCGCCTCGGCGACTCGGACGTCCTCTTCAATATAGATGAGGTAGTCCTCGTTGGGCGTGGTGCCCATGCCGTTGAATTNCATGTGCGCTTGAACGGTGGTGAAATCGTTCCATTGGAGGATCTGGACCACGATCGGGACTAGGCCCCAGGTGCCCTCGATAAACCAGCCGTGGTGCAGCGGATTGTCGCGGTCGATTTCGTAGTCGAGGACGAGTTCGCCCATCGTGGATAAGTCGTAGCTGCGTTCAGACCCAAGGAGATCCATCACTGGGTGCCAGGCCGACTCCGCCAATTGCCTCGCGCCTCGAGGGATCCATTGCGTCATTTGCGGAGGCGGTCTGTCCCCTCGGTCGTCGGCGGCGATCGGAATCGGCACCGGAGCCGCGACCGCGGTGGAGCCGCGCAGGCATTCGAAGGGGATGACCCAGCTCAGGACCGTGGTGAAGGAGAGGCAGATCGCCCAGCTCCAGGAGTGTGTGTTGTGTTGCATGGCGGGTGAATTCCATTCTTGGTTGGAGTGTGATTCAGGATTCGAGGTGCAATCGTGCGGGCGCAGTCACAGCGTGGACGCCTCGTCGTTTCGCAACGCGTTGGAGACGGGACCTCGTGGTCTCGTGGGTTGAAGTGGTGAACGTCATCAGCCGATCGAGGCTGATGCATGGAGCCCGGAAGGGCGTCGGTGTCCTGGTGTCATTCGGTAAGTTGCATGGGGTGTTCCCTTCGTTGACGAATCGGGTTTTCTATGCCGACTACGACTTGAAGAGGACGATTCATCCTCGTCCGTACGACTTCACGCTGGTTTTCATGAAAAAACCGATCCGCGGGAGTGCCGTGAATCTTCGTGAAAGTCCGACGTGCGGACTTGACTCAGCGAATGAGGATGAGTTCGCCGGCGAGGCCCGGACCGAACGCCAGGCCGACCCACGGCCGGGGGACGTCCTCGAGCTGGAAGCGTTCGAGGATGTGCAGGAGGGTGGCGCTGCTCATGTTTCCGCAGTCGCGGAGCACGGCGCGGCTGATCGCATCGGCACCGGCCGGTAGCTCGAGGGCGTCGGACACGGCATCGATCACCTTGGGGCCGCCGGGGTGGATCGCCCAGCCACCGATGGCGGTGCGATCAAGTCCGTGCTCGGCCAGAGTCTCGTCGACCCATTCGCGGATCGCGGCGGCGATCAGCGTGGGCACTTCGGCCGCGAGGGTCATCTCGAAGCCGTGGTCTCCGATCTCCCAGGCCATGGCGTCGCGGGAATCGGGAATGATTCTGGCGGAGGTTGCGGCCAGGTGAGCGGTCGATGCGGGAACCGCCGGATTCATGGTCACCACGGTCGACGCGGCGCCATCGGCGAACAGGATGTTGGAGATCAGGCGGTCAAGTCGGCGGGCATGATGGAAATGCACGGTGGAGATCTCGACGCAGGTGACCAGCACGCGGTTTTCCGCCGACTCGGACGCGAATCCTCGGGCGACCGCCAACGCGTTGACCGCGGCGTGGCATCCCATGAAACCCACATGGGTTCGTCGGGTCGAACTCGGCAGTCCCAGCGCGTCGATGATGCCCAGATCGATGCCCGGGGCACCGAAGCCCGTGCAACTGGCGGTCACCACGTGGGTGATCGAGGCCGCCGGGGTTCCGGAGCGTTCGAGGGCACCCGCGGCCGCGCGGTTGGCGAGCGGGCCGGCGCCCTGCTCGTAGGCTCTCATGCGTTCGCCGGTCCCCGGCACTCTCGGCGTGGAGGGTTCTCCCGGCGCGGCGATGCCGTACAGCGGAATCGATCCGTCGGGTTCGATCACCGAAACCCGGCGGGTGTCGATCCCGGTCTTGTCGTGCAAGCGTTGAAGGACGGGACGGGACACGTCGTCGGGAGACAGGAGATCCGCGATTTCGAATGATCGCGCTCGGTCCAGACTGGGAGTCGGCAGGGCGGTGGCGATCGGACCGACGACGGGATGGTTCATGATCGCCCTCCGATCAGGTCGCCGGGTGACGTTCGGCCACCACTGGCAGCGTCCGCGAGGCGTCTGCGAATGAATGGCGCCACGGACGCCACTCGAATGGCGGCATGGGCGAGGCCGGGAGTCCGCACGGCCTGGGCGACGAGTCGGCATCGAAGTCGATCACGGCCGACGAGTCTGGAGTGTCGCCGGCGCCAGTCCAAGAGGCTTCCGTTGTCCGCGATCGCCTGGTCGATCGTTTCCGCCAGCACGGTTGCG
>NYSW01000036.1 GCA_002683195.1 Phycisphaerae bacterium
CAACTCGCAGCCCTTTTTGCCGCCTGCTGGAAGGACGAGTCGTTGAAGGCTCGGTTCATGGCGGATCCCAAGGCGGTCCTGGCGGAGTACGACATGCCCGTGCCTGACGGCATCGATGTGAAAGTGGTGCAGAACGCGGACGACTGCGTGCACATCACCCTGCCGGCGGCGCCCCGTGAGGCCATGAACCTTTCGGATGACGAACTGCGGAGCGCGGCGGGCGGAACCGGCGATCAGTGTTGCAGTGCGACGGTCGCCGATCAGTGCTCGTGTGTCGTCGGCCAGTCCTAGGGAAAACCTTCTTCCGGACTCCGGTGGTGCCTGGTTCACCACCGGAGGCCGGGGACGTACGAGGACGCGATATCGNGGGCGAAGCGGGAATTCCCCGGATGAACATCATGGCGCGGTGTCTGAGCCCGCGGCCAGCCACCCGGTTCACGGCCCGCCGGAATCCTCGGACTTCGAGTCGCGGCGCATCAACCGACAGGCTCGTTCGAAGTCCTCGGGCGTGTTGACGTTCATGAGCAGATCGATTTCTCGAACCGCGAGTGGTACCCGGGCCGCATCCGGCCCGAGGCGGTCGACCAGCCGGTGGACCGCCCGCTCGCCGGAATCAAGCAGGCTGCGGACGTCGTCGAGACACTCTGCTCCGATGCGGCAGGGGAGGGATCGCACGCGGGCGTCCCCAGGCAACTCGAAACAGCTCATGCCGTCCTGGTCACCGGGAAGCAGGCGGGCGAGAAGACCGGCGGGGAGCAGGGGCAGGTCACACGGCACCACGAGGTACTGCGTCGCGATTCCGCTGGCCAGAAGGGTTTCGATCGCGCCGAGCGGGCCGGAATCCGGTCGGAGATCCCGGAGGCACTGGTGTCCGGCGACGCCGTGGGAATCCCCCAGCAGCAGCACCCGATGGCAGAAGGATTCGAGCATGTCTCGGCTTCGTTCGAGCATGCTGCGGCCGTCGGGCAGAAGCATGCCGGCCTTGGGGACTCCCATGCGGGCGCTCTGGCCGCCACAGAGGATGGCACCAGGGTGAGGCCAGGGGTCTGCGGGGGCGCGGGAGATCACGTTCGAGGCTTCGTCTTCGGGGTTTCGGCCGCCAAGGAGTCTCGCCCCTTGGGGTCGTCGATCACGGGAAGCAGGCCCTGGTCGGCGAGGACCGACCGGGCGATCGACGACCCGTCGATGCAGCCACCCTTGGGTTCGCGGACGAGGGGTCGAATTTCCGCGGCACGAAGTTCGATCCTGATCGGCTCGCCGGTGGTCACCTGCCCGCGGCGGATCACGCTGGCGTACATGCCGATGCGATTCCAGAGGACGCGTTTGAAGTCCGGGGAGAGGACATCGAGGACGTAGCAGGGCGGTCGGACTCGGGTGACTTCGAGAATCACGCCATCGTCTCCCCCGAGGTGAAGGCGATCTCCGGCCCCGAGGCGCTGGACCCCCACGCCCCGAAGCGTGAAATTCTCGCCCAGCGATCCCGCAGTCAGCGGAATCCCCGACTCGGCTCGCAGGGCGTCGAGGAGCTCGACGTCCAGGAGGGAGACCGCTTGCAGCGGGGTTCGGTGTTTCTCGTGATCGTGCCCGTCCCCCAGCAGTCCAGCATCGGACACCTCGATCGACTCGACCGGACGTTTCGGGATTCCCCCGGGGGAGAGGTTGATGGAATCGACCGTCGGCACGTCCACATCCTACGTGGACGGCCATCAGGAAGCCTTTTCCCCGGTAGGCTTCGATGATGCAAGACAATCCCATCGATTTCAAACTCGACGGCCGCCATGCGGTCGTCTGCGGCAGCACCCAGGGCATCGGACGGGCGATCGCCGAGGCGTTCGCGGCCGCCGGCGCCAGGGTCTGCCTCGTCGGCCGGAACGAAGACGGCCTGGCTCAGGTCCTCGAGGGTCTCGACGGAGGCCCGGAGCGGGGGCATGAAACGGTGTGCGTCGACTTCGGTGATCGGGCCGCCGTCGGCCGGGCGGCCGATGCCTACGTCGCGGCGCATGGTCCGGTCCACGTCCTGGTGAACAACACCGGAGGTCCGGCGGCGGGATTCGCGATCGATGCCGCTCCGGAAGACTTCGAACGGGCTTTCGCGATGCACCTCGGTACGGCGCAGTCGATGACCCAGGCCTTCGCTCCCGGCATGCGGGCCGAAGGGTACGGACGGATCATCAACGTCATCTCGACCTCGGTGGTCACACCCATCCGCGGTCTCGGGGTGAGCAACGCGGTCCGGGGTGCGATGGGGAACTGGGGGCGAACCCTGGCGGGCGAACTCGGCCGGTTCGGAATTACCGTCAACAACCTTCTGCCCGGTTTCACCGACACNGCTCGCTTGTCNGCGCTCTTCGACGGAAAGGCCCGTCGATCCGGCAGCACGGTCGACGATGTNCGGGGTCAGGCGCTGGGACAGATTCCGGCGGGGCGGATCGGTGATCCGCGAGAGACCGCGGCTGCGGCGCTCTTCCTCGCCTCCCGTGCCGGTGGCTACTGCAACGGCGTCAANCTTCCNGTCGATGGCGGCCGCGTCGCGGTCAGCTGAGTNAANCCGTNCCNNGGGACGGTACGAGATGGAACATCATGATCCANGTCACGAATCTCATCGGCAACATGGAGNCCGTCGGCGACGAGCCGCGAATGCCNGTCATCGATCCCGCCACNGCGGAAGAGATCGGAAGCGTTCCCGAGGGNGACGCCCGTGACGTCGACCGNGCGGTCGCGNTCGCGCTGGACGCNTTTCCGACCTGGAGCGGNGCTTCGACCCACGANCGAGCGGCGGTNCTCCATGCGATGGCCGACGTCATCGAAGGCAATCGAGACGAACTGGCTCGATTGGAATCAAGGAATCAGGGGAAGCCTTTCGCCCTCGCGAGGGATCTCGAGATTCCACGCGCGGCGGCCAATCTCCGGTTCTTCGCCGATGCGATCCGCCAGAATCACGGTGAGTTCTACGACCTCGGTGCGCAGGGTCTGAACTACACGCTCCGACGTCCGCGGGGCGTCGCCGGGTGCATCTCACCCTGGAACCTCCCGCTCTACCTCTTCACCTGGAAGATCGCGCCGGCGCTGGCCACCGGAAACACGGTGATCGCCAAACCGAGTGAAGTGACGCCGCTTTCGGCTCACCGATTCGCGGAATTGGCATCCGAAGCCGGCATTCCGGCGGGCGTGCTCAATGTGGTTCATGGTCGCGGCGACACGGTCGGGGCTCGAATCGTGGAACACCCAGCGGTTCCCACCATCACCTTCACCGGCGGCACCAGCACCGGCGAGTGGATCACGCGGACCGCGGGACCGATGTTCAAGCGTCTCTCGCTCGAACTCGGAGGCAAGAACGCGATCATCGTCTGCGAGGACGCCGATCTTGAAGCCGCGATGCCGACGATCGTCCGAGCCTGCTTCCAGAACCAGGGGGAGATCTGCACCTGTGGCTCACGGGTGCTGGTGCATCGTGACCGCCTCAAGGCGTTCATGTCCCGGTTCATCGAAGTGGTCGACGCCCTCAAGGTCGGAGATCCGCTGGATGAGGAGACGGATCTCGGTCCGCTCGTCTCGTCCCACCATCGAGACAAGGTGGAATCGGCCATCGCGCGTGCGGTCGCGGAAGGCGGCACCATCGCGTGTGGTGGTGGCCGTCCGAAGGTCCTGCCCGAACGCGTTCGTGATGGTTTCTTCGTGGAGCCCACGGTCTTCATGGGACTCGATCAATCCTCGGCCACCAACCAGGAGGAGATCTTCGGGCCGGTGGTCACGGTGCAGGGCTTCGACAGTCACGGTGAGGCGATCACCCGGGCCAATGCCAACGGCTACGGTCTCGCCTGCTCGATCTGGACCCGGGATCTCAATCGGGCCCATCGCATGGCGGCGAAGGTCGAGGCGGGCATGACCTGGGTCAACGCCTGGATGCTGCGGGATCTCCGCACGCCGTTCGGTGGCATGAAGCAATCAGGAGTCGGACGCGAAGGCGGCGAGGAGGCACTGCGTTTCTTCACCGAGGCACGCAGCATCACGGTCGGATATCCGGGCGGAGGATGAGACGCAGTGCTGTTTCCGGGNGGNCGGTGAGCATGGGATCGAGACTCCCCCCAAGGAAATCCCTGGTCTGAAGGAAGCGCGGCAGCGAACGCCATGGTGACGGTCGAGGACCCGGATGCTGGATCGTTCTCTTGAACGGAAGGATTGGGTGACTGATGCTTGACGGTGCCATGTTGGTCTGGTTCACGCGTCCCGGCGCCGACGGGAAGTCGGTCATGGACATGAGTCATGCCGTCCACGATCGATTGAAGACGATCCGGGACATGGCGGGAATGCCTCATGACAGGTGGAAGATGGAGCACGACATGTCCAAGATGGATCCCGGGAACGGATCACGGCAACCACGGCATGGGATCGATCTCCCTCGCATCGCAGGTCGTGCGGGTGGTGCTGACCCTCGCGATGGTGGTTGCAGCGACGTACCTCACTCACCTTTTCATCCCCANCATATTTTGAGCCGCAGATGACAGACCGAATCGATTCGAACCGTGCACCGGANCCCGTCGGCGCCTATCCGCATGCCCGCAAGGCCGGTGGCTTGATCTTCCTCTCGGGGATCGGACCGCGAAAGCGAGGGGAGACCGAGATCCCCGGGGTCACGCAGGACGCCGAAGGAAACGTGGTGGCGAAGGACATCGAGGCGCAGTGCCGATCGTGCTTCGACAACGTCAGGGCGGTCATGGCTGATGCGCAGGTGCCATGGACGAACGTGGTCGACGTCCTGGTGTTTCTCACCGACATGAAAAACGACTTCAAGACGTACAACCGCGTCTACGCCGAGTACTTCGCCGGCGAGGGAAATCCGAATCCCACTCGCACGACGATCGAGATCAACGCCCTGCCCACGCCGATCGCGGTCGAGATCAAGGTCGTCGCGACCATCGATTGACGAATCGGGTTCAGCGAGGGTCCGTGCCCTCTCCGGGATCCGCGAGNAATCCGTCTCGTTCCTGTTCCGTCGAGTTCAGGAAGACGTTGTCGGGGACCGGGGCGAGAAGTCGACCGTCGGCGGTGAAGGGGTAGGCCAGGTGGGCCGAACCGTCGAGTTGGGCGCTCGCCAGCACGATCTCGAAGTGCGTCGGGTCCATCAGGCGATAGACCGGGGTCGTGGTGAAGTTCGCCGCCCCGACGATCGGCGGACGATTCTTGAGATCCTTGATGATCCCGGCGCCTTCGGTGTTGCTTGGCAGCTTCCCGCCGTTGGCACCCGACCATTCGGTGACCGCGGCCGCCGCCCACTCGGCGACCGGCTGCAGCAGGGTGTCGAGGGTGCGGATGGGCATGTTCGGATCGCTTCGTCGCTCTTCCATCGCCGCACCGCGTTCAGCCACCACCACGGCGATGCCGGCAGCGACCACGATGGCGATCAGAATGATGATGACGACGAAGGCGTTGCCACGGCGGATGGGGGAGACGACGGAATTCATGGTTCTTCTCTTCGTTCAACGGTCGGAAAGGACACCGGGAGATCGCCGGATCACGCGAGCGATCGTAGCACCGCCCGCACCGGACTGCCGTCGAATCCGACCAGACGGAGGGGCAGGGCGACGAGTTCGTACCGACCCTCTGGAACCTCCGCGAGGGCGAGTCCTTCGATGATCGACATTCCATGGGCGAGAAATCGATTGTGAGCGAGGATTTCCTTGTCATCCAGGAGGTCGACGCTTGGAGTGTCGAGACCGACGAGTCGTACGCCGTGTTCATGGAGATGGTCGACGAGGCTCGGCTCCAGTCCGGAGAAATCCTCGTTGAAGACCTCGAATCCATCGAAGGTGCCCGTGGCGAGCAGAATCCGGGGCTCCGTCGGTGTCCGGGGGAGATCCTCGATCGAAATCCGGTGACCGCGCCGGCCTCGTACCCGCATCACCTCGCACCGTCCCCAGTAGAGATCTATTGGTTGCTGATCGATACCGGGTTGATCGGCGCCGTAGTGGCATGGAGCATCGGCGTGGGCGCCGAGATGAACCGTCGCCCGCAGGGTGGAAAGATCCACGGTCGCCCCTTCGGAGATCCGGCAGAGGACTTCACGGGTGGGGGGGTTGTCGCCGGGCCACACCTTGGTGACGCCGGGTTCGATGGGCGGAGTGATGTCGATGAGCATCCCATGAGGATACCGCAGCCCTCGTGATGCTCGGTGGGGTCGATGGTCCGAGGGACTCTCAGCCTTGCAGAAGCACGATCAGCACCAGCATCGAGATCAGGACCGAGATGGGCAGTGAGAAGACCGCGATCGATCGAAGGGTCGCCGCCTGTCGCCGTGACTTCGCGAGGGCGTCCGCGTAGGGCGTGCG
The DNA here is from genome assembly GCA_002683195.1 of Phycisphaerae bacterium. The sequence continues at coordinate 6,327 of NYSW01000036.1, forward strand.
NGAGAAACTCACCATGTCGTAGAGCGGCGTCCACCAGAACGGCACCACGGCCCCGAGGAACTGACTTCCTTTCTTGGCCAGGCGTTGCCATCGGCTTCCGGATCGGTCCCGCATGTCGATGAACTGATCCAGNGCGAGTTCCGCGATCGCGTTGGCGTTCTCAATTCGGGCGTCCTCATAGGTGTCGATCGCCTGATCGAGATCCTCGGGGTGCGCCGCAAGGGCCGCGACCATCGCTTCGACGTCTTCGAAACTCGCGTTGGCACCCTGTCCGTAGAAGGGAACGATCGCATGGGCGGCATCTCCCAGGAGCACGCACCGGCCTCGGTGCCACGGTCGGCACCGCATGGTCACCAGCGGGCTGGCCGGATTGTTCCGCCAATCCGTCAGGAGATCCGGCATGTGCGGGACCACGTCGCCGTAGTGGCGTTCGAAGAACGCGATCACGGCGGCGTCATCGGCGTCGGCGAGGGCACCGAAGGAGTGATCTCCCTCGAACGGCCAGAAGAGGGTTCCGGTGAACGACCCGTCGATGTTCGGCAGGGCGATCATCATGGATCCGCCGTGTGGCCAGACGTGCAGGGCATTGGGATCGATTCGAAAACGACCGTGCGGGCCGGAGTGATCTTCGGCGGGCGGAATATTGAGTTCCTTGTAGCCCGCTTCGAGGTAGGTCTGTGAGAAGTCGAACCGGGTGGTCCGCTGCATGGCGGCCCGAACGGCGCTGTAGGCGCCATCGGTACCGATCAGGAGCTCCGCGTCGACCCGTTCCTGTCGCCCATCGGGAAACTCGAAGACGGCGGCGGGCCGATTCGGTTCCGAGAAGTCCGCGTCCACGCATCGTGCTTCGAAGATGATTTCGACCGAGGGCATGGTTGCCGCCGCTTCGACCAGCATTCGATTGAGTCCGCTGCGGCTCACGGAGTTGATCGCTCGCTCGGGGTCCCGGCTGTACGGTGAGAAGATCTCACCGTCCGCGCCGTGCACGATCCGACCCGGCATGCGGATCGCCGCTTTCAAGACCTCTTCCTCGACCCCGGCGGCTCGAAGGGCATGCAGGCCGCGAACGCTGATCGCGAGGTTGATCGAGCGTCCGCTCTCGGCGTCGGCACGGCGGGGATCGAGGCGTCGTTCGTAGAGACGGACTCGATGACCGGCCCGCCCGAGTTCGGTGGCGAGGAGGGCGCCGGCGAGTCCGGCTCCAGCGATCACGATGTCGCGTGGCGTGGTCGTGGTCATGGCCTCAAGCGTCCCGCAGGGCTTCCGCGGCGCGGAAGCAGTCCTGGAAAGTGGTGTAAAGCGGCACCGGTGCGAGCCGGATGAGATCCGGGGGTCGGAAGTCCGCGATGACGCCATGGGCGGCCAGCCGTTCGAAACGGGCCTTGGCATCTCCGGCGAGGCGGACGGTCAACTGGCAGCCGCGTTCTTCGGCGTTCGACGGCGTGACGATCGAAGCGTCTTCGGGCAGGGCATCACGCAGGCAGGCGTGGAGGAAACCGGTCAGGACTCGGCTCTTGGCTCGCAGGGCAGGCATGCCCGCCTCCACGAAGGTCTGGAGCGAGGCGACGAGCGGAGCCAACGCGAGGATCGAGGGATTGCTCAATTGCCAGGCTTCGGCCGTGGGTACCGGTACGAATCGGTCTTCCAGATGCATCCGGAACCGGGTTTCGGGATCGTTGCCCCACCAGCCGGCGAAACGCGGCAGCTCGAGATCGGTCGCGTGGCGTTCGTGGATGAAGGCTCCCGCGATCGCGCCGGGACCGGCATTGAGATACTTGTAGGAACACCAGGCGGCGTAGTCGACTTCGGCATCGTGGAGGTCCAGAGGCACGTTCCCTGCGGCATGGGCGAGGTCGAATCCGACCGTCGCACCCACGGCGTGTCCGACCGCGGTGATGGCGGGGATGTCGAGCAGTTGCCCGGTTCGGAAGTTGACTCCTCCGAGCATCACGGTGGAAAGCTGATCGCCGAGGCGTGCGATCTCCGCTTCGATGTCCTCGGTCCGCAGGAGATCTTCTCCCGCTCTCGGCTTGAGTCGGACGACGTCGGTCTCCGGGTCGCCACCTCGGGCGGCGACATGAGTGGAGACCGCGTAGGTGTCGCTGGGAAACGCACCATCCTCGATCAGGATCTTCCGGCGTTCTCCGGTCGGTTGATGAAACGACATGAGAAGGAGATGCAGGTTCACGGTGAGGGTGTTCATCGCCACCACCTCGGTGCTTCGAGCACCGACCACCTCCGCCAGTTCACTTCGGACCTGCTCGTGATACGGATACCACGGGCGTTCGGCGTCGAAATGTCCGTCGACCCCGAGCCGGGCCCAGTCGTCCATCACCTCGGTGACGATGGATCCGGCTTCGGTCGGTTGCAGGCCCAGAGAATTCCCCACGAAGTACGCGACCGGCCGTCCTTCCGCATCCACCGGGTGGTGAAAGCGGTCTCGAAACGCGGCGAGTGGATCGATGCCGTCGAGGGTCTCGGCGAACGCCGATGTCGGTTCGAGATCACTGGCCGCGAAGTCTTCGAACGGAGAGACCTCGGCGATCTTCGGCGGTTCGTTGCTCAAGAGTCGGACTCCCGGGTTCTCAGTGATTCCATGCCGAGGAAGTCGAGCGCGGTGCCTCCGAGGATGCGGTCGGCGATGGGGCCCTCGAGATCGGCCATGCCCCGGATCATCGCCCCGGGGTGGTGTTCGCCCAAGGGGAACGGATAGTCGCTGCCAAGGGCGATTCGCTCGGGCCCCACCAGTCGGATCAAGTGGCGGAGGGCTTCGGGGTCGTGAACGAGCGAGTCGTACACGAAGCGGTGGAGGTGGTCCCGCGGGGAGGTCGAGGTCTCGACCGCGCAAAGGTCGGGACGGACTTCGTGGCCATGGGCGATCCGTCCGACGGTGAACGGGAAGGCGCCGCCTCCGTGGGCGAGTCCGATTCGGAGATTCGGCAGGCGATCCAGCACCCCACCCATGGAGAGACAGCAGGCTGCGCGAGCGGTCTCCGCCGGCATCCCGACCAGCCACGGCAACCAGTATTTCGGCATCTCCGCCCGGCCCATCATCTCCCAGGGGTGGACGAACACCGCGGCTCCGAGGCGGGCCGCGGTCTCGAAGATCGGGAACAGCGCCGGTTCGTCGAGGTTCCAGTCGTTGATGTGAGAGCCGATCTGAACGCCTCGAAGTCCGAGCTCACGGACGCAGCGTTCGAGCTCTGCACAGGCGAGGTCCGGGGCCTGCATGGGAATGGTCCCGAGCCCTTCGAACCGGCCCGGATGGTCTCGGACCACACCCGCGAGATGGTCGTTGAGCAGGCGTGAAACCTCGAGTGCATCCGCGGGCTTCGCCCAGTAGCTGAACATGACCGGAACGGTCGAGAGCACCTGGATATCCACGCCGTGGTCGTCGCAGTCCTCGATTCGGCGGGCGGCGGACCAGCAACGATCATCGATTTCACGAAAGTTCCGGCCGTCCATCATCATCTTCGCGCGGCACGGAGCGCAGTGGTCGAGTGAGATCCAACCTTCGTAACCGAACTTCTCGGCCAGATCGGGCCAGCGTTCGGGCAGAAGATGGGTGTGAAGATCCACGACTGGACTGGTCATGCCCCGATCGTATCACCGAGGCCGATCCGGCCCGGATTCGGGTTCCGGTTCAGGGTTCCGGTTCAGGGATTCAGGGGTTGAATGACCGAATCCGCAAGGACCTGTCCGAGGTCGCCTTCGACCACGAGGCCGGCGAAGTCGACGAGACCNGGATTCAGTTGAAGTCGGAGCACGTCTTCGGCTCGACGCTCGTCCTCGACCGCCCGAAAGCGAGGTCCCACGCCCGCGGGGCGGATCCCCTCGGCTAGAAGCTGCGTCGCCAGGTGGCCGCAGCCGGGGTCGTCGATCGGGAGATCGATGAAGACCGTGGCCGCGGCGGCGGAGGTCTCCATGGCACTGATCGCGGCCTTCACCCCGTCGAAGGCTCCGGTGGTGATCCGATCCAGGGTGATCAAGGCGACGCTTCGGCTGGAGTCGAAGCGGGTGTGGACGGTGGCATGCCCATCCAGCGGCGAGGTTTCGCTGGATCCGAACCGGATCTCCCGGCCCCGCGCCTCATAGAGGAGCGTGAGGATTGGTTTGAGTGCGGCGGGTACGAAGGCGGTCAGCGGTGGTTCCTCGGCCAGGGAATCCCAGTAGAGGAAGCAGGAGTGACGGGCCGGTTGGCTCGAATCCTCGATCGCCCCGGTGACGCCGCCTCGCAGGGAGGCTTCAGCCGGAGTGGTTCCGAGGCAGAGGGCGCACGGGGTCGATCCGAAGTTCAGATTCATCCGCTGGCTCACCGGATGTCGGGCCGTGGGTTGACTCCAGATTCCGAGCAGGCCGAGTTCGGCGCCCGCGGCCTCGACCGCGGCTCTCATCGGTTTCATCAGCCCGTGTCCTCGATGACGATGATCGATCACCGCCTGGCCCGCCTCTCCGATGGGACCGAGATTCGGTCGTTCAAGGGCATAGTGTCCGACCACGTCGCCCTCGGCGGACTCGCAGATGATCGAGTGCATTCGCCCTTCGCGGTTGAGCAGATCGATGCGATCCGGCACGTAGAGGTCGGGATTGGGGTAGGAGCGGCCGTAGGCTTCGTAGATTCGGCGTGCGATGTGCAGTCCATCGCCTATTCGATAATCGCGGATCCGGTATTCGTCGGTCTTGCGGGAAGGGGCGAGGTCGGCGTGGGTGTTTTCCGCTTCTTCGCGGTCCAACCGATGGCGAACCTCCTCCAGAACCTCGATCGAAGGATGTTCTCGTTGCACTCGAAGATGAAGCTCCGAGCCCTCTCGACCTTTCTGAACCCACCACAGACGGTCGAAAATGGTGTTCGGCCGGATTCGATCGGTGATCTTTCCCCCGGCCCCGTGGTTGAGATCCCCGCCAAGCGGGATCCCGTGTTCGAGAATTCTGAATTCGAGCGCGTCGGCATCGATCGTCGCGCCGATTTCGAGGGGCACGATGGCACCATCCTCGTAGGCCAGGGTCCGTTCGATGAGTTCGACGCCGCAGAGGAAGGCCTCGAGCAGATCATCACGTCGACTTCCCGAGAATCCGGCGAGGTCGAGCGCCCGCCGGGCGAAGTCTCCGGCCAATGGGGCGAGTTCCGGGAGGCCCGGAAGATCCAAACGAAGTTCGATGCGGTCGGGAGTGTTCATCTTCTCGTCTTCCATGGTTTCTTTGCGGCTCGGCGGGCAGGTCGAAGGGTACTATCGCTCCTCGCCATGTCTTACGAACCGTCTGATTTTTCTCTCCCGTTGAAGGGCTGCTCCTGGAGGAACGGTCTGGTCGCACTCGCGTTGGTCGCAGGTCAGCCGCTCGCGCTGGGGCAGTCTGTCGACCCGGGAGCGCCGGACGCACCGGTTTCCGGTTTCGGGGCGGAAGCCCTCGCGCCGCCTCCGATCCGCTCGATCGAGGAGGGCCCCGAGATTGATGGGGTCCTGGAGGAGATCTGGAAGACCGGCACGCTTCTGCCGGACACCTGGCGGCAGGTGGATCCCATCGAAGGCGGCCCGCCGTCGCAGCGGACCGAGGTTCGCCTGATGCGGGATCGTCGCAACCTCTACGTGGCGATTCGATGTTTCGACGACGAAGCCGATGGGATCATCGCCCGGGCGCTGCAACGGGACGGAAACATCGGATCGGATGACAACATCCGGCTGGTGCTCGATCCGAAGCGAGATCTGCGGACGGGGTACGTGTTCTCGATGAACCCACTCGGGGCTCGAGCGGATTCCCGCCTGGTGAACGGCCGTACGGACCGGAACTGGGATGCGGTCTGGGAGGGTCGGGCGTCGATCGATGACGAGGGGTGGACCGCTGAATTCGTGATTCCGTTTCGAACGCTGTCCATCGACCCGGCCGCGCGATCGTGGGGGATCAACATCGAACGGACGATCCGACGCGGCAACGAGCGGGTTCGGCTGGTCGCGGCCGACCGCGACATCAATCTCGAATCCGTGGCCGATGCCGCGGTGGTGGGCATGTTCGGCGAGATCGATCAAGGAAGCGGCATCGACGTGAAGCCGTATGGAAAGATGACCTGGCAGGAGGGTGAGGATTCCGGAGCGGACCCGGCGGCCGGAGTGGACGTCTTCTGGAAGGTCACCCCGTCTCTGACGTTCGTGGGCACGGTGAACCCCGACTTCGCCGAAACCGAGGTCGATCAGCGGATCATCAACTTCAGCCGTTTCAGCATTCGCTTTCCCGAGAAGCGGGACTTCTTCCTCGAAGACGCCGGTTACTTCAANTTCGGCGGCATCCGATCGACGCCGGCACCGTTCTACTCCCGTCGAATCGGTCTTTCGCCGCAAGGGGAGCCACAGCAGATCCTGGGTGGGGTCAAATTGACGGGGTCGATCGGCGATGTCTCCGTCGGCCTGCTCGATACGGTGATGACCGAGGGGGTGAGACCNGCGGATCGGAACTACTTCGCCGGGCGGGCCTTGGTGAACGTCTTCGAGCAATCGTCGGTCGGAGTGATCGCGACCTCGGGTAATCCGCTCGATGGTCGATCGAATCAGCTGGTGGGTGCTGACTTCAACTTCGTCACTTCCGATCTGCCCGGAGGGAAGCGATTTTCCGCCAACGCATGGTTCCAGCAGACCGTCACCGATGATGTTGCGGGCATCGGAGCGACCGCGGCCGGTCTCCGACTTTCGTACCCCAACGACGACTGGCGAGCCAGTTTCGGCTGGTTCGTGATCGGCCCCGAGTACTTCCCGGCGATGGGTTTCGTGAACCGGGTCGGGGTTCAAGAGTTCTTCGGTGGCGTATCTCGTCGCTGGCGTCCGGACATCGACTGGCTTCGAAGTGTGAGCGTCGGGGTGAACGGGTACTGGATTCCCGACCTCGATTTCAACACCCAGAGCCTCGACCTTGAATTCGACCTCGCAAAGATCCAGTTCGAGCGAGGTGACAGTGCGTTCCTCGAAGTCGGTCTTCGTCAGGAAGTGCCCGATGAGGATTTTCGGGTGGCCGGTGAGCTGCTGGTTCCGGCCGGGGACTACACCTGGAGCGAAGTCGGTGTCGGTTTCGAGACCACCTCGAAGGAGCCGGTGGAGATCGGGGTCGAGGGCGGCTGGTCTGGCTATTACGGAGGGCGTCGACTGGAAATGGGCACCGATTTCCGATGGCAGCCGGCCCCGAGTCTGTTGCTGGGCGGATCACTTCAGTGGAACGACATCTCTCTCGACACTGGAAACCTCGAGACCTGGTTGGCGTCGGGTCGGGTCAACTTCTACTTCTCCCCTCTGGTTTCCTGGGAGAACCTGGTCCAATATGACACCCAGTCCGGAACGGTAGGACTGAACAGNCGCCTCCGATGGGCGTTTCGTGACGGTGAGGAGATCTTCGTGGTGTTCAATCAGAACGTCGAGGCGGACGATCTGGAGTTCACCCTCGATACCACGGAAATCGTGGCGAAGATTGGCTGGACCTTTTCTTTCTGACGATGAACCTGGACGGGAATGGTCGGTTGAACCACTCACGAGAATGAAGCCCAGGGTTCGGAGGTCCGATAGTGTCGGATGAAGATGTCAACTGCGCTGCAACGGTGATCGTGCGGAGTCGAATCCGCCGAGCGACGTGCCTGACCGTGCCCCTGGCTGCCGNGNTNTTGGTTCCCTCTCCGGCNTCCGCNTTNATCGTTGCGGGATCGGCCACACTCGAACCGGACACCCAGAACATGCTCGTGCCGGGCATCCTCTTGCCCGGTGCCGCGGAATCGATGTCGCACCATCCGGACCTCGACATCCTCGAACTCGTCAGGAAACCGTCTCTGACCGCCCCGGTGATCGATGGGTTCGGGCAGATCCGGTCCCCGAGCGATCCGGCAGAAGGCGAGCTGGGAATCGGTGGGCTCGAAATGGCCTGGAATCCCGACGAACTCTTCTCGGTGGCCGTCGTCGTCGGGGGTCGCATGGGTGCGATGGATTCCGACTGGAATGCTTTGGAACATCAGGACACCGGACCGTCATTCGATGAAGCGGTCACCGGTCTCACCGGCGCGCCGACCGCCTTCAACGGACTTGGATTCGGCGGATTGTTCGGTGGCGAAATCGATCCTTTCAACGCGGGTCGGGTGTTCGTTCCGAATCAGGCCGAGGACGATCTGGCCGCGGCGTTCGTCGCGACTCGGGCGAAGTTCCGACCGTCCGACGCGACCAGTTTCGGCTTTGTCGCGACCCGCGGTGGGGCAGCGGCCCAGGACACCTCGCTCTTCGGGTTCGACGTCACCCAGAAGATCGGTGAACATCAGGTCGAAGCATGGCTCCAGCAATCGTTGGGGTCGAGCGACCAGGCGGAGATGGAGTCCGACAGTTCCGCCATCGGCGCATCGTTGGGTGGCGACCTGTTCGGCCTTCGATACGCCGTCGGCTGGCGTCGGATCGGCGATGGATTCGAATCCGGTCTTGGAGCGACGGGTGTTCGTGGCAGTCACGCGATGCTCGGACGAATCGACGGGGGCATCGCCCTCGAGTCGATCCCGTTCCTGCAGCGCTGGGAGTTTGGTCTGCAAGCCCGGGTCGATACGGATCTCGAACTCGATCCGAACGCCGTTGATTTCGACATCGATGCGATTCGTCTGGTCGCCACCACTGGTGATCGGATCGAATTCGGTCTTCGACAGGCGAAACGGATTCGAACCAAGGAGTTCGTCGAGACTGAAACCGAGATGGAGACTCACGAGCGTTATCGAATCGGAATCTCTTCGAATCCGGCTCGATCGGTTCAATGGAAGGGCGAGGTCGACTTCGGCGATCCCGAGGCCGACATCGTCGCGACCTGGAAAGGCAGAGCCAGATGGTCACCTGGAGGTGGGTTTCAGATCGGTGGCATGCTGGCCGCGGACCGGCGTTTGGATGACCGCCCTTCGAATGAAACTCTTCGCGCGGCGGTTGATGGCGGTTTCGGGGTTGGCCAAGCCGCCACCGTGCGGAGCAGGTTCGGATTCGACGCGTCCCGCTCCCAGATATCTCTTGGACATTCGATCGGATGGAATCTCGATCACAATGCCTCGATCGCGATCTCGGTCGAACAGGATCTTCCGGTGATCGTGATGAACGATCGAACCCCCGTCACTCGGGCCCGGTTGTCCGGTCGATTCGAATTTTAAGCTTCCGCTTCTGCTTTGAATCCGGCTGCAGGGAGCCTTGATAATCGTCGATACTTCAGTATCCGACGCTGCCATCTCAAACGAGATGGATGATGTCGGTGACGAAGGACCGAGAACCAAGGCGTGACCCCCGATTCCGAATCTTCGCCCCACGACTCCCCGGTCGGTCTCGCCGACTTTGCGGGCCTGTGGTCTGCGCTGGTCGGACCGGTCGACCAGGAGGTCGATCTTCGGACGCGGGGTGTTTCAAGTCTCGACCTGCTCGGGATCGAGTTGGAGATCCGACGTCACACGAACCGTGCGGTCTCGCTCGACGGAATCGACGGTCCGATCACGTACTCCGCCGTCGAGGCGGCCGTGGAGAACGCACCGAGATTGCCGGTCGGGATCGAGTCTCGCCGGCGGGAGTCGATCGACGCGCCGGCAACGGGGGCTCAAGCCAGCCAGTGGCTCATCGAACGCCTTCAGCCTCGGAGTCGCGGGTACCTGGTACCGCTGGTGGTGGAACTCCCGGAAGACACGACGTGGCGAAGCCTCTCCGCGGCGTTGACGACCCTGGTTGAAAGACATCCGGCACTCCGGACCAGCATCCATCCCGCCCGGGACGACCCCGGCTCCCTTCGGCAGGTGGTGGGCCCGGCGCCCGGCATGGTGGTGATCGAACCACGGAGCGTGCCCGACCTTCGTGATCATTCGATCGCCGCGGTGATCGAGGGGATGGCCGGGAATCTGCCAACGGTTTCGAGTGGTCACCCCTGGAGAGCGATTGGACTGACGCTGGATGGTCGGCTTCGATCGTTGCTCCTGCTTCTTCATCATGTGGTGGTCGACGATCCATCGCTTCGAATGCTCGTGCGGGAACTTCATCGGGAACTGGCCGGCGCCGATCATCCGGATGCGGCGGGGCCGGAACGACCCGAAATTGAAATGGATCTCCGAGACGTCGGCCTTCGTGAGCAGCGGACTTCGGCATCGGCGGAGGAAATCGCTTGGTGGAGGCGGAGGCTGGCCGGTTTGGCGCCGCGTCTCGAACTCGGCCCGGAACACGATGTGGGGGCCCAGGTCCGACGTCGTGCAGCATTCCTCGATTCAGCGGCCGTGCGACGTCTTGACGAACGGATTCGAGACGCGGGAGGGGTCCGCACCGCCGCCGTGCTGCGAGCGGCTCGATCCGCCGCCGCGGCGATCGGGATCGCGCCGGATGGCGCCATGCCGATCGGGCTGCCGATGTCGCTTCGTGATCATGGCGATGCCGGCACCGTCGGCATGTTCCTGAACACGCTGCCGATGTCGATCGCGGCCAACGACTCGCTTGCGAAGATCGCGGCCACGATCCGCGAGGGTCGCAGCCATCGTGGAGTGGCGTACGAGGCGATCGCGCGGAGTGCGGCTCCGATCGAACCGATCCCGGGACGATCGCCATGGCTGGATTTCGTGGTTGGCGTGGTCGAAAGTGATCGCGAGCCGGGTTCGCCGCTGAAGTGGCGGGTCGCACCGCCGGGTCACAGTCCATTCCCGATCATGCTGATCACTCGGTTCGAAACTGACGGTTGTCGAATCGAGCTTGACGTCGATCCAGCCTGGATTCGTGATCAGGATGCCGAAGAACTCCTCTCCTTGATGGTCGAGGAACTCGGTTCGAATGCAGGCGAGACCATTCCCCATCGCGTGTCGGTCTGCGAGGGTCCGGTTCTGGATCCCGACGACCATCGGAGTCTGCCGGAGACGGTTCGTGCCGCGGCCCGGGAGACACCGGAGGCGGTGGCGGTTCGAGACGGTGGTGGTGAATGGAACTTCAAGGAACTCGACGAGCTCGCGGATCGTCTCGCCGCTTCGATCCTCTCCGGCGTCCCGACGGGATTCAAGCCGGGATCTCCGATCGCGATCTTCGGGCGACCTTCTCGTGAAACGAATCTCGCGGTGATCGCCGCGATGAGAGCGGGTGGAGCGGCCATGCCGATACCCCCCGAAACGCCGGTCTCTCGGGCGGCGGATCTTCTTCGCCGGTCCGAGCCGGTGGCGGCGATCGTGGCGTCCCCGGATCTTCTCCGGAACGCCGACGATTCGATCGACGCTTCGGGAAGATCGGTTCCGGTGGTCGAAGTCGATGAAGGTTCATTGGTGGCCGCTGCCGTGGAACTTCCGAAGATCAACGTCGATCAGGCCTGCTACGTGCTCTTCACCAGTGGTTCCACCGGTGAACCCAAGGCCGTGCGAATGCATCACGGGGGTCTTGCCGGTCTCATCGAGCATGAGTGCCGTCGGACACCGATCGATGTCGCGGCTCGAACGGCTCAGTTTGCGCCGCTGGGTTTCGACGTGGCGTTCCAGGAACTCTTCTCCACCTGGGCCAGCCGGGGCACGGTGGTCTCGGTACCACTGGACGTCCGGCGGGATCCATCGGCCCTTGCTCGGTTCATACGAGATGAAGGAATCACGAGGCTGCACCTGCCACCCTTGATTCTGCGGGCGTTGGCCGCCAGTTGTCAGGAAGGATTCCCGGATTGCCTTCGAGAGGTCGTTTGCGCCGGTGAAGCGCTCCGGATCGACGAATCCGTTCGGGCGGCAGCCGGTGCGATGTCTGATTCCATTCGCATCGTGAATCAGTACGGACCGACCGAAACGCATGTCGCGACCCATCTGGATCTTGGAAACAAGATCGAGATGTGGCCTGTGGTTCCGTCGATCGGGGCCCCGATCGACGGCGTTCGAATTCAGATCGAGGATCAGCAAGGACTGCCGGTGGGGCTGGGAGAAGCCGGAGAGATCGTGGTCTACGGCGATGCGGTGGCCCTTGGATACCTCGATGGCTCGAGTGGGGGATTCGAAGTCGAGGCCGAGCAAGGGCGTCGCTATCGCACCGGGGACCAGGCGCGATTGAGTCGTGGTGGGAAAATCGAGTTTCTCGGGCGTGCCGATCACCAGATGAAGATCTCGGGGTACCGGGTCGAACCAGGTGAGATCGAGGCGGCATTGGTGGAATTGGATCCGGTCCGGGACGCCGCGGTGATCATGGTCTCTCACGGAGAGGCACCCGATTCCACGGATTCCATGCGATTGCAGGCCTTCGTGACGGGGCCTTCCAGCACCGGGGAGATCGATGAATGCCTTCGGCAGATCAAAGATCGTCTTCCTCCATGGATGGTGCCTGATCGAATTCAGGCGATGAAATCGCTTCCCCGTTCAAGCAATGGCAAGGTCGATCGAACCGCACTGAGAAAGTCCGCCATTCTGCCGCCGGTGGGACGGAGTGGAAACGGATGGACGGTTTCAGACGTGCTTGCCCGGCTGGCCGAAGAGATCGATCCGGAAGCGACCGTTGAGACCACCGGAGACCGAAGTCTCGGGAGCCTCGGAATCGACAGTCTCGGTGGTATTCGATTGCAGATCGCCCTGGTCCAGAGTCATGGGCTCGAACTCCCGGTGGCCCGGATTCTGGGAATGGGACTGCAGGAACTCCGGCAGATGCTGGAGTCGGCCGCGGGAACGGCAGCGATGGTTTCGGGCGTACGAGTTCAGGAACCCGCAAGGGGCGAGGCGGAGTCATCTGCGAGCAGCCAGACGGCCCGTTGGGATCCTCTCGATCCTCTCGTGCGCGATGTGCTGGCCGAGGAGGCACTGGCGCCGGAAGGCGCGTTCCACCTGGCCTGGACCATACGGTTTGACCGGCATGTCTCGATCGAGGAGATCGGTCGACGACTGGCGGTGGTTCGGCGGAGGCATCCCACGCTTCGAACCGCACGGCGAGCGGACCTGGGTGAACGGGTGATTCCGATCACCGAATCCGTGCCCTTCGATCTGGAGACCTTCGAGCAACCTCCCGATCGCGAGATGCTCGATCGCATACTCCGCCATCCACTTCGGGTCGCAGAGGGTCTCCCCTGGCGAATGGCCACCTGGGCGGAGCCCACGGGAAACACCTCGATCCTGGTGGTGATTCACCACGCGGCGGTCGACGGCCGAACCGCTCAGAAGATTCTCGAGGAGATCATCTCGGAAGGCGCGGGTGGTCCGCCGAGAGTGCGTTCGTCGCCGGAAATCGCGGGCGGTGAGCTCGACGACGGCTGGTGGATCGACCGCCTGCGAGATGTTCTGGGTGATGCCCGCCTGCCGGATGCCGAATTCGATGGTGACGGTCTGCGAGAACTGGCGATCGATCACCGAGGTGGAGACATCTTCCGGCGTTCCGCGGAGCGTGCCGCTCGCTGCGGCATGGCACCGATCGTCCCGGCGCTCGTCGCCTGGGCCATCGTGTTGGGGAGGGCTTCCGAACGAGACAAGATCGTGATCGGAATCCCCTTCGCGATCGACCTTGAAGATCTGGGCCTCGGTGCCTCGATCCTTCCGGTGGCGATCGACGTCGACGACCAACGATCCCTCGGATCGACCCTGCACCGGGTCGCAGCCACGATTGGAGAGGGTCTTGATCATCGGAACGGTGCGTTGGGGCGGATCGTTCGCGGGTTGGAGCCGGACTCCTCGTTCGTTCGGCCGCCACTGGACGGCGTGCTGACGCGAGATGATGTCGTTCGTCGTTTTCAGGGAGCCGATATCCAGTGGACTTCAACCGGTGCCGGTGTCTTCCGGGCGGCCCTGGTCCTGCCCGTGGAAGATGAAGCATCGCCCGTGGCGCTGGATGTCGAGTCCGGCGTGCTCGACGGCGAGACGCCGGCGGCGTTCCTCGATCGAGTGACGTTCACGCTGGAAGGCATCTGCGATGCGATGGGCGGAATGACCGGTCCCGAAGACACCGTTCTGATCGGTGACGTCAAGAGCCTGAATGCGGTGGAGCAACGGCAGTTGGAGGTGTTCTCCCGGGGCGATGATGATCGATCCGGATCAATGGCACCCTTGAACATGGTGGACGGATTCCGGAGGCAGGTGGAACGCGATCCGGATGCCCCGGCGGTCACTGACCGAGACGGAACGATCTCCTACCGTGAACTCGATCGGTGGTCGGCATCCATCGCGTCGGAACTACGATCGAAGGTCGACGACCCTCGGGGTCGGGCGATCGCGATTGCGGGACCGAGATCCGCCGCCACCATCGCCGGGATGCTCGCGACCGCCCGGGTCGGTGCCTGGTTCGTCCCGATTGATGATGACGCGCCGACGGAACGCCGAGCGGCGCAGATCGCTGCCAGCCGACCGATCGCGGCGATGGTCGTCGGCGGTGATGTCGCCGCGGTGCCGGAGGTGTCCCGGGTGATCGACCCGCTGCGTTGTCGAGCCGGTGCAGCGGCTCCGAACGACGCGGAGATCGACCCCGACGCACCGTTCTATGCGATGTTCACGTCGGGAACGACCGGCGAGCCTCGAGGGGCGGTGATCCCACATCGAGCGGTGGTTCGGTTGGTGGACGATCCGTGGTTCCTTCCTGGTGGGCCGGGGTTTCGGATGCTCCACGCCGCGCCGCTGGCCTTCGATGCCTCGACCCTCGAGATCTGGTGGCCGCTTCTGAATGGCGGGACCGTCTGTTGCTGGGAGGGTTCCGGGGCGGATCTCGTCGGCTTGCAGGCTCGGATGCGACGAGACGGGGTACAGGGTTGCTGGCTGACCGCCGCGATCTTCCATCTCGCCGTCGATGGGATGCCCGAGTTCTTCCAGAGCCTCGACCTGGTCCTGACGGGTGGGGACGTCGTTTCGGCGAATCACGTCCGTCGCCTGCTGGAGAGTCGTCCGGAGATCGCCTTGATCGATGGATACGGTCCGACGGAGAACACCGTGTTCACCGCCTGTGAATCGATGGTGGCGGGTGGCGTTGGTCGGAAGTCGATACCAGTGGGTCGGCCGATCCGTGGAACCCGTCTCCGGATCGTCGACGCTTCCGGGCGAGACGTTCCGCCGGGGCGGTTCGGAGAATTGCTCGCCACCGGGACCGGAGTCGGACTTGGATACCTCGGCCCGGATGGACGACCGGAGGTTCGAGGTGGATTCGAATCGGAGGCGGGCGGGGACCGGGATGCCGATCGATATCGCACCGGTGATCGCGTTCGCTGGGGGGTCGATGGCCGAATCGAATTCGGAGGTCGACTGGATGCTCAGGTGAAGATCGCAGGGCGTCGAATCGAACTCGGGGCGATCGAGAGCCTGATGAGAAGCCTGGTCGGCGTGCGGGATGTCTGTGCATTGTTGCTCGAGGAAGGCGATCGCAAGCGTCTGGCATCGGTCGTGGTTCTGGAACCGGATAGTGATCTCGACCCTGCGGGAATCCGGTCCGCGATCGCCGCCCGGTCTCCGGAGTGGGAGGTTCCGACCGTGGTCAAGGTCGTGTCGGTGATTCCCACCACTCGAAATGGAAAGCCGGATCGTCGTCGCGTCGCGGAGATACTTCGTGAGGTGACGCCGGAGGAGGAATCGGTGGCCGCCGCCCGGGCATCGTTCCTCAAGCCTCGTGGGGGAGAACTGCTCGGACTCGTTCGAACCGCGATCGCGGAAATCGCATCGGTACCTTCGGTCGAACCGGAACAATCACTGCGAGAGATCGGGTTGGATTCGCTCGATCTGCTCCGCCTCGCGATCGAATTGGAGACCCGCGTGGCCCGGCCGGTGGCGATGGTCGACGTGATGGAGGGCGGAAGCGCTTCGGCGATCGCTTCTCGAATCGCGGCGGAGATCGATCGGGAAGATGCGGATGTGGTCAGCCTGCAGGTCGGATCGTCCCCGCACGGCCGTGCTCTCTACTGCATCCCCGGCGTCGGCGGCACCGTGTTCAGTTTTCAGTCGATCATCGATGGCCTGCCCGAATGGCTCTCGGTTCATGGTCTTCCGTATCCCGGTACCGCCGGTCGGGTGGAGCCGCTTCGTCGCATTCCGTTGATGGGTCGGATGTTCGCGGACCGAATCAAGGCGACGAACGGCCAGGCTTCGATCCTGCTCGGGTATTCCCTTGGTGGATTCGTGGCCTTCGAAGCCGCGAGGATTCTGGCGGCTTCGGGACCCTCTCCCAAGGTGGTCGTGATCGACTCGGCCCCTCTGGCTCTTTCGAGCCGTCGATCCCTCGCGTCTCGCGTCATGAATCCTCGTGAATGGAAGATGCGATTTCAGAACGTTCTTCCGGCCGGAATTCTGGATCGGATGGGATCCGGTGCCCGTGGTCGGACTCTTCAATCGCTGCGGGGCGTGGTGGCGGCGGGTTTCGAGGCGATGCGGCATTACGACCCTGAACCGGCTCCCATCGATGTGGTTCTCCTGCGGACCACCGAGACCGATTTCGGCTCGGTGGCAGGGGCCAGGGACCTTGGCTGGGGGGACCTGGCGCGATCGGTGGAGGTGCAGGAGATCCAGACCTCGCACCTCGAATGTTTTCGGGGTGGCTCGATGGATCTGGCTCGCGTGGTACGAGCGATCGTGGAAAGATCGGTCGCGGGCGACTGACCGGTTTCAACGGCGGAACGACTCGGGGAGCTCGTAGGGCCCGGGCTTCATGACCCGGGTACCGCAGTTTCCGCACTGGTTGCGGGAGTCGTCGGCCCAGAACGCCTCCATCGCATCACGGAAGTGGACCACGATGTCCCGGCAGTCGAACGCCTCNTCGTGGACGAGGGCTCCGCACTCTTCGCAGTAGAAGATCTGGTGTTCGATCTCGCCCTCCGGGCGACGTCGTTCCACCACCAGGCCGAGAGTCCCTGCCGGGCGACAGGGTGCATGTGGGACGTTGGCCGGGATGAAGAACGTCTCGCCCTCTCGGATGCAGTGGTCGATGATCCGTCCGTCTTCCCAGGTCTTCAAGACGATGTCGCCCTTCAACTGGATGAAGAACTCTTCGCTGTCGACCTTGTGGAAGTCGTTGCGGGCATTGGGCCCACCGATCACCATCGCGAAGAAATCGCGGCCGCTGTAGAGGTACTTGTTGCCGACCGGTGGCTTGAAATCCGCTTTGTGAGTCGCAGCCCAGGCCATGAGGTCCAGGGGGCTGCTGACCCGTCCGTCGATCTCGAAGCCATTGGGTTCTTCCGGAGTTTCGGGGTCACTGGTGGCGGAGGCGGTGGAATCGGTCATGGACGGGTTTCCGGGTCGTAGAGGATCGAATCTTCGGGCGACTGGTGAAGGGTACGCGGATGGAGGTGGAGAATCCCGGCGGGGGCTGGGGGCATCGAATACCGTCGCGGAATGGAAGGCGATCGCGAAAAAACCGCGGATCCGACTGACGTCGAGCTCCCAGGCACCGGATGGACGGCCTGGCCGGCCGCCGAGTCGTTGGGCCGGACGTCACTCCTGGTGGTGGTGATTCTGCTGCTGGCCGGCCTGTGCGGCCTGATCGGCGGAGATTTCCTCTGGGGATTGACCGGTGCGGCCTTGATGGTGCTGGGCCTGAATCGGTGGTTTCTGCCGACCACGTTCGAGGTCGATGACGAGCGGATCGACGTCGGCTACCCGCTGCGGCGGCGTCAGGTCCCCTGGAAGGATGTGCGGCGACTGGTCATCGATCCTGGAGGTGGATGGCTTTCGACGAGTCGTGGTGGGCGGCGTTCATCGAGTGGTCTGGACCTCTATTGGGGGCGGCGGGCGGTTGAGAATCAGGCGACTCTGCGTTCTTTCGCCCGCCGGGCGGTGAAGGCCGGGATCGAGCTGGATCTCACCGACAGCCACTCTGAAGCCTCGGGATCGGAAGACACGGAGGTGACCGGTTGAGTGATCAACGATGGATCGATCGAGTTCGCCACGCCTTCGCGGTCGAGGATGCCGATGCGTTCGTCGCGACCGAAGCCGAGGCCGATGTGGCAGGCAGGATCTGCCGGGAAGTCGTTCGGAGACGAATGACCATGCCGGCCACCATGCTCCTGGAGATGTCCCGGCCTTTGAATTATCTCGGGGCGCAGGCCCTGCACTTCTTCACGCCCTTCGCGACGATCCTGGTCGACGCGAGGGCGTGGGAGACGTTCGCGGGTTTCGTGGAGCGTCGAGGATCGGTGGAGTACATGATCCGACTCATCGACGAGTGCGAGGCGGCTCATGTCCCCGTCGGTGGGGATCCCGGTTCGGAAGAAGGCGACGGAGTCACGGTGGTCGACGACGAAATCGGATCCGACGGCCCCTCCGATCTCGAACCGCGGGGAACCGATCCGGACTCCGGGGGTGATCAGCCTCCGACCGTCGGATGAGCTTCGAGGGTTTTCCGACCGTCCATCGAGATCGGGTACCGTTCAGCAAGTTCGTTCGGGCCGCTCGTGGCGCCGATCGAGAAAGACTTCCAGCCCTCAAGAGTCGGACCAGAGACGCATGACCGCTGACGCGCCCGCCCACGATCTGGCCCGCATCAAAGTGATCGTCGCCACTGATTGCGGATCCACCACCACCAAGGCGATCATGATCGAGGAGGTCGACGGCGTCTATCGCCAGACCTTCCGCGGGGAGGCTCCGACCACGGTCGAAGAGCCTTTCGCCGACGTCACGGTCGGCGTGGTGAATTCCGTCACGGAACTTCAGGAACTCTCCGGTCGCCGCCTGATCGCGGACGACGGAACCATCATCCGTCGGTCTTCCGAGGATGACGCTGATGGTTGTGACATCTATATTTCAACCAGTTCCGCGGGTGGCGGCCTCCAGATGATGGTGGCGGGCGTGGTTCGTGAGATGACCGCTGCCAGTGCGAAGCGGGCGGCCCTCGGGGCCGGTGCGATCGTCATGGACGTGATCGCGAGCAACGACAAGCGTCGGCCCCACGAGCAGATCCAGCGAATTCGAGANCTGCGTCCGGACATGGTGCTTCTGTCGGGTGGCACCGACGGCGGGAATTCCACCCAGGTGATTCAGTTGGCCGAACTGGTGGCCCCGGCCAAGCCTCGCCCGCGTTTCGGATCGGCCTACGAACTCCCGATCATCTTCGCGGGCAACGCCGACGCCCGGCCGGAGATCGAGCGAGCCTTCGCCGATTCCGCCGACAACAGCGGTGGATTCGATCTCTCGATGGTCGAAAACCTGCGTCCCACGCTTGAACGTGAGAACCTGGGGCCTGCCCGGGATCAGATCCACGACGTCTTCCTCGAACACGTCATGGCCCACGCGCCTGGNTACGACAAACTCATCGACTGGACCGATGCACCGATCATGCCGACGCCGGGCGCGGTCGGCGACATTCTTCAGACCATTGCCCGCACTCAGGGAATCAATGCCGTCGGCGTGGACATCGGAGGGGCGACGACCGATGTGTTCAGCGTCTTCGACGGAACCTTCAACCGGACGGTGAGTGCCAACCTCGGGATGAGTTATTCCATCTCGAACGTGTGCGCGGAAGCGGGTATGGACAGCGTCCTTCGCTGGGTGCACATCGGCATGGAAGAGCGGGAACTCCGCAACCGGGTCAAGAACAAGATGATCCGGCCGACGACGATCCCGCAGTCCGCGGAAGCCCTGGTGTTCGAACAGGCGGTGGCCCGGGAAGCCTTGCGGCTCGCCTATCAGCAGCACAAGGAGTTCGCGACCACGCTCAAGGGCGTGCAGCAGCAGCGAACGGTCGGCGACGTGTTCAGCCAGGAGGTCGGTGGCGCAAGCATCGTCGATGGCATGAAACTCGATCTCCTGGTCGCTTCCGGCGGCGTGCTCAGTCACGCCCCTCGGATGCACCAGACCGCGATGATGCTGATCGACGCATTCGAACCCGAGGGTTTCACCACTCTCGCCAAGGACTCGATCTTCATGATGCCCCACCTGGGGGTGCTGAGCTCGGTGCACGAGCGAGCGGCGATGGAAGTGTTCGAGAGGGATTGCCTGGTCATTCTCGGNACCTGCGTCGCCGCCAAGGGTGAAGCTCGTCCCGGCAAGGCGTGCTTCAGCTATTCGATCACTGGCGGACTCACGGGATCCGGGCAGATGGCCTGGGGAGACATTCGTCTGCTTGATCTTCCGATCGGAACCACCGCGGAGGTCGAAGTCACCCCCGTCCGGGGTGTCGATCTCGGCAATGGACCGGGCAAGGTCGTGAAAAAGACCGCCAAGGGTGGAACCGTGGGGCTCATCCTCGATGCCCGCGGCCGTCCTTTGACGCTGCCCGAAGAAACATCGGCCCGAATCGAGGCCGTCCGCGGCACGATCGAGGCGATTCAGCTGTACCCGAACGAGGAGGTGGCGCCGCGCAGCGCCTGATACCAATGGCCAAGGCCTACACCCCAGGACTCAAGGTTGCTGCCCGGACGACGCATCGAACGCGCCGTCTCCTGCCGATTCCCGGCGAACTCAAGGTCGCCCAGGGCGATACGGTCACCGCCACGGACGTGGTCGCCGAGACCTTCATGGAAGGCGATGTCTTTCCGATGAACATCGCCAACCGACTTGGATGCACGCCGGCGGAAGCGTCGTCGTTGATGACCAAGGCGGTGGGCGAATCGGTCTCCAAGGGAGAGATCATCGGTCAATCCAAGGGCATCTTCGGGATGTTCAAGTCGGAGGTCACGGCCGAAGCAGACGGGACCATCGAATCGGTCTCCTCGACCACCGGTCAGTTGATGATCCGGGGCGCCGCGATTCCGGTTCAGGTCCGGGCCTATCTGGGTGGGACCGTGGTCGAAGTCATGCCCAAGGAAGGTTGCATCGTCGAGAACGACGTGCTGATGGTTCAGGGGATCTTCGGNATCGGCGGCGAGACCGCGGGTGAAATCCGGGTCGCCTGCGTCGACCACGAGCAGACGCTGACCCCGGAACTGATCACTCCTGCGATGAAGGACGCGGTCATTCTNGGNGGTGCTCGAATGACCGCCGCGGCGATTCGGGAGGCCATCAAGGTCGGTGCCGCGGCGGTGGTCTCCGGCGGGATCGACGATCAGGACCTCAAGGAACTGCTGGGTCGCGACCTCGGGGTCGCGATCACCGGCAGCGAGCAGATCGGGCTCACCGTCATCGTGACCGAAGGTTTCGGTGACATCGCGATGGCCAGTCGAACCTGGCGATTGATTTCGGAAAAGGCCGGTCGCCGAGCGAGCGTGAACGGGGCGACCCAGATTCGTGCGGGTGTGATGCGACCGGAAATCCTGGTTCCCCTCGAGGCGGGGGAGAACGAGGGTGACATCGACCCCACCGTGGCACATGAGGCGGGCGTGCTCGAGATCGGTACGACGGTCCGGGTCATCCGCGATCCTTACTTCGGACTTCTGGGTGAAGTTTCGGCCCTTCCGGCCGAACCCGCCATTCTTGGATCGGGGTCGAAGGCCCGGGTCCTGGAAGTTCGCTTTCCCGACGGAGGCATCGCGGTCGTACCCCGCGCCAACGTCGAACTCATCGAGGGCTGAAGCATGATCTCGAGATCCAATGAACCGCCCGGTCTTCGACGGCGATTGCACGCGGTGATCACCGCCGTGGTCGTCGCGGTTTCCGGCAGCGCGATGGCGACCCCGCCCGCGCCGACGGATGTCCGGGCGGCGGATCGCCCCTGGGATGGGGGCGGCGTGGTTCAGGTCTTCTGGACGTTCCCCGCGGACGCCGCGGACCTCGAAGGCTTCCAGATCTGGCGATCGGAGACCGAAGACGAGACCGGCGCTCGGAACGGCGACCAGCGACGAAGTGCGTTGCAGGAGGCGATGACCGCGGCCGAAACCCGGGAGTACGATCGACTGGTCGAAGTCGAAGGCGTGGCTCCCGAGGATGCACGAATGCAGGCCCGGCGGGTCGGTCGCCAGACCGCGATCGAACTGTCTCGCCAAAAGGACGGGATCGAACCCGAGGAGACCGGGCCACATGGTGGTCACTGGCTCCTGGTCGACACCGTTTCCGACCCGAAGGTCTTCAAGACGTCGGCGGCGGGGATCGAATACGTCTTCACGGCCAAGAAACTCGATGCGGACGCCGAGTATGCCTTCATCGTCTACAGCATTGCGGGCGGAGATGGCAAGACGAGCGTGAGGAGCGTGGCCTCCGGGCCGAGTTCCAGCGTGAGGCCCGAGGCTGCGGTCTTGAATCTCGGTCGGGGTCCGCTGTTCGTGATTCTCGCACTGCTTTGTGGCGTGGTTCTCTTCTTCATCATCAAGGCGCGGCGTGGCGCCGTCCTCAAGATTCGCAAGATCGCCGGTCTTTCCGCCATCGACGAGGCGGTCGGGCGGGCGACCGAGATGGGCCGTCCGATGCTGTTCATCAACGGNATTCAGGACATGGACGATCTTCAGACCGTCGCCGGCATCACGGTGCTGGGAAAGGTTGCGAAGACCGCGGCGGAATACGACGCTCGCATCGAGGTCCCCACCTGCCGATCTCTGGTGATGAGTGCGGCCCGCGAGACGGTCGAAGCGTCGTATCTGACCGCCGGTCGGACCGACGCCTACAACCCCGACCTCATCTACTACGTCACCGACGAGCAGTTCGGTTTCACCGCCTACGTCTCGGGCCTGATCGTCCGGGATCGTCCCGCGGCCTGCTTCTACATGGGGGCCTTCTTCGCGGAAAGCCTGATTCTCGCGGAGACCGGCAACTCGGTCGGGGCGATCCAGATCGCGGGAACGGCGATGCCGAGCCAGCTGCCGTTCTTCGTGGCGGCCTGTGACTACACGTTGATCGGCGAGGAATTCTTCGCTGCCAGTGCCTACCTCTCCGAGCAGCCTGAACAACTGGGCAGTCTCAAGGGGCAGGACATGGGCAAGCTTCTGGTCGGGGTGGTCCTGGTGGTGGGCGTTCTGCTCGCCACGGTGGGCACGCTCACCGGCAACGACATGATCCTGTCCGCCGTGGACTGGTTCAAGAACACGGCATTGACCGGCTGAGGAGCACCGAACCGTGAAGCGCACCGTTCCACTCATCATCACCGCGACCGTCGGCGTTCTGCTGATCGTCGCCAATTTCATCCCGGCCTTGTCCGCGTGGGGCGAAGACGCGACCACGTTCTTCGCGATCATCGCCGCGATGGCCTTCGTGCTCGGAGGCGGGAGCCTCCTCAAGGTGCATTTGAAGAAGCTCTCCGATCGCGGACCGGGCTGGGCGTTCTCGCTCATCGTCCTCGGTACGTTCCTCGCGACGCTGGCGATCGGGCTCTTCAAGCTCGGCGTCCCACCGAATGCCGCCTATCCCGACAAGCCGTGGGCCGGCGACGTTCAGGGTGAAGGCACCGCCTTCTGGTGGATCTACGAATACGTCTTCAAGCCATTGACGGCGACGATGTTCGCGATGCTCGCGTTCTACATCGCGTCCGCGGCGTTCCGGGCGTTCCGAGCCAAGAATTTCGAGGCGATCCTGCTTCTGGGAACCGCGTTCATCATTCTTCTGGGCCGAACCGCCGCCGGACCGTTCCTCACCGACTGGATTCCCGCCGACGGCTGGTTCAGCGGGCTCCGGATGGAAGAGTTGAGCGTGTACATCATGCAGGTGTTCAACACCGCGGGAAACCGGGCGATCATCATCGGCATCGCCCTTGGAATCGCGAGTACCTCACTGAAGATCCTCATGGGTCTCGACCGCTCCTATCTCGGTGGAGGAAACTGACCCATGGGATTCCTTGACCGACTCAACGAACTCGACCGTCGCTGGATCTTCCTGATGATGGGTCTTGCAGTGGCGGTGCCGATCATCGTCATCGGGATCACCGGAAAGACGTTGCCGGAACTTCCCACGCCACTCGCCAAGGCGACCTTCGAGGTCCTCGATGATCTCGAACCCGGTTCCAAAGTCCTGCTTTCCTGGGACTTCGACCCCGCCAGCGAGGGTGAACTGGGACCGATGGCGACCTCGTTCATCCGGCAGTGTGCTCAGAAGGGCCACCGGATGTACTTCATCGCCTTGTGGCCGGTGGGTGGGCAGATGATCCGCTCGAGCACGAGTCGGGTGATCGGAAAGTACTACCCGGACCTCGAGTACGGACGTGACTGGGTCGACCTCGGATTCAAGGCCGGCAACGAAGCGGTGATCAAGACGATCGCGACCGACTTCGGACAGATCTTTCCAAATGACGCCCAAGGCACGCCGATCGAAACAATCCCGATGATGTCGGGGATCGGGAGCCTGGCGGATTTCGATGTGCTGGTGAACGTGAGCGCGGGCTATCCCGGAAGCAAGGAGTGGGTCCTCTACGCGGCGACGCCGTTGAAGAAGCCACTTNTGATCGGGTGCACCGGAGTGCAGGCTCCNCAGATGTACCCCTATGTGCCGTTGCAGGTGCAGGGGCTGCTGGGGGCCATCAAGGGTGCGGCGGAATACGAGTCCGTGGTCAACTCCTGGGTTCGAGGCGACACCTTCGCTCAAGCGCTCGCCGAGGATGGTGTGCCCGGCGTTCAGAGCTCGGTCTTGACCAAGGACTTCCCACGTTCGATTTCGGAGGTCGATCAGTGGGCCACCGAGAATGCCGGGAAGGGCCTCGATGCCGATCAGGTTCGTGGCATTCAAGCACTCTCCCCGGCTCAGAAGGAATTGCTCGTGGACATCGCCCACGACCCTGAGCCGGCGGTGTTCCTGGAGGCACAACGTCGGATGGGGCCGCAGTTGGTGGCCCATATTCTGATGATCATCCTGATCGTGATGGGCAACGTGATCTACTTCGCGAACCGTCGCCGTGGAGGTACTCGATGAATCGTCAGAATCGAATTCTGTTCGTGGTGATCGGAATCTTCGCGGCCTTGGTGGCCGCCCGGGCCTTCGTGGGTGACGGCATGGGCCGGATCTACAGCGAACTTGATTCCAAGGAGTTCGTGAAGGTTCAGATCCCGATCCTGGATCAAGGAACGATCGGTGACGACACCGGTGATGAATCGGCCGCGGAGGCCGGCATGGAGGAAGTCTGGGTTCCCGCGCAGTCCGACGACGGCCGTGAGTTCCGCAACGCGGATTCCCCGCTGGAAAGTTGGAACGTCCGAACGAAGGTTCCGGCTCGCGAGTATTTCGCCGGTGACAATCCGGCGATCTCGCTGGACTGGGTGCGGACCATCGGGCTCTGGAGCGCCGCGCTCTTCACCCTGGCGATCTTCTCGTTCCTCTATCGGGACAATCCGGTCTACAAAGTGGCCGAGTCGGTGGTGGTCGGTGTGTCGGCGGGCTACTGGATGGTGGTTGGCTTCTGGGACATGATCGTCCCGAACCTGCTGGGAAAGCTGGTCCCGGGTCTGGTGCAGGCGACCTTCCTGCCGGGGCTCACCCAGCTCGATCCACATTGGGGATATCTCATCCCGGCCGCCTTCGGCATCCTGCTGCTCATGCGTCTCTCCCCCAAGGGACAGTCGTTGAGTCTCTGGACGCTGGCGTTCATCGTGGGAACCACCGCGGCGATCCGCATGGTCGGATACATCGAAGGTGACTTCCTGAGCCAGGTGAACGCCACCGTGGTTCCGATCTACCAGGAGATCCAGAACGCTGATGGAACGGTCAACGGGTACTCAACCTTCTGGGCGAGCGTCCGTCAGTTGACCCTGTTGATCGGCGTGCTGGCATGTCTCACCTACTTCTTCTTCAGCGTCGAGCACAAGGGTGCGGTGGGCAAGGTCGCGAAGCTCGGGATCTGGTTCCTCATGATCACCTTTGGTGCGGCTTTCGGCTTCACGGTCATGGGACGAATCGCCCTTCTGGCCGCCCGGTTTGAATTCCTCTTCATCGACTGGCTCTGGCTGATCGATCCTGCGGGAGACCGAGTGGTCGCTTCGACCGCGATGCTGATGGGTGGCTGACCGCTGGTATGAAATCCGATGAAATGAACTTCCGCCCCGCTTTGCGGGGCGGTGTTCTTTCATGGATATGGTCTGTGGTGCGATACCGAAGGGGGCTTCGGAGTCGGGTCCATGCCAGATATCAGGAGATCGAAAAGCAGTCCCGTGAAACCAGGCGACGGGAGTCATGGGGATCATGGGGATCCCGGGAATCAGGGCTCGGGAGTGCACGATCCGAGCGGAATCCTCGAGACCGCGGTGAGGGAACAGGAAGGTCGGGTCGATCGACGACGGATCGTGGGAACGGCGATTCTGGCTGCCATGATCAGCGGAGGTACCTCGTCGGCGGACCTGCTCGCCGGTTGGAACTTCAATCAGTTGGAATCCGGAAGTGATTGGATCTCCGCCGATTCCGGCCGGGGCTGGATGGATCTCGGAGACCTCGCGGCTTCGTCGGATTCGTATGAAGGCACCGATTTGAATGCGCTTCCGGGTTGGAATCCGGGTCGTTCCCTGGGATTCCAGGGCGCGGAAGTCGCGGATGGCGCGGTTCTACTGGGGGCATCCCTCGGAGGGATGTCGCCGGGGGGGGCGTTGGAGGGACGTCTTTCCTTCGCCACCCGTCGGAGTTTGACCGGGTTCGACGAGATCACGATCGAACGTTGGTCTGGCGCGGATTGGATGAAGGTCGAGGTCCTGGATGTTCAGTCGAGGTGGACCATGGAAGACGTGGTTTTCAACTTTGACGGCCTCGCTGGAGACCTGCTGCTTCGACTGGACTTTGCCGGAGCGACAAGTGGGGCGGGCACGATTCGCATCGACAATCTTCGTTTGGAGACGGCGGTGGCCCCGGCACCTGGAGGCCTCGCATTGCTCGGCGGTGCTGCCGCTTCCCTTGGTTGNGTCGGCCGTGGTCGAACTCGAACTCGAACTCGAACGGGAGCGGGACGACCGGCCCCCTGAACCTGGTCGTCCCGAGGCACGGAGGCGGCGGCCGGCGGCGGCTGTCGCCTCCGTTGCGGTTCGATTTGCTCGCGGGTGCTCGAGGTGCGATCGATCAGCCGCGTTTCGCGGAGGTCTTCGCTTCGGTCTTGCCGGCGAGTTCGAATGCAAGATCGATGGCAGACCGCATCGATGACGAATCGGCGGTGTTGCGGCCTGCGATTCCGAACGCGGTTCCGTGGTCGGGACTGGTTCGGACGATCGGGAGTCCGAGGGTCACGTTCACGGCCTTGTCCCATCCGAGCAACTTCACCGGAATGAGCCCCTGGTCGTGATACATGGCGACCACGAGGTCGTATTCACCCGCAGCGGCAGCGATGAAGATGGTGTCGGCGGGGTGGGGGCCGGTGGCATTGATGCCCTGGCGAATGGCGACGTCCACGCCGGGGGCGATCACGCGTCCATCCTCATCTCCGAGGATTCCGTTCTCGCCGGCGTGAGGATTGAGACCGCAGACTGCAATACGTGGCTGCTCCACGCCGAGGCTGCGGCAGAGTTCGTGTCCGAACTCGATGGTCTCGTGAATACGGCCGATCGTGAGGACGTTTTTCACATCCATCAAGGGAACGTGGGCGCTGGCGAGGACCACCCGAAGCCTTGGAGACACGAATGCCATCGCCTGTCGCTTGGCGCGGGTGCGATGAGCGAGGAGTTCCGTGTGCCCCGGCCATCGGAAGCCGGCCATCGACCATGATTCCTTGCAGATGGGGGCGGTGACGATCGCATCCGTTCGTCGAGGATCACCGAGCGGACGGAGGGCATCGGCGATGGCTTCCTCGACGAATGCCTTGGAGAGATGACCGGCGGTTCGATCCGGGCGAGCGTCTCGCGGGGGATGGAATTCGGTTTCATCGAAATCAATCACGGTCACCGGCGGCAGAAGCTCGCCGAAGGAACGATCGCTTTCATGGGCCACGCGGTACCAGTAGGGCCGGATGCCGGCCCGATCTGCCGCGAGGGTGAGAAGTTCGTTACGGCCATAGACGACGAAGCGAGCGGCTTCGTGCAGGCGGGGGNCGGCGAGCGCTTTCACAACGACCTCAGGGCCGATCCCCAGGGGATCTCCCATGCTGATGCCGATGACCGGTATGTCGGGGGCGTTGGACATGGACCCGAATTCTAGAGGGCCTGCCCGTCAGGTTTCTTCATGGATCCCGACCGAACCGTGGAGATTCTTTTTTTCCCGGTTCCGCGTGGGATTCAACGCCGAATTTCCACCGTCGAGTCGCCGGTATCAAGGATCTGGAAGAGCAATTCGATGTCGTCATCGGCGAGTGAGATCGAGCCCGGGAGCCGACCGCCTGGGATGCCGCCCGGATCATTCGTGCCGTGGATTCCGACCCCGCGGACCGCGGCGACCTCGCCGAGTCCTTCAAGTTCGATCCAATGTTCACCCACCGGATTTTCCGGATCNTTTGCTTTCCAACGGTCCCCGGTCACGGGATTGGTCCACGAGGGATTGCGTTGCTTGCCTCGGGGGGCGACCGTGTAGACGCCTTCCATCCCGTCGGCATCACTTCGGAGTCGAGGGCCGGTGGCGATTGGAAGGGCGATCAACAGATCCCAGGATCCTTCGATCTCCTGAAAGACGGCGACGTCCCGGGATGAGAGATCGACCACGGCATGAAACCTTCCCGTTGGTAGTTGCAGTGGACGACCGGCTCGGATCGCATTGGGATTCTTCAGGCCGTTGAGGCGGGCGATGAAGGTCTGCGAGGTNGGNACCTTCTCCCGACTCATGATCCTGCTCATCGAGTCTCCGGGACGAATGGTGTACGACCGTGTCCACGGCGAACCCGGCACGCCGGGATTCACGAGCATGGTCGCATCCGCGAGACGAGTCGAGAGGGATCTGGCGCGTTCTCGATCACGATCGAGGAGGCCGGCCACCCAGGCCTCGGTCAGTACCTGCCGGGCGTTCACGGGATCCGTGACGGCGAGTTCGCCTGCTTCCCGGAGTCGTCGATTGGCGATGGTCTGCCGCTCGATCTCCCGGGTGGTGTTTTCAATCGTCGGGAGGGTGGCGGGGCTGGATTCGGTCGGATCCGGGGTCACCTTGGCCACGTTGGTCGGTGGTTTGGCGGCCGGGACTGAAGCCCTGCTCGCATCGACGGGCGGCGCCATATCGATGGTCGGGATCGCGGTNGTGGAGGAATCTCGGCGGGCACGGTCACGAGTGACTGGATCAAGCGACCGGGGGCGATCGTTCGTGGCTCGTTCCGTTGGCGGCATTCGTTTCGGCGGTTTGNTGTTCGACCGGTCCTCGACCTGAGCNGGCGAGTTGAGGTCGGTGCTGGCGACTGATTCGTTCGGGCGATCCCGGAACCACCACCAGCAGATGACGGCTGCGGCGATCAGAAACAGGATCACCAACCAACGCCCACGACGGCGGCGTCGACGACTTGTCATGTATGCCCGGCGACTGCCGGACCTGGCGGATTGGCTGGCAAGGGCCATGGAAGCATTCAACTCCTGAAGAAGGAACCGTCCGGACTCTTAGGAATCGGCCGTTTGGGGGTCTGAAGTCGAGAATCACCGGCGGAGAACCACTGAAATACCACGATCAGGCCGTCGCGGGGATGATCAGGATTTCGTCCATGACCGCGTCGTGGACCTCGATCGGGATCTCTTCGACCACCTGAACCTCGTGACAGACCCCGATGCGAATCACGGTTTCCGGGAGCGTGGAGAGCAGTCGGTCGTAATAACCGCCCCCTCGCCCCAGTCGATGCCCGGTCCTGGTGAAGGCGACTCCCGGCACCAGAACCACGCTCAACCCCTCTGGTGCCATCGTGGTCCATGGTTTTCTGGGGACTCGGAGACCGTATCGATCCCGTTCAAGATCGCCCAGAGAGTCGATCTTCACGGGGACCATCGAGCCGCGGGTCTCCAGTACCCCGGGGACGGCGACCGGGATGTGGAGGTGGAACAGCCGTTCGATGGTCGGATCAAGGTCGATTTCGATGCCATCCCCCAGATAGGCGAGTACGCCTGAGATTCGGCCCGATCCGGGGATGTCTGGGTGATCGAGGATGCGTCGAATCACGAGGTCCGGACTCGCGACCCTCGACTCGTCGGTGAGGCTTTCCAGTCGTCGTCGCCCATCTCGGCGGAGTGTCGCNTTGGTATCCGGGCCGTCGGGATCGCTCCCGCTCATTCGTGATGTTCCCGTCGGCGGCGTCGAGTCTCCTCGAGTCGGTCGGCGTGATCGACTTCCCCGCCACGATCGGTGGGCTCGTAGAAGATCTTTTCGACGCCGAGGTAGTCGGTGGTCCCGATCCCATCCGCTGCGGTGTGCGGTGATTGATACGCGGGAGCATCGGGGGCCCGCCCCTTCTTCATGCCGCTGATCAGAACCCGGGGAACCGGCTGGGTCCGGCCTTCACGGACGTCGGACATGGCGCTCCAGATCGCCCCGCTGGTCGCCCCGCTCTTCGGCGCCATGGCCATGTGGATCGCCGCCTGGGCGAGGGTCAGTTGGGCCTCCGGCATGCCGATCTTCTCCACCAGGTTCCAGGCCGCATCCGCGACCTGAATCGCCGTGGGGTCGGCCTGGCCGATGTCTTCGCTGGCCAGAATGGCGATTCGGCGGGCGATGAAACGAGGGTCCTCGCCCGCATGGAGCATTTTGGCGAGCCAGTAGACCGTGGCATCCGGATCCGAGCCTCGCATGGACTTGATGAAGGCGCTGATGGTGTCGTAATGGCCGTCGCCGGATCGGTCATGGACGACCGCGCGACTTCCCAGGGAACCAGCGGCCACCTCCCGGTTGATGCGGACCGGGGTGGCGTTGTCGCGTCGCAGACCCGGTCGCAGGCTCATGGCGGCGACCTCCAGGGCGGTGAGTGCTCGACGGGCGTCACCTTCGCTCATGGCGGCGAGATGGTGCAGTGCTTCGTCATCGACCTCGATGGCCAGGGGTCCGAGTCCACGCTCGTCCGCCAGGGCTCGTTGCATCAGGGTCGTCACGTCGGCTTCNTCCAGCGTCCGCACCTCCAGCACCGTGGAGCGACTGGTGAGGGCCGCGTTCACCGCGTACCAGGGGTTTTCAGTGGTCGCACCGACGAGGGCGATCGCACCGCGTTCGACGTCTCCGAGGAGTACGTCCTGCTGGCTCCGGCTGAACCGGTGGATCTCGTCGAGGAACAGGATGGTCCGTCGACCCGAATCGCCGAGCCGGCGATCTGCAGCGGCGAGAATCTCCCGAATTCGAGGGACGCCGATCGCGGCGGCATTCTCCCGCTCCAGATGGGCTTCGAGTGCCTCGGCGACGAGAAGGGCCAGGGTCGTCTTTCCGGTGCCGGGAGGACCGTGGAGGATGATGGAACCCACCACCCCGGCATCGACGATCCGTCGGAGCACTCCGTCGGATCCGACCAGATGCTCCTGGCCCAGCACGTTCTCGAGGACGCTGGGGCGCAGTCGATGCGCAAGGGGCTCCGCGGCTTCCCGATGTCTGGCCCGGCCTTCTTCCCAGAGATCCTGCATGGATGAATCCTAATACGGGGCGGGGTCACAGACGTCCCAGACGGCCGGAAACTTGCTTCTGTCGGCAATCAAGGCCGCTTTTCGGACGCCGATTCACGGCCTTTGGAAAATCGGCCGATGCCGTGGCAGCGACGTCGACTTTGACGGATACCGTCTAGGGTCTCGTTTTTGAACTTTTGGTCCAGGGAATCCCTTCGTATGTGTGGAATTGTTGCCTACATCGGTCACCGCGACGCGACTCCGATCCTGATCGAAGGGTTGAAGAGACTCGAATATCGGGGGTATGACTCCGCGGGAGTGGCGGTCCAGACCGCTGACGGCTCGATGGAGATCTTTCGAAGCGTCGGTCGGGTACGAGTGCTTGAGGATTCGATCAACGAGGCCGGTGGAGTTCATGGACCGATCGGCATCGCACACACTCGTTGGGCGACGCACGGTGGCGTGACCGAAGAGAACGCTCATCCCCATCGGGACGATCCGGAACGTGGGCACGGCGTGGCGATCATCCACAACGGCATCATCGAGAACTATCAGTCGCTGCGAACCTGGCTGACGGAAAAGGGACACGTCTTCGAGGGAGAGACCGACACCGAAGTGCTGTCTCACCTGATCGGCGAGCTCTACCAGGGCGATTTGGAGAAGGCGGTGCAGGCCGCCCTTCANAAGGTCGAGGGGGCGTACGCGATTGCCGCCATCTGCGACAAGGAACCCGGAGTGATGGTCGCCGCTCGCAAGGGATCGCCGCTGATGGTCGGGGTGGGCAAGGACGAATACGTGGTGGCTTCAGACCAGAGCGCCATCGTCGCACACACCAATCAGGCCTTCACCCTCGACGACTACACGGTGGCGAAGCTCACCGCGAATTCCTTCCGAACCTCGACCATCGACGATGTCGAAATCACGCCGGAGATTCGGAAGCTCGAGGTCGAGATCGAACAGATCGAACTTGGTGGATACGAGCATTACATGCTCAAGGAGATCCACGAGCAGCCGCGAGCCCTGAGACTCTGCCTCAAGGGCCGGATCGACGAGCGGGCCGGGCAGATCAAACTCGGTGGGGTCGAGGAGCATGGTCGAGAGCTGGCCCGGGCGAAGCGGGTGGTCTTCGTCGGTCAAGGCACCGCTCTTCATGCGGCGATGATCGGTGAATATCTCATGGAGGATCTCGCGAAGATCCCCACCGAGGTCGAGTTCGCNAGTGAATTCCGATACCGCAATCCGATCGTCGAGGAAGGCACGGTGGTGATCGCGATCAGCCAGTCGGGGGAGACCGCGGACACGCTCGCGGCCCTCGAAGAAGCACGACGCAAGGGTGCGACGGGCATCGGGGTGGTCAACGTCGTGGGATCGACGATCAGNCGTGAGACGGATGCAGGGGTCTACCTTCGCGTCGGTCCGGAAATCGGGGTCGCCAGCACCAAGGCGTTCGTCGGTCAGGTGATGGTCAGTGCCATGCTCGCCACGTTCGCCGGGCGGCGGCGATATCTCGGACAGGATCACCTCAACACGGTGCTCCGCGAGATGAACGAGATCCCGGAAAAGATCGAACGGGTGCTTGAAGCGGGTGATCACATCCGGGAAGCGACGNCCCGATTCGTCGAGCGCGAGAACTGGCTCTTCCTTGGTCGTGGCGTGAACTACCCGGTCGCGATGGAAGGAGCGTTGAAGCTCAAGGAGATCAGCTACATCCACGCCGAGGGCATGCCTGCGGCGGAGATGAAGCACGGTCCGATCGCCCTGATCGACGAGGGGATGCCGGTGGTCTTCATCGCGACCCGGAACAGTCAGTACGAGAAGGTGGTNTCCAACATCGAAGAGGTTCGGAGCCGCGGAGGGCATGTGATCGCGGTTGCCACCGAAGGCGACACCGAAATCGAAAGACTCTGCGAAGCGGTGTTCTACGTGCCCGACGTGATCGAACCTCTCCAGCCCCTGGTCACCGTGGTGCCCCTCCAACTTCTGGCCTACCACGCTGCGGTGCTGCGAGGCAAGGACGTCGACAAGCCTCGAAATCTTGCGAAGAGCGTGACGGTGGAGTGATTCGTGGCACGAGCCTCGTTCGACCCGCGAAAAGCAAGACTGAAAGGACACGGTGATGAAGAAGACGAATCCGGCGGAGTCCGGTGATCAGACCTGTTGTTGCGGGCGATCCAACACCAAGGTCATCCTGCTGCTCTTGATGTCGATCTTCGGCTTCGTCATGTCCGTGCTTCTCGCCAACGGGTGGCTGTTCTACGGAGCTTGACCGTTCCCGGGAGGATGGCCGTCCTACCGTCGTGAAGGTCCGTGAGGTCTCAGATCGAGCAACCCCCGATACCAAGAGATACCAAGAGATAGCAAGAGGTACCGAGAGGTACCGAGAGGACTCTTCGGCCAGTCTTGGGGCCAGTCTTGGGGCCAGTCTTGGGGCCAGTCTTGGGGCCAGTCTCGGGGCGAGTCGTGCGGGGAGAGAGAAGGTCGAGGAAGATACGGACTTTGGAATCCGTGGCAGCATTCCAGCGAAGCCATGGGTCATCGGAATCTTCACCTTCACCTTCAATCGAGACCGCACCCATGGCCATCCACAACAGAATCTTCGGCGTCGTCGCCGGTCTCGCCCTCTCCGCCGCTGGAATCGCCTGCTCGCAGTCGATGCCGGTCACGGATGAACTTCAGCAGAAATGGAGCGACAAGACGTTTTTCGACCTCAAGACGGATTCTCTCGAGGGCAAGCCCCTCGATCTCGCCGAATGGAAGGGAAACGCGATCCTCGTGGTGAACGTGGCGAGCCGCTGCGGCTTCACCCGACAGTACGCGGGACTGGAGAAGCTNTCCGACGAATGGAAGGGCAAGGGANTGATCGTGGTCGGNGTGCCGTGCAACGACTTCGGCGGCCAGGAGCCCGGCTCGGCCAAGGAGATTCGGGAATTCTGCACCACGAAGTTCGCGGTGGAGTTTCCACTCCTGGCGAAGCAGTCATCCAAGCCGGGCAAGAATCAAGGGGTGATCTTCGAGTACCTGGGAACCCGCACCGAGAAGCTTCCGGGCTGGAACTTCTGCAAGTATCTCGTGTATCCCGACGGCACCAAGGTCGATTTCTTCGACAGTCGGGCCGCGCCGGACGGGAAGGAACTCGACGCGGCGATTCGCAAGGCGGTGGCGACGGCCAAGCCCGCAGCGCCGGCGAAGGCCGCGAAGTCCGAACCGAGCTGAGGCGGTCACTCAGGATTTAGGAATCAGAGTCCGGCGATCCGCCGACGGGATGGTCCGAAGAGATCAAGGCCTGCGGCACCAAGGGCGAGTCCGAAGGCCAGGCCGGGACCGATTCCCCCGAGTGAGACCGCCGCGGCAGTGAACGCGAGNTGTGGGCCGGAGGCGCCCGACGCCAGCATGCTGGTGGACCAACCGACACTCGGCGTAGGAAGGTCATCCGATTTGGATCTGGACGTCGATGTCGAGTCGCTCGCAGCGGCAGGCATGCCGGTGAATCGAAGTCCGACGAGCCACGCGAGGGCTCGTCCGTCACCGGCCACCAGCATCAACCCGATCGTGATGATCCAGGGCGTCTCGAGCAGGACCTCACTCCGCAGCACGCAAAGCGCCCCAAGGCTCGGAAGCACCACGGCTCGAAGCACCCACCGTCCTCGCCCGCGACCTCGGACCGACCGGAATCGGGCGTGGAGCGCTCCGAAGACGAGCAGTGGAAGCATGGCCACGCTCCAGGCCGGACTGCCCAATANCAGAGCGATGAGACCCAGACNGACGATCAGAAGGCTNGCGATCACATTCGTGNTGATCACCAGTGGCCAGACCTCNAGACGCACGAGTTCGCGGGCATCCTGACCCGCGACGGGCCAGGCGGCGGCGGAGACCGCGATCGCCGCAAGCACCACCGCGGGATCATCCGGTTCCCGCCCCATGATCTTGAACAATGCGATGGCCAGTACGGCCGGCAGAAGGATCACCCAGAAAGCCAGCGCGACCGTCGTTCCCCGGTTCGTTCGGTCGAACCGCTCACGTCGCGGNGATGGAGCCGTCGCCCAGCCCAGCCAGAGCGCTGCCGCTGCGAGGGCCATGGTGGCCACCGACCAGGGACGGGCATGCTGAAGCATCTCCGCGGCGGCCGCCATGGCAAGGGCACCAATCACGGAATCTCGTTCGATCAGGCCGGTGGCCTGAGCCTCCGGCCCGAGTTCCGCGGCTCCGGAAGCGATCACGAAGGCCTGTCGTTCGGAGACGGCGTCATCGACCGCCTGCCGCGCCTCGATGGCACCCATCACCGTCTCATCCCAGAAATCAGGGGCGATCCGACCCAGGACCGTCGGGCCGAAGAGGANGCCGACCAGGACGCCGGCGATCACACCTTCGGACACGAGGCCGAGGCGTCGGAANACGACGGCGACGCCGGTCGAGGCGATGATGATGACGAGAAGAAACAGAATCGAGGAGATCATGGCANGTGACGCGTAGAGTACGGATTCCAGCCGTAGGGACCTCGATCCCGTTCTGCTTTCACCTTGAGATCGCCCGGAATCATTCCATGACCCGACTTTCATCCATTCTCCGTCGGTCACCGCGCCTCCTCGTCGGCCTCCTCGCGTTCACGGCGGGTGTCGGCACGTCAGCGGCGGCGGATGACCTGGGAGAGGTGCTGGACCTGGTCCCCGCGGATGCCACCGCGTGGGCGGTTTCGCCCAGCCTGTCTCGCATCAATGCCGATCTTGCTGATCTCATCGACCGGGCGAATCGCCCGGANTTGGCGGTCGCCGGGCGACCCATGGACGTGCTCGTCTCCCAATTCGGAGTCGCGGCGGGTTTCGACGAGCGGGGCTCACTCGCGGTCTGGACCGTGACGGTCGAGGATCTGCTCGAAGGTGTCGGCGTGGTCGCGGTACCGGTGGAGAGTGCCGCCCGATTCCTCGAAGCGAACTTCACCCCCGAACCGGGTGGTGGACCGAACGCCCATCGTCGACCGGACGGCACACTCCTGTTTTCCCGCACGCTTGACGAGCATGTGCTGTTGTCTCCCCGCCGCGATCTGGTGGATCGATGGGAGGCGTCCGAAGGTGGCGTCGATCGAATNTCCCACGTCTTCGGCGAGCCGGCCCTGCAAGACATGCGTCGGGCCGATCTTCTACTTCGAATCGCCGGGAGCGCGATGTCGAAGATCCAGGAGATCATTCAAAGCGAAGCGATGAATCGCGACGACGACGTCGTGGCGGCGCTNCCGATGAACACTGCGGCCATTGCAGATCGCTTTCAATCGGCGATCGGAGGTGCGGAAGACATCGTGGTCGGGATCGATGCCGATGCCCTCGCTCTGGGGATCCGCGGCTGGACCCGCTACGCGGCGGGAAGCGACATCGCAGCGGTCGCCGCCACCGTGAAGAAGAGTGAGTCACCGCTTCGACTCCTGCCTCCGGGACCGTTCTACCTCGCCGCGGGCATCGATTTNCGTGCTTTCGGAGGGCCAGCCGGATTCGAACGCATTCGCCGNGTGTTTGGAACCGACCTCCCGCTTCCCGCTTCCGCCACGGAACTCGGGACGCATCTGGATGCGATCGCCTTCTCCACCCGGCCGAGCAAACTCGGTGTGGCGATGGGCGGCATGCTCAACGACGCGTCGCTGGTGATCGCCACCGACGAACCGGATGCCGCCCGGATGGTGATGGAAGAGGCCGTGGTTTCGCTCAACGGGGTTCAGGGCGCGATTGAACGTGAGGCGACCTTCGAGCGAGCCGTCACCCAACGGAGGGGTGGCGTCGCCGACCAGATCACGGTGAAGTCCGAGATTGCGCCGGAGGCCGCGCGGGAAGAAGGGGCTCGGGTCGGTGATGCATCGATCGAGCTCACCGCGACCCGGCTGATCTTCGGGCCACGGGGCTGGCTCGGACTCGGCAAGGAAGTCGAGGATGCGTATCTGGTGACCTTCAGTCGACGGCCGGACGTCATGGCTCGAACCGATGAGGCGGTGACCGGTGGGGAGGGTCTGGATTCGGATCCGGTGCTCTCCGCGATGCGGTCATGGATGCCCTCCGACGCCGGAATGCAGGCGTTCCTTGATCTGGGCCGTCTTGCATCACTTGCTCGGCAGGTGGCCAAACTCATCCCCGGCGGGGAGGAGATGGTGCCGGATCTGGCGGCGGCGATGCCTCCGGTCGGATTCGGTCTGAGTCTCGTCGCGGGAGATCAGGAAACGGCTCGGATCGAGTGGGGCGTGGTGATCCCCAGTGAGGTCATCGGGGTGGGTGCCGGACTCGGTCTGCGTGAACTCGGGCCGGGAGCCCTGGGCGCCGGCTCGGAATGACCACTCGATCGCGACCCTCCAGCTGGCGACTTTCAGCGACTCGGACGCTTGAGCTCGAGCCCTGGTGCCTCATGGGCATCCTCAACGCGACGCCGGACAGTTTCAGCGACGGAGGNATTCATCTGGATCCGGTCCGAGCCGCGGACGCCGGCGTGGCCATGGTGGACGCGGGGGCGACGGTATTGGATGTCGGGGGTGAATCGACCCGCCCGGGTGCCGACCGCATCGGCGTGGAGCAGCAGATCGCCCGGGTGGTGCCGGTGATCACGGAACTCCGTCGACGGCGGGCCACCGAGAAGATCGCGATCACGGTGGACACGACCCGGGCGGCGGTCGCCGACGCGGCGCTGGGAGCGGGAGCCGATGCCATCAACGACGTTTCGGCCGGCTTGGAGGACCCTGAGATTCTCGCCCTGGCGGCTGACCGTCGAGCGGGCATCATCTTGATGCACCGGCTTCGCCCCCCGGATGAGGACGTGTACAGCGACCGGTATGAGACCCCGCCGCCGTACCTGGATGTGGTTGCCGAAGTGCGAGCCCACCTCGGTGATCGGGCGACCGCGGCCGTGGCCGCGGGAGTCGATCCTTCGATGATCGCGGTCGATCCGGGGCTGGGATTTGGAAAATCAGTCTCGCAGAATCTTGCGCTCCTCCAAGGCCTGCCGCGGCTGGTCGCCGATGGGCGTCCGGTTCTGGTGGGAGCCAGCCGGAAGAGCTTTCTGGGGGCGTTGACCGGGGCGAAGGCCCCCGCGGATCGTGATGGGGAGTCGATCGTCGCCGCCATTGAAGCCTGGAGACGAGGTGCAGCGGTGCTCCGAGTCCACGAGGTGGCCGGCCACCAGCGGGGAATTCGAATCGCGGAGGCCATCGAAGGTCGCGGAGATTCCGACTTTTCGATCCGTTGAAAGGAGCATCAGCGGCCCNCCCCGGGGGTGCCTGAAAAAGTCCGTCGCGGAATGACCGGATGATCCAAACTTTCGCGTCCATGGCGGCCGCGAGGCGAGTACGATTCCGACCCTCGGATGATTCTTCGTCCGATCGAAATCGTTTGAACCCAGGTTCGGGGCCGTTTCTCGGTCCCGCCTCGAATTCCAGATCCTCTCCAAGGAATCGATCGCATGGCCAGCACCGCCGTCCACGAATTCACCGACGCCAACTTTGCCGCTGACGCAATGCAGTCCGACCAGCCCGTTCTCGTCGACTTCTGGGCCGAATGGTGCGGCCCGTGCCGCATGCTCGCGCCCGTGATCGACGAGCTTGCCGGCGAGTACGAAGGACGCGCTCGCATCGGCAAGCTCGACGTCGATTCGAACCGCGAAGTCGCGACCCAGTTCGGCATCATGTCGATCCCCACCGTTCTGATCCTCAAGAACGGCGAAATCGCCAAGAAGTTCGTCGGCATCGCCCAGAAGGGTGACATCGCCGAGGCACTCGACGCCGCCATGTGACCAACCATGTGACGGGCCATGTGACGGGCCATGTGACGGGCCATGTGACGGGCCGGTCTCGTGTCCGCTCGTGGCCGGTGCTTGCACCGTCCCAGGCGAGAAAGCCACTGCCGCCCCATTCCGGGATCCCGTATTCGGGCCGGAATGAGGCGGCATTTCATTCTCGACGGGCGAACTTCGTTCGGATCGATGACAATCCGTGAATGCTTCGTTGCCCCGTCCCATCGTTGCTGGTCGTTCTCACGGCCATCCTCACCGTTTGTCCGAGTGGATCCGCCGCTTCGGTTGAACCACCGGTCCGAACTCCAGTCACCGCCGGTGACCTTCTTCGAATGCGAACCATTCGAGAGGTGGTCATCGATCCGGAGGCTCGGTTCGCGATCGTTTCGATCGAGAGTTTCGATTCGAAGGGCGATTCCGACGCCGGACCGGAAGAGAGACGTCGTCCCGGCGATCATGAGATCCGACGTCATCTTCATCGTGTCGATCTTCAGGATCGAAACCCCTCGCTGATCCCGCTCACTTTCGGTGACCGCCGCGATGGATCGCCAAGAATCTCTCCGGACGGCAGCCGGCTGGCCTTCATTCGTCAGGCCGTTTCCGGTGGGGAGGACGACGAGAAACCGCAGGTCTGGGTGCTGCCTTTGAACGGTGGGGGTGAAGCAAGGCCCATCACCCGCTTCGAGCACGGTGTCTCCGGCGCGGAATGGTCGCCGGATGGTCGGCATCTTCTGGTCGAGACCCGCTGGAATCTGAGTGATCTGATCGAAGCCGAGGGCCCCCCGGTCTGGGATGCCGGTCGGCCGGGTCGATTGGCGTCTGAACACGCGGTCGAGCCGGATCCCGACGGCACGGTGGAGGAGGTTCGGGCCTGGCTCGATGCCAATACCGATGATCGCACGCCCAAGCTCGTGAACCGACTCGGATACCTCGGTGAACGGGCGGTCGAGGAGACCTGGCGTCCACGGCAACTCATGCTGGTCGACCGAGAGGGCGAGGAGGAGCCGATTCGTCTGGGCAAGGGAGTGGTTGATCGCCGGTCGGGTGTCTTCACGGTGGACGGACGATCAGTGGTCTTGGTGACCACCGGAGGGGAACAGCATCCTGATCTGACGTTGGATTCCCGTCTGGAGATCATCGATCTTGAAACCCCCGATGTCGCCCGCCCGCTCTTTGACGAGGACGGTTGGCGGGTATCGGATCCGCAATCGGGTCCGGACGGGAGCCTCATCGCCTTCGTCGCTCAGCGCACCGACGAGCCGGCGTATCGCGGGCGGCAGATCGGTCTGGTGCCGGCCAGTGGCGGCGAACCGATCTGGGCCACGAGTGGGGAATGGACGAGCGTGTCGTCGTATCGCTGGGGTCACGAGCCGGCGACGGTGCTTTTCACGGCGCGGCGTCATGGCGGCGTACCTTTCTTCACCGCGAGTCCCGCCACCCTGCAGCCGGTCGAGTCGAATCGCCTTCGGGAAGGGCTCCCCGCCCAGGTTCATGGTTTCGATGTCGGACGCGATACGACGATCTGGATTGAATCCTCGGCCGGGGCGCCGTCGACCCTGCGGGTCCTCGACGAGACGGGAGAACGGCTGGTCTTCGATCCGAATCCCTGGATCGCAACTCGAGAAATCGCTCGCCCGACGGAAGATTGGATCACTCGCCCCGACGGCTCACAGGTTCAGAGCTGGCTGTTGCCTCCCAATGGACTTCTTCCGGGCGAGACCGCGCCGCTGATTCTGGCGATCCATGGGGGGCCGATGTCGATGTGGGGCCCCGCCGAGCCCACGATGTGGCTCGAATGGCAGTTGGCGGCCGCCTGGGGCTACGGCGTGGTCTACGCGAACCCTCGGGGCTCCAGTGGCTACGGGGAGCGCTTTCAGCGAGGAAACCATCAGAACTGGGGTGCCGGTCCGGCCGGAGACTGTCTGGCCGCCCTCGATGCCGCAACGGAACGTGCCTGGGTGGACCCGGATCGCCTGGTGGTCACCGGAGGCTCGTACGGCGGTTACCTCACGGCCTGGATCATCGCCCATGACCATCGCTTCAAGGCGGCGGTGGCCCAGCGTGGGGTCTATGACCTTGCGACCTTCTTCGGCGAGGGCAACGCCTATCAACTCGTCGAATGGGCCTTTGGCGGGTATCCCCACGATCCGAGGTTTGCGGCGATGCTTGATCGCGAGAGTCCGGTTCGCCACGCGGCCCGGATCGAGACACCGCTTCTGGTACTCCACGGGGAAGACGATCGCCGAACGGGTGTGAGTCAGTCCGGCATGCTTTTTCGGGCCCTCAAGGTCCAGGGCCGTCCGGTGGAATACGTCCTCTATCCCGGTGCGGGGCATGATCTGAGTCGGTCCGGTGATCCGGTGACCCGGATGGACCGACTGGTTCGAATTCTGGAGTTCTTCACTCGATTTGCGCCTCCCGATGAGACTCGACTTCCGTCGGCCTCCCCGGAACCGGGCGGCGAGGTTGGGTTGGAAAAGGGAATTTGAATGGCTGGAGACCCGGTTCCCGGGCCTTCATCGCCGACATCACCATTGCTCTTCGTCGGAATTGTTGCCGCGGGGCCTCATTGGAGGTAGTCTCCTCGGCCCGCGTCTTGGCGCGGGCACCCAGACCCAGACCACGGGGCCGTAGCTCAGCTGGGAGAGCGCTTGCATGGCATGCAAGAGGTCGTCGGTTCGATCCCGATCGGCTCCATTCGACACCCCGCCTCCGGCGGGGTGTCTTCGTATCCGGATTCCTCGGTTCCCCGTGACCGAGGTATCCTGCCCTTCCCGCGAGGCTGACTGTTCGGCCTCGCCCCGATCATCGGAGCAGTAGTCATGAGCGAGAGTGGTTTCGAACGGCGCGAAGAAGGTTTCGAGGCGAAGTTCCACGCCGAGGGCGATCAGAAGTTTCGCCTGGAGATGCGTCGCGACAAACTCTTCGCCCGCTGGGCGGCCGAACGACTCGGACTCGAGGGCGACGCGGTCGACGCCTACGAGAAGGAAGTGGTGAGGGCGGACCTCAAGGAACCTGGAGATCAGGACGTCCTGACCAAGGTCGGGTTGGATCTCGATGCCAAGCAGGTCGGATTGAGCCCGGAGGCGCTTCAGACCGAGTTCGAGCGGTGCCATCAGGAAGCCGCGAGCGAGGAAGGCTGATCGTCTCCGACCCCAGGCGACGCTCTGAAAACATCAACGTTTGAACGGATCCGTCACCCCGATGGCCGGGATTGCCTGCGCCATTGCAGCAAGGCCACTCCCGCCGCGAGGAGGACCGTGGTCGCCAATCCGACCCGAATCCCTTCGGACGTGATGGTCTGCTGCAGCAGCACTCCGATGGCGGAAATGATGGCCAGGGCCGTCAGTGAAAGCACCACCGGCAAGAAGGACGAGGGTAGGAAACGCTGTTGCCAGAGGCCGGCCACGGCACTTGCAAGCAGTTCGGCGATCACCACGGATACCGCGAGGCCGAGGAGTCCGAAATCCGCCCAGAGTGCGATGATCGCCAACGGCAGTCCGGCCAGTCGGGCGATGTTTCCGGTCAGGGACGTGGAGTTATGACCAAGCCCGGTACTCGTGGAGTAACAGGCCGTCCGTATGAGTTGAACGCCCATGGCGACGATCAGAAATGGAGCCACCGATGCTCCGGCTTTGAAGGCATCCCCGAGGACCAGCAGGAAGACGAGGTCTCCCACCAGCCCGCCGGTGAAAGCGATCGCCGCCGCCAGAAGCGTGGTCCAGAACAGGAAGATGCTGAATTGTTTCGCGCAGCGTTCGGGGGTCGACTTCGTTGCCGCGATTCCGGGGATCACGATGGATTGCATCGTCTTGACGATCGTGCCGCGAGGCAGAAGGACGATCACGGCGACGGTTCCGTAGGCTCCAAGACTCTTGAGATCCAGACTTGGAAGCCAGCTGATTTTTTCACTGAGGATGATGACCATTCGGTCCGACTGGGTGTTGACCCAGAACAGGAAACCGGCGGGCAGCAGCGGAAGGGTGAACCAGAAGATTTCGCGAAGGTGATGCGTGTGCAGTCGCACTCGCCAGGTGGAGACGGCGACCAGGTGACTGATGAAGACTCGGCCCAGACTGTTTGCAACCGCCACGATCGGAACCACCCAGATGGAGCGGATGAACGCGAGGGCGATGATCGCCGCCAGGGTGCTGGTCAGGGATCCTGAGAGCTCGATGAACGCCACTTTGCGGAAAAGCCGATTTCGGAGATCCCGCCAGGCGTCGAGATGGATGAGGCCTTCAAGCAAGGGAATCGAAGCGGTCAGGATCATCGGTCCGCGCAGATCGGCGAAGCCGAAGATCGGAAGCACGAAATACGTGGTCACGGCGAGAACCACCGAGGCTATGAGTCCCCGCAGGATGGCGGTGCCCTGCAGCGAACTCTGGAAGCGTGGATCCTCTCCGTGTTGCGATTGGACCAGCTGCCACGCGGCATTCAGGGTGAAGATGGACAAGAAGAATCCCGACACCAGACCGATCACCATGGCCTGGCCTTGAATCTCCGTTCCCAGCGATCGGCTGACCAGAATGTTCCGGCCAAGACCGACCAGTTGCCCGATCGCCAGGCAAGCGGTCATGATCAGGGGGCCGTTGAATCTGGAAGGAGCCAGAGGCGCGGCCGGCGTCTGAATCGGAGGTTCTTCAGTGCCCAAGGGTTTCTCTGGCGTCAATCAAAGGGGAAAGGTTCGCTACCGGCAGGCATTGCCCAGGAGCCCTCGAGAAAGGATTTCGAGGCGGAAGGTATCCGCGACGAGTCTGCATCCCAGAGGTGTCCAGTGCTCGTGCGATTTCTACCAGTAGAACATCTCGCCATGTGGAGTGTGAAAGGGATCTTTTGGGGTGACGTCGGAAAGTGATTCCTCGTCGATACAGGGGAAACGATCGAAGAACGTCTCCCGACCGCGTCGGGCGGGGATCGAGAGCATGAGAAACTCCGCTCCCGTCTCCGCGCAGCGATCTTGAATCGCCTCGAGAATCATGCGGCCCAGGGCCTGCCGTGAGCTGATTCCATTCGGGGAGCCGCGCCGCCGTCTCTTCCTTCGGGGGGCTTTTTTTCGCCGGCCTTCCGACGACACAAGCTTTTGCAAGGGCGATTGCGGTCGCGCAGAGGCCGAAGACCCACGTCACCTGTGGGTTGGCGAGGAATCGAG
This sequence comes from Phycisphaerae bacterium, assembly GCA_002683195.1. The sequence continues at coordinate 50,386 of NYSW01000036.1, forward strand.
GTGACCAGGGGCTTCCAGGCCAGTTGATTCCGACCGGTACGAACGTCCCGAGCATGGCGTCGGTCGAGATCCCGCCCGGCACGTGCGAGAACCTCGGTACTGGATTGCCCTGGGACTCCAAGGTTGAAAACGGTCCACCCCGGAATGTCGGGAGTCCCGAGTGCCGCAGCCCTCGAGTC
>NYSW01000037.1 GCA_002683195.1 Phycisphaerae bacterium
CGATGTCCGGGCCGTTGTTGGAGAAGACCGCGATCTGGTCCAGGATGTTCGTCGCCCCGACGCACACGACGTCTCCGCTGTTGCCGGGAATGGACCAGCTGGACGGGTAGGAGTAGTTGCCCGCACAGGCGATGATCGGGATGCCACGTCGGACCACGGATTGCAGGGCGTCGAAGTAGATGGAGCTCGTGGACCCGAAGGTCGGACCCTGCAGTGACATGTTGACCGTCGCCGGAGGCTGGATGTTGAACGGATTCGCAAGCCAGTTGAGGGCGGCGATGATCCCGGCCAACGGTCCGGAATTGTCGGGGCCGAGGGCCCGGAGGGCCACGATGTCCGCGGCCGGGGCGACACCGACATTGGTGCCCGCCACCGTCGAGGCCACGTGCGTTCCGTGTCCGTGCTGGTCGACGGCGGAATCGGCCAGGCTGTAGAAGTTCACCGCCGCGACGATTCGATCCCCGAATTCGGTGTGGTCGGGTGTGATTCCACTGTCGATGATCGCGACCGTGACCCCGGAGCCATCGGCACCGCACGGGTCGAAGTCGGGGGCGAGCCCATCGGGATCGGAGATCCTTCGAAGTCCCCAGGGAGCGGGGAGATTCGGATCGCCGTCGTCCGCTGCACCGGAACGGCCCCCTTCGCCGGAGTAGACGAGATCCGGTTCGACCGCTCGGACCCGAGCATCCTCCAGCAACAGGGATGCTTCCCCCGGAGTCATGGACGCGGCGAAACCGACCAGGGCGTGCGTGTATCGATGCGTGACCCGCCCGCCACCGATCGTATCGTTCAGGACGGCATCGATCGATCGGGCGAGCTGTGGTTCCCGACCGGCGGCCGGCATCACTTCCAGCTGGACCAGCCAGCTCGGGAGTCCGGTGTCCGGATCGTGGAACTGATTCCCGGACACCGGCAGCGGAGCCGCCGTCGCCACTCGAATCTCCTGCGGCTTCTCGGATCGCGGCGGAGCGGCGACATGGCCGAGACTGAGCGACAGCACGAAGCTTGAAAACAACACTGCGTTCAACATCATCAGACTCCGTGACCGATTGCGAACGCCCGAGCCACCAGAGGATGACTTCGGGGCGGACTTGAGATCGTCCCAAAGCGGATGCCACGATGCAAACCAAAACAACGAGTCCCGGGAACCCGCCGCTCCCTTCCCCGACGTTCGTCAGACGGTCGGTGATCGCCGCTCCCAGACCGACCAGCGGAGCAGCTTGGTCGAGATCTCGAAGGTCGGGGGGCCAAGAGGCGATTCGGGTGCCGGGGCATCGGGTGGACGCTTCAGCACGATCCTCGAAGCACCGGCGACATCGGCGGCGACCAGCAACGCTTCAACCTCCGAAAAAACGTCCTGCGTCCCCTCCCCGAGCAGCGACCGAAGTCGTTGCATCGGTTTGGGAGGCAGCGCGGAGGCCTTTCGGCGAGGGGGGAACATCGGGTCCAGCACGACCAGCGATGGTGGCGTTCCTCCCGGACGGAGGAGCCCGATCGCCTCGCCGTGGTGAAGTTCGATTCGATCCGCGGGCTCGAGGCCGAGGGCCACCGCCCGGATCCGACCATCCTCGAGAAGAGCGGCGACCACCGGATTTCGTTCGCACGCGATCACCTTCCTCTTCGAGGACGCCGCCGCGATGGCCGTATCGCCCCCGAGCCCCGCCGTGGCATCGATGATCGGACCTGAAGACTCCGCCGGCAGGCCGGCGATGATCCGCCGGAGCGGGTGGCCCGACTCCAGCCGTCGCTCNAGGGTGGTGTCGATCTCGCCCCGGATGCCGCGCCCCGGCCGCTCGCCNGGAATGCGAAGTTCGAGTCCGGACGGACCGACCTCCAGGATCATCCCAGACGCCTCCGCGAATCGGGCGGCCAGAGTCGAATGAGGCTGATGGGGAGCTTCGTCGGCCAAGAATCCTCTCCTCGCACGGAGGTCCACGAAGACGGCCGAATGGTCGAGTGGGGCCGCGGTCTCCGGTACCATACGTCCTCTTCGTCTCCATCCATCGTCTACCGCCTCGCCCGCCGGCGAGCCGGAGTTCGGAGTCCCTCGTGCCCGAAGCCACCACCCCCACCTTTGCTCCCGTCTTCGAAAACGTCCTTGACATGGTCGGGAACACCCCGATGCTCGAGATCAAGAGGATGGATACCGGCTCCTGCCGGCTCTTCGTCAAGATGGAATCCCTGAATCCGGGAAGCTCGATCAAGGATCGCATCGCGATCCGAATGGTCGAAGCGGCCGAACAGGAGGGAACCCTGAAGCCCGGTGGCCGGATCATCGAGGCGACCGCCGGCAACACCGGCCTCGCCCTCGCCCTGATCGCGGCCCAGAAGGGCTACAAGTGCACGCTGGTCATTCCGGACAAGGTGAGCGATGAGAAGATCTCGCACGTGCGTGCCATGGGGGCCGAGGTCGTGTTGACCCGAAGCGACGTGGAGAAGGGGCATCCCGAGTACTACCAGGACATCGCGGCCCGGATCGCGGCCGAGGATCCCGATGCCCTCTACATCGATCAGTTCAACAACGAGGCCAACGTCGCCGCCCATTTCGACACCACCGGGCCCGAGATCTGGAGCCAGATGGGACACGACATCGACGCCTTCGTCGCCGGCGTGGGCTCGGGAGGAACGGTCAGCGGCATCGGCGGATACCTGAAGTCGCAGGACCCTTCGGTCGAGATGGTCCTCGCGGATCCCGACGGCTCCATCCTCGCCCCGAAGGTGAACGAGGGTCGTGACATCAAGGCCGGGTCATGGCTGGTGGAAGGCGTGGGCGAGGACTTCGTCCCCTCCATCCTCGATCTCGACCTGGTCGACAGCGCCATCACGGTCACCGACGCCGAGGCGTTCTCGGTGGCGAGAGAGCTGCTCATGAAGGAAGGCGTGCTCGCCGGCTCGAGCGTCGGAACGCTGCTCGCGGCCGCCTTGAACTACTGCCGCGCNCAGACCGAACCCAAGCGAGTGGTCACCGTGATCTGCGATCACGGAGCCAAGTATCTGTCAAAGATGTTCAACGATCATTGGATGACGGACAAGGGATTCATCCAGCGGGAGACGCACGGAAACCTCCGAGACCTGATCGCCCGCCGTCATCTCGATCGCGAGGACTACGTGCTCTCGCCCACGATCCCGCTGAGCCAGGCGATCAAGCGAATGGCCATGTACTCCATCAGTCAGATGGTGGTGATGGATGACCACTCCGTCGCCGGCATCATCGATGAAAGTGACATCCTGATGGCCATGGTGCATGACCGCGAGAACGCGAACCGACCCGTGAGCGACTTCATGACCCGACGCCTCGAGACGGTGGCACCGACGGCGAGCATCAACGACCTCGTACCCGTCTTCCGCGCCGACCGAGTCGCGATCGTGATGGATGACCAGCACTACTATGGGCTCATCACCAAGATGGACCTGATCAACTACCTCCGCAAGCAGCTCCCCTGACCACCGCCGACGAACCCGCCCCCGGCCCTTCCGACCTCCGCCCTTCTTCTCTGGATTCCTCCGTGAACGACCGCGACCTCCACTTCGACTCTCGCTGCATCCATGGTGGCCAGGCGCCTTGCGCCGTCACCGGCGCCGTCATGCCCGCGATCTACACCTCGTCGACCTACGCCCAGGAATCTCCGGGCGTGCACAGTGGCTACGAGTATTCGCGAAGCCACAACCTGACCCGCTATTCGTTCGAACGCGCGATCGCGTCCCTCGAGGGCTCGGGACTCGACGAAACGACCGACGTCTCCCATGGCGGCTTCGCTTTCGGGTCCGGACTCGCCGCCATCGGCACCGCACTCGAACTGCTCGACCAGGGCGGCCTGCTGGTCGCAGGTGATGATCTCTACGGCGGCACCAATCGACTCTTCTCGAAGGTTCGAGAACGAACCCAGGGACTCCGAGTCCGGTACGTGGACACCACCAATCCCGACAACGTGGCGGAGGCGCTCGCCGATCGGGGCGAGGTCACACCGATGGTCTGGATCGAGACCCCGACCAATCCGACCTTGAAGGTCACGGATATCGCCGCGGTCGCCGCGGTCGCCCACGAGCACGGTGCCCTGGTGGTGGTCGACAACACGTTCGCCACGCCGGCGCTGCAACGTCCCCTGGAGCATGGCGCCGACATCGTCATGCACTCGATCACCAAGTACCTCGGTGGCCATTCCGACGTGGTCGGAGGGGCGTTGGTGACCAAGGACCCCGGCCTGGCGGAACGAATTCGATTCCTTCAGAATTCGGTCGGCTCGATTCTCGGTCCGTTCGATGCGTATTCCGGCCTCCGCGGAGTCAAGACCCTCGCCATCCGGATGCAACGCCATTGCGAAAGCGGGTTGAAGATCGCCTCCTGGCTCGAATCCCACCCCAAGGTGGAACGAGTGGTCTACCCCGGCCTCCCCTCTCACCCGCAATACGACGTCGCCTCGCGGCAGATGCTTCTCGAAGGTCGTCCCGCGGGCGGCGGCATGATCACCATGTACGTGAAGGGCGGCCTCGACGAAAGCCGCCGCATGCTGGAAAACGTGAGCATGTTCACCCTGGCCGAGAGCCTCGGCGGAGTGGAAAGCCTCATCGAACATCCCGCGATCATGACCCACGCCTCGGTGCCCCTCGCCCAGCGGGAGGCCCTGGGAATCTCCGATGGCCTGGTGAGACTCTCGGTCGGCATCGAGCACGTGGACGATCTCACGGCGGATCTGGAACGTGGACTCGCCGCGGTCTGACGCCGACGANCCCCGCCCATTCCTCATGGCCAAGGATCGCACCAACATCTTCCGGCAGGCGACCGGACTCGCGAAATCGGGTCGGTTCGAAGAAGCCAACGCCCTCGTTCGCAACAGCGCGGCCAAACCCGGCCGGGATGCGGTGGGACTCATGGTCCGGGGGCGGCTCGCCTTCCTTGCGAATCAGCCGGCTGAAGCCCGGACCCTGTTGGAAAAGTCGATTCGGATCGGGCCGTCGGTCGAAGCCTGGCTGCTCCTGGCCAGATACCACCTTCGCATGGTCGAAGATGATTCGGCCCTGGCCGCGGGCATGGCGGCGATCGAACTCGACCCCGCGGCCCCCCTTCCCCGGATCGAGACCGCGGCGATGCTTCTGGAGTTCGGCCGAATCGAAGAGGCCGCCGAGATCGTTCGGCCGCTCGAGGCGATCGAGATCACGGACCAGCCTTCGGTCATCGGCCAACGGCTTCGAATGATTCGAACCTCACTCGCCATCCAGTCCGGACGTCGAGCCGAGGCGATCGATCTGGCCCGCGAAGTGCTGACCGAGGATCTTCGGCGTTCCGAGCGACTGGAGACCCTCGACCTGCTGGCCAAGGCCTGTGACCTTGAAGGCCGGTTCGAGGAGGCGTTCGAAGCGGCGAAGATTCGGAACCACGAATCCAGCGTCCCATTCGATCCGGTCCGGCTGCGACTGGAGACCGACGCCCTCATCCGCTCGACCGACCGTGACTCCCTGAAGAACTGGCCGATCGGTCTCGACGATCCCCGACCGGTCTTCGTCGCCGGCATGCCTCGCTCCGGAACCAGCCTGCTGGATCGGATCATCGACGCTCATCCGCAGGCCGCGGGCGTCGGAGAATTCCCGACCCTCGAACGATTCTCCGCCCGGCTCGCCGCCGCCCGCCGTCCCGGTCCACCACCCCGCTGCTTCGGCGAGCTTCAATCTCGACAATGGCAAGAGAATGCGACGAAGCTCCTGCAGGAGATGATCGCCCGGACGCCGGATGCCCGACGCATCGTGAACAAGTCACTTGGCAACGACCGCCTGCTCGGCCTCGCATCGCGACTGTTCCCGGGATGCCGCGCGATCCACATCCGCCGAGATCCCAGAGATGTGGCCGTGTCCTGCTTCCTGCGCCGATTCGCGGTCGAAAGCCTCCCCTGGGTCACCACCCTCCAGGGGATCGCCGACGCCTGGCGGGAATCCGAGCGAATCATGAATCATTGGAAAGCGGTGCTCGATCTTCCCATCCTCGAGGTGCGATACGAACGGCTGGTTCGAAACCCGGACGAGGAGATCCCGAGGATCATCGAATTCCTCGGGCTCGAATGGGACGAGACATGCCGGGATTTCCACCGAAGCGGACGTCCGATCCGAACTCTGAGTTTCGATCAGGTCAACCGCCCCATCTATTCCTCNAGCGTGGGGCGTCACGCCAACTACGCCGAAGCGATCGCGACGATCGACTGGCCGGACTTCGACGACGAGGCCTGAGCGGCGAAACGCTCAACCCTCCACCCACCGCCCATCGCGCCGCAGTGGCCGAAGACGTTCTTCGTCCAGCAGCATGGTCTCGAGCCGGGAGGCATCGACCTCCAGCAGTGGCGGATCCCCTTCGATCACCAGCAGGGTCGACCAGTCGGGATGACCACGTTCGAGCAGCGACAGCTCCAGATGGATCATCGAAAGTCGTTCACGCGGTGCCAATGTCCGAGAGCCGGGTCGGTCATCGGTGGCCGCCTGAAGCCAGTCCACGCCGCCGGGCAGGACGTCGTCCCAGGATTCCAGGACCCGTCGGACCGANCGATCCGCCAACAGACGNCGCAGGGCCGTGGGTCGCCCGGAACTGAACCCGCCGAACGCCTGGGAGATCGACAACGCCATCTCCCCATCCACTCGTCCCCCACGGCGCATCACGTTCCGACCGCCACCACCAGGAAGCAACGTGGCCGCGGCTCGGAGCTTCGTCGCCTGAATGGAATCCGATTCCAACGAGGCCAGGGCGAGGGCCGCGGAGGCCGCGTACTTTTCCGGGTCCAGTCGGCCGGCAAGCCCGAAGAGTCGCCGGGAGACGCTGACGTTCGGGCGACCCCGAACCCCCTCCGCAAGATCCTCGGCCAGTTCNAAATAAGCCTGCGGATCGTTGGGGTCGAGGGCTTCCAATCGACGTTCCAGCCCCGCGTCCCGCCCTTTCATGGCGGGAGCGGTCGCGGAGATCGGAGTCCCGGTCGTGACGCCCCACGCGGTGAGTCCGGAAGACCAGAACACGATCATCGAAACCACCAACATGGTGCCCCGAAGACCCGCACCACGCGGATCGCGTCTTCGGCCCGCTTCCGAACGTTGGTTCAAGTTCATTCGTTTCATCCAAAGCCTCCCAGTGGATCACCGTCTCGCGGAACCATTCGAACCCGCTCCAGTTCGACCACCCCGAGGGCGCCGAGCCCCGCCTGCTCCAGACCGCTCGACGCGGTCGCCCGTCGAGCCACGCTCTCATCGAGCGTGGTCATGATCTCCCGCCGCCGACCGGGCACCCTCGCCTCCAGCGTGAAGGCGAGGTAGTCGAGTTCCGCCGCGTGGGCTGCGACCAACAACAGGATGTCGTCGGAAGCGAGTCGCCGACGAGCGGCACGGCGGCGATCGATGGCATCGAGGGTGGATTCACTTCCAATCGCGAGGAAAAGCCCCGACGCGTTTCGTCGCATCGCGTCGGTCGTCANCATCGCGGCATTCTCCGGCCGACCGTCCCACCGCACCGCCGGCCCCGAGGTGTCCGCACCATCACTGCTTCTTCGAACGATCGCACGCTCGTGAATCGTCTCGCCGATCTTCCGCACCAGTCGCTCGACCACCTCGATCGACGGATCGATCAGGACGGCCGCATGCCGGGCCATCGCCAGACGCATCGCCGCTTCAAGTCTTCCACTCGAGAGTTCCGGGAGCGATGCCCCCGTGTAACGCTCGATGAATTCGATCGTCTCGCTGCTGGTGGATGCGAGATCCACGGTGTCCAGCAGGGTGGCCGCGATGATCGGTCCTCGACTGAACATGTCGAGCGTGACCGCCCGGGCGGTACCCCGCACGCCGCCACGTCCCCGCCAGATCTCCCGGGCGAGCACCGCGGCATCCAGCGGGCCCAGATCACCCGCGATGCTCTCCGAACGCAGGGTGTCGATCAAAGCGGCCCGGGTCTCCTGATCACGACGGGTCCGAGCGAATTCCTCCGCCCAGACTCCATCACGAGGCTTCGCCCTGGGTGTGCTCTGGGGATCGAGGTCGATTCCGGATTCACCGGAGAAGACCTGGCCACTCACCAACTCGATCGCCGCCGCTGCCTCTCGATTGCGGGCGTCCACCAACAGCGTGGTCGCGAGGGCGAGTCGTTCGGCCGCGAGCAAGGCCTGCAGACGATCCGTGGGTGAGGTCGCACCTTCGATGCGACCACGAATTTCAGGAATCAACCGATCAATGGCCGCCAGCAACGCGGGATCGACCGCCACGATCTCACCGTTCGCCGCGGTCACCATGGCATCGGGCCAGANCGAAGCCGCCCGGNCCAGGGCCGCGTTCCGACCGTCGAGGCCCAGATCCGGGTCCGGGATGAAATCGGGGCGATACCAACCGATGCCCCGCGGGCCGTCGAGAAGGCTGGCCAGAACCCAGGTCGACTCCGCCGGAATCGAAGGATCGAGGAACCAGCTTCGATAGGCGTCCCGCACGGATTCGGGGTCGGGCCCCGCAGCCGACCAGTCGACCTCGTCGACCAGTCGTCCAAGCACGTCACCGGCCATGCCGCCACCGGCCAACGCCCGACCTTCGGCCAGGAGCCTGCCGATCGCGAGCAACCGGGCCTGCTGAAGATCTCCGCCCCGGCGAATCACTTCCTGCGCGTCCATCCAACGCTCCCATGAATCCGCCACCGTCTGATCATCCGCCACCCCGGCGAACGAAACCAGAGCCTCCGCGGTCGCATCGAGCGATCGACCGGCGAGCGCGGCGAACGGCCCTCCNCGGGTGTGACGCCCGTTGGATCCGGGAAGTTTCAACTGGATCATGCGGCGGCCAACCGAACGAACGGATTCCGGCACCGTCTCGTCGAGCACCACCACGCCGAGGAGACCGGCCCGAAAGGCTCNCCGCCAGGAGTCGAGAGGATCGCTGACCGTGGCGACCGAGGACAGATCGAGCGAAGCGACCAGACGGTTCGCCGTCTCCGGCGGCTCGGCCTGCCGAAGAACATCAAGAAACACGTCGACGGCAGCCGCTCGTTGCCCGGGGTCCAGCAACGGCCAGACCTCGGCGAAGGTGCCGATCGCATGATCCCACTGGGCCAGCCGGGCTTCGGAGGGCCGAATCGGATCCAGTTCAAGGTCCCGTGCAAGTCGGGCCAGGTCATCCTTGATCGACGGCAGTTCGTTGATCTCGAGCACCAGGCGACCAGGTACCGGAGCGCCTCGGAACATCGGCGGTCTCGACCACTGGGCCGGCCGAACCATGCCCTCGCGCACACTGGGGACGACGACGTGTTCGGGGTCGAGGTCCGCATCCCGGGACGCCCGCGCCAGTTCCCTCGCCTCCGCATCAGCAAGACGACGTTCTTCGATCACCCGCACGTCAGGCGATGGAGCCGTGACCGCGATCACGATCGTGGCGACGAATACGAATGCAACCAGGAGGAAGAGTGCCACGAGCCGTCTTCGTGAGGCCACCGTCTCACCTCGGAATTCCCGACCGACCCCATCGCTCATCCGCTGCATGGCGGCTTCGAGTCGACCAGGAACCGGTGGTGGCGTCGGAGCCAACGGCATGCGTTCCGTGCGAGACATCTCCTCGAGCGTCCCGGTGACGCCTTCCTGCCTCATGAATCCTGCCAATCCGGTCACCACTCGCCGCAGCGCCGTGGCGTCCAGTCCGGCCTGATGGGCCAGACCAGCGACCAGGACTCTGGTTCGTCCGTTCCATCCGCCGCCCGCGACCAGAATCGAAAGCACGAGGCGATCGAACGGCGTGAGATGTTCCGCCGTGATCCTCGGAGCCGGACGGATGGGACGGGATGTCCCGGCGATCGGGCCCTCGGGAGGCGGGGGCACGCTTCCCGGCCGCACCGGTCGCTTCGGAGGGATGCGACGTTCCGCGTTCTCCGGTGAATCCATGATCGGCGTCTCATCCCCGGCCGTGGAAGCGATCGGGGATGACGGCGACCCGATTCCTTCGGATCCCGGTCGTACGGGACGCTTCGGTCGCTCGGTTCCCTGCACCGAGGGCCGAAGGGCGGCGACCGCGGCTTCCAATCGAGTCATCGCCGCATTCTTGATCGGTGGCGTCTCGGTCGAAGCCTTCACCGCCCTGACTCGCGTGGAGAACGCCGCCTCAAGGATCGCGGCGTCCAACGGTGCCTCACCCAGGCCCAGGATGCGTCGCGGCCCCGCGGCCCGGCTGCACCCCAACAAGCCCTCGATGCGAGCTTCCAGTGGGTCATTGGTCACGAGACACCTCCTCGTCGCTTCCGAATTCCGATTCGGCATCCGGCTCGGATTCGGATGACTGGATCTCCTTGATCGCGATGTCGATCTTCACATCGAGATTTCGAAGTTCCGTCTTCCACGGCTCGATCCCGAGATCCGGATACAGCGCTCGAACCTGGGCCAGCACCTCACCGGCCCGAACCGGATCGATCTTCAACAACACGGCGATCTGCCTCGCACGAGCCTTCCACCAGGTCTCACTTCCCGAAACCGCACCGCGTACGAGACGACGCCAGCAATCCAGAGCCAGGTCGTCATCGCCGGTGACCATCGACAGATCCCCCGTGGCTTCAAGAACCGAGCCATCCAGCGGTCGTCGTTCGAGGATCGCGCGGTACCAGGCCAGCGCCTCGATCGCATCCTCGGGGTCGCCCGCGGCGCGAAAAAGGGCATCGCGAGCGGCGGCCACACTGGCCGCGAAGGGCAGCATTCGATCCCGGTCCAACACCGCGAAGGGATCCTGCACGCCACCATCGGATTCGGACTCTCCCTCGGGCGACGACATCTGGAGTTCGAGGTAACGCTCGCCTCCATCCACCGCGGCTCGCGCGATGTCCACTTCGATCCGCCCGGATCGCATGCGGTCGACCGCGGCCCGATGCACCCGCTGGGCCGCCAGCCGACTCCATCGTTCCGCCTCCGGCGTGTCTTTCACGGTGGGCATCGCCAACATCCGCTTGCCCGCTTCCTCGAAGTCCCCGCCGCCGAGGGCGAGCCCCACCCGCCGATAGGCCACCTCGTTGAGGATGTCCGGAAGCGCTTCGAACCCACCCCGCTCGGCCGCGGTCTCGATCTGCGCGAGATAGCGGGCTGCCCGAACCGTGTCGTGCACTTCAGGGTCGGTGGAGACTTCGGCGGCCTGACGAAGCAGCATGCCGTCCACTCCGCGAAGGTCCAACATGAAGATCCCGTTCCCCCGGGTGCGACCCAGCAGTTCGTCCGCCACCGCGAGCATTCGCGCGCCGGGCGTCGATCGTTCGCCCGTTCGGGCACCACGATAGATTCGATACAGCGCCTGGGCCGCACGCCGCCGCGCCAATTCCCACGTCGGATGAGTCGAAGGCACACCGAGAAGAACCTCCAGATCATCCTCCCCGGGGTTTTCCTCCACCGCGATCCGTCGAACCAGAAGCGATGGGGCGCGATCGTCGGCGGGAAACGCATCGACGAATCGACTGGACAGATCATCCCGCCGGGATGCCGCGTCGGACGCGTCGTCTCCCCCTGATTCCACGATTCGGTCGAGGGCGACGATCGCGCCCCAGAGGGCATCGGCCCGGCGATCTCCAGTCGAACTTCCGGCGGCGGATTCGAAGGCATCGGCTGCCTCCTCCGCACGTCCCAATTCGAGGAGACTCCATCCGATCAAGGCCTCGCATCCGGCTCGGGCCGCCGCGAAGGCGGCGGCATCCGGCTCTTCGATCGCGGCTCGGAGTTCCACCACCGCCTGCTCGAAGGATTCGGCCGCGGTCTTCGCGTCATCGGCCTGCCGCGCCTCGGTCGCGACGCGGTACGCCTCGATTCCTCGGACGTAGCGAAACGCGAAGCCCTCCCGGCCCAGAGCCTCGGTGCCGAAACGATCGGCGAGATCCCGCACCTGGGCCAGTTCGCCTCGACCCGCGAGTTCCGCCATGGCGGTTCCCGCGAGCACGCGGGCCGTCTGGTCGCCCTCCTCCATGCCCCTCAGGCCGCCCACCGCCGCGAGTCGCAGCCACACCACCGGCAGGACTTCATCACCCTCGCGACCGGCACGCGCGGAAAGACGCTCGAGGCGATCGAGGGCTCGCCGGTAGTCACCAGCATCGAGTTCGGCCGCCAGACGCCATCCCGGAAGTGCCGCCCGGGTCGCGGCGTCGGTCTCGGGATACTCCAATCTCCGAAGCCAGAGATCACCAGCCTGGCTCGACACCAGAGCCGACGTGGTCAGGCCCATGCCCAGAATCGCCCGGGAGAAACCCTCCATGACCTGGAGATCCACGGAGACGTCCCGGGGGTCGGGGATCGGATCGTCACCCTGCAGGACACTGCCGAAAGCGAGCTGGGCCCGCTCCAGTTCCTTGGTCGAACCCTTCGATCGACCGACGTAGTAACGACTCCAACCTTCCAGCAGGGCCGCGGTCGCATCCCACCGGAGCGTGATGTCCAGACGCTGTTCCGCCCTCCGGGCCTTCGATCGCGACAACGCCGTGATCCGGGACTTCAGATCACGCCGAACCTTCTCCAGTTCCTCGGAAAGCCGGGTCAGGTCTCGAATCGCTCCGGCGAGTTCTTCATCGGATGCCAGTTCAATACGACCGTTCTCGACCACCCGCGAAGCGTTGAGGTATCGATTCCTCGCCAGTGCGATCCGGAGTGATGCGGCATCTTCACCGCTGACCACCTTGAGCAGGTCACGGCTCCGCTCCACGAATTCAAGCCGCCGGGCCTCGTCCGATTCGACTCGCAGGAGTTCCGCGTAGATCTCGGCGAGCCGGGCGGCCAGACGTCCACGAGAGGAGGCATCCCCCGCCGCGGCGGCGAGTTGGTTTTCAAGGTGACGAGCAAGAAGTTCGTCGAGGCCTCGAGCCTCCAGCCAGTCGGAGGTCCGATCCTGCCCCCATGCCTCGTCGGTGGCGACGTTCGGGAAGACCAGGAAGACCAGGGCCATCAACCACAGCATGCCGCCGGATCTTCTCATTCGATGGTTCTGTGATTCATTCTTCGACCGGGACATAGGTCACCTCCTCGAAGCCGGCATCACGGCCGCATTGGATCGCGGTCGCAGCCGCCGCGACGGTCGGACCATCGAAGACCCGGACGAAGAGTCCGGGATCCTGTGGAAGTTCCTGCAACGCCGAGGTCAGTGATTCACGTTCTCCGAATTGACGCCCACCGATCGAGTACTGGACCACTCCGTCGACCATTCGAACTTCGAGCACCTGAGGTTCGAAGTCCTGCGCGGTCATGCCGCCGGAGTCCTCCTCGATCGCGAGGTTCGGACTCAACCGATCTTCACGCTGGGTGACCACCGTGGTGACGATGAAATACGCCAGAAGAAGAAACACCACGTCAATCATCGATGAGAGCGAAAGGGTGACCTTTCGATTGACGCCGCGATGTCGAGGTGCAAGTCGCATGGGTCAGTTCCTGGGAGCGGTCGCGATGCGTACGGATGGCACACCCGCCTTCTGGAGGGTCGAGAGCACACGATTCAAGGCCGCGGTGGGCGCCCGGCGATCGGCGCGGACGAGCGGGCGGAGGGTGGAGATCGAATCACCGGCTTCCACCACCAGGGCCCGCGAGGTTCGATCGAAATCCTCCATCGTCACCAACTCGCCCGCGATTTCGAGGTCTCCGCTCGCCAGGACGTTGACGATCATGCCGGCCTCGATCGATTCTTCGATCGTTTCGCCCGCTTCCTGCGGCAATTCGAGATCCGCACGGGAGTGCTGCGAAAGCTGGGCGGTCACGAGGAAGAAGATCAACAGCTGGAACACGATGTCGATCATCGGCGTCATGTCCACGGGCAGCTGCCGCTCTGAAATCTTTCGCACCCCGACGTTCAAGAGGAGGCTCCAGGTGCGGCCGGCGCCGCCGTGGGACGCGGAATTCCGGCCGGTCCACCGGACGAGGCTCCACTGGACTCGAGCATCAGGATCATTCGGTCGAGTTCCTGACCGGTCTCCGCCGCGATTCCGTCGATGCGGTTCCGGAACACGGTGAAGAGCGTGACGGCGGGGATCGCGACGATGAGTCCCAACATCGTGGTCACCAGCGCGAGCTTGATGCTCCCGGCAAGGGCCGCGTAGTAGTTGGAATCACTGGCCGCACTCAATTCCACGGTGTCGAACGCCCCGATCATGCCCTGCACGGTTCCCAGCAGTCCCAGCAACGGCGCGACGGTTCCGATGATGCCGAGACCGTCGGTGGCCCGGTAGAGCCGTGCAGCCTGTTCCTGCCCCGCTTCTTCGATCACCTGCTTGATCTCGAACGCACCGAAGGGCGATCTGAGGAATCGCGTGAGCCCGGGCGCCAGGGTTCGTGTCAGGAAGGAGTCGTTCGATCCCTGCGAGCAGTAGTCCAGCGCCTCCTGGACTCGGCCGTCGCCGAGGAAGTCCCGAATGGCGACCACCTGGGAAGGCGGCATCAAGGAGGTTCGGCGGATCTGCACCGAATGGACCACCACCAGTCCGACCGCGACCACGCTGAGTGCGATNATGATCCAACCGATCACGCCACCAGCGGTGATGTAGACCAGAAGAGAGGATCCGGACGGCTCGGCATCAGCGGTTCCGGCCTGGGCGAACAAGAATGCAAGTTGGTTCACGACGCGTTCTCCGTCGGTTTCTGGTCGGGGAATTCAATGAGCAGCATGGAATCGATCAGTTCGGCTTCTTCGACCCGGTTCAGGGTCCGAAGCGTGGCGGCGGCCATCCGGGCCGCATCCAGTCGCAGGCTCGCCGGAGCCGCGTCTTCAAGCGCGAGCACGTGGACGAGGNCAAGCACGCCACGAATCCGGGCGGCTTCGTCCTCCGCATGCACGATCGACGAGCGACCGACGCGATGGCGGATCCAGGCGATTCGCCAGGTCGGCGCCTCGTCAAGGTCTTCGAGCAACCGCCGCCGCACCCGTTCCCGGGTGGAGGCATCCGCGGCGTCGAGATTGGCAAGGTCCGCCAGAAAGCGGGTCCCCGGGTCCAGCCCGCGTTCGGGGACATCCACTGGCGCTCCTTTTCCGTCAAGCAGCCGAAGCCAGAGATCACGCCGCAAGGCGGCTGCCGCGTCGAGTTCGGGAAAGGTACGCAATCGCCGTCGCACATCCGCGGAGGCCGAACCGCCCCCCAGGATCGGGGGGACCGAAGGAACCAGCGCCCACGCGGCGTCGACCACCCCTCCGCCGTAGGCGGCGCCAAGGAATCGGTCGGAACGTCGACCCGCCAGGGCCAGTTCTCCAAGGAAGGCCGCCTCGGCAAGGACATCGGCGGATCGACCATCTGCAATCGCCGCTGCCACCAGACCTTCGATCACCACGGGGGCGGTTCCGCCGTCCATCGACGGCTTGCCGTCCATGGCTTGTTGAAAGGCCTCGCCCGCCAGTCTGGCGTCGCCGCGACGAAGACGAATCCGACCTCTCCAGAGCCGATCGCCGATTTCGAGCCAGCGTTCCAGGCCCACCTCGAGGCCGACGCCGTCGGAGCGAGGATCGATCGCGGCGACCTGATCCCAGGGGATGATCTCCTCGCGATCCAGTCCGCGGTCGATCCGAACGACTCGCAGGCCATCCTCCGACGCGGAAGCTCGCTCGATCGCGACCGGATCGAGGCCGTCACGCCGATGAACGAAACGATCGACCATGCCGGACGCCGATGAAGCGACGGTCGTGAGGATCACCGCCCAGCACAGGATCGCCTTGCCGGAGATACCGGAGGTCGAACCCTCGAGGATGTCGCCCTTCGCTCGAATGCTCATCAGCGTCTCCTCTTCGACACCGGTACGAAACGAAAGACCCCTTCGGTCCGGGCGGCGATTCCACGGAGCGCCTCCTGGCTGGCGTCCTCACTGAAGGCGATGGTGTTGATGACCGAGGGCTTCCGACCCGTCGAGCCGTTGAGCAGCAGGACTTCCTCCTCGATCTCCCTGCGGATCTCACCATCGGTGAGGAAGAAGATGGTGTCGGGAGCCTGATCCCGCCCGGCAAACAGATATTCGAACGCCGGCATCGGATTGGTGGGCCCTCCCGCGGATCGACTGCCGAGCCATTCTCGCACCTGAGCGACCTGCCTCGAGTTCGCCCGCAACCATCCTTCCTGGAAATCCGGGAACTGCACCCCACCGGAATAGAGCGTGACCTTGAATTCCGCGAAATCGGGCAATGCCGAGAGCGAGCGGCCGAGTTCGGTCATCGCCGTCGCCAGGCGTCCGTCGTTGCCCATCGAACCACTGATGTCGACCACGTAGGCGAATCGTCGCCCACGGGCTCGAATCCCGAAGAATTCAGTTCCAGCGCCCTGGCCCGATCCCAACCCGGATCCCAGTCCATCACCGGTCGAGCCCACATTGGAATCAAGGCCGCCGGCCGCGGCATCGATTTCCAATTTCGGAAGTTCGAGCGTCTCGGTCGCTTCAAGCGCGAGCGACTGATCTCCCGAATCGACCTCAAGTTCAGGCGTGAGCAGATCTTCCGCCTCGAGGGATTCAAGCATCTCGGTCAGCGTTTCGTCGGGAAGCACCGAAAGATCAAGCACGATCGGGGCACTCGACGGTGGTCCGGGCGGCGGCTCCACCTCTGAAAAGTAGAGCCAGATCATGATCGAGATGTGCACGGGCAGGCTGACCGCGATCCCAAGCAGCACCAGGTGAATCCGACGTTGGCGGAGAAGTCGGCGTCGTTCATCGACCAAGGCGTCGATCCGAGCCGCAAGCATGACCCGATCGTCGCCGATCGTGGACTCGCTGGATTCGGCCTCGGGCGTGGACATTGGTGCTCCTCATTCAAACCTGATGGGACCGGGGGACCTTCCCCTCCGGGAGTGCCATACGCACTCCGGGACGGATATCCGTCCGCCATCCTACGAATCGAGCGGTTGATCCGCCGAATCCGACCGGGGTTTTTCGGACCTCCGCGTCCCGCCCCGCCTCGCTGGTATCTTCCTTCTTCGTATCACGTTTCCCCTGGAGTCCCCGCCGATGAGCCACCCCCCCCGCCGAGTCGTCCTCAAGATCAGTGGCGAGTGCTTTTCCGCGCCCAACACTCTCGGAATCGACTCCAAGGACCTCTCCCACATCGCCTCCGAGATTGCGAAGGCAAGACAAGGCGGGGTTCAGATGGCCGTGGTCTGTGGCGGAGGAAACATCATCCGAGGCGCGACCCTGGCCAAGGACGGAACCATCGATCAGTCCACCGCCGACTACATGGGGATGCTGGGCACCGTGATCAACGGCGTCGCCCTCAAGGAGGCCCTCGAACGCCAGGGCGTCGAGGCCCGATGCATGTCCGCGATCAATCTGACGGCGGTCGCCGAGCCGTTCATTCGGCTCCGGGCCCTCCGCCACCTCGACAAGGGTCGAGTGGTGATTCTGGTGGCCGGAACCGGAAACCCGTTCTTCACCACCGATACCTGTGCAAGCCTCCGAGGAATCGAACTCGGCGCCGACCGCCTGCTGAAGGCCACCAAGGTCGACGGCATCTACACCGCCGATCCGAAGAAGGATCCGACGGCGACTCGATTCGATCACCTCACCTTCGCGGAAGCCATCGACAAACAGTTGGGCGTGATGGACATGACGGCCTTGACGATGTGCCGCGAGCACGATCTGCCCGTCCAGGTCTTCGACTTCCAGGTGGCGGGCAACATCGCCCGGGTGGTCGGAGGAGAGACGATCGGAACCCTGGTGGACAACCAGGCCGACTGATCCGCCAGAGACCCTCGGAACCCGCGACCGTTCCACTACAATGAGCGATCAGCCCCCCCCGCGAACATCCACGACGCCACCCGTCGTGAACCGGAGACGACCGATGGACATCGACGAGACCCTGCTCGAATGTGGCGAGACCATGGACAAGTCCCTGGAGTACCTCCAGAAGGAACTCCGCGGCATCCGCACCGGCCGGGCCAACACCGCCCTTTTGGAGTACGTCAAGGTCGAGTACTACGGATCGCAGACCGACCTTCGCGAACTTTCAGCGATCTCCGTGGCCGAAAGTCAGCAGCTTCTGGTCAAGCCTTTCGACCCGGCGGCCAAGAACGACATCATCAAGGCGATCGAAGCCGCGGATCTCGGACTGAATCCGATGTCCGAGGGCAACGCCATCCGGGTGACGGTTCCCGCCCCCTCCGCCGATCGGCGGAAGCAGCTGGTGGTTCAGGTGAAGAAGATGGGCGAGGACGCCAAGATCGCCTGCCGGAACGCTCGACGAGACGCGATCAAGGCCATCGAAGCCACCGGCAGTGAGCAGAAGCTCTCCGACGACGACGTCGATCACGCCAAGAGCGAGGTCGAGGATGCGACCAAGACCCATGTCAGCCGAGTCGACGAACTGATCGCCAAGAAGGTGACGGAAGTCGAGGACGTCTGACCCCTCGAGGTCGCTCCGACCCGTGTAAAAGCGTTCTGGGGAGGGAATCCCGGTTTGACCCCGGGCCTCTCCTCGAAGACCATGCGGGGGATCAGGTCACCGTCATCGGGAGATCCCTTGCGCTGCCCCTTCTGCGATTCAACGAAGATCAGAGTGGTCGACTCCCGTCCCAGCGACGACGGAACCTCCATTCGGCGCCGTCGAGAATGTGAACACGACGGGTGCGCCAAGCGCTTCACGACCTACGAACGGGTCGAGCAGGTTCGTCGCCTCGTGGTGGTCAAGCGTGACGCGAGCCGGGTCCCGTTTGATTCCGAAAAGATTCTCAAGGGGCTCCACGCCGCCTGCGGCAAGCGGCCGATCAGCGAAGATGCCAAGGAAGATCTGGTTCGGACCCTCGAAGACCGGCTCCATCGGGAGTTCGATCGCGAGGTCACCACCTGCGAGATCGGACGCCGTCTTTCCACCGCCCTCCGAGGCATCGATGCCGTCGCCTACATCCGATTCGCCAGCGAGCAGGAGCAGTTCGGAGGGGCCGATGACTTCGCGGCCCTGCTGGACGAACTCAAACGCAAGCCCCCGCCGCCGAAGAATCAGGAACCGCTCTTCGAGGAAGGTTGAGTCGCAGGCCGTGGTTCAATGACCGAGGCCGAGCCATCGGAAGAATCGACGAACCGCCGGGAGTTTCGGACGAGGAAGTTCATCCACCCCCGGGATCGCGATCACCGCGGCGGTTTCACCCATGCGAAAGGTGCTGCCCTCCTCGGCTTGGATCACGATCCTCACCGGAAAACGTTGCGCAAGCCGCACCCAGTCGAGGGAGTGATGGTCTACGACCTCGTGGCCGGCGTTCGGGAGAGGCCGCTGGAAACCCGATCGACGCTCAGGATCGGCGACGGTTGATCCCGCCCGATGGCTTCCTCGGCCCGCAAGGATCCTGGTCCGACGGCTCCCCGATCACGGTGGGAGCCTGATCGACCCCGTACAATCCTGATTCGATTCGATCCGTCCTCCCCCCAGAGACCCCGCCATGCCCCGCATCACGCTTCCCGACGGGAGCGAACGCTCGTACGACGCCCCCACCACCCCCGCCCAGGTCGCGGCCGACATCGGTCCCGGCCTGGCCAAGTCGGCCCTCGGGGCGACGATCGACGGGACGCTCTGTGACCTGGGCACCACGATCGACGCGGACTGCAAGCTCGCCCTCGTGACCCCCAAGACCCGCGACGGCGAGATCGATGAGCAGGGCCTGTTCCTGCTTCGCCACTCCGCGGCCCACGTCATGGCGGAAGCGATCACCAATCTCTTCCCCGGCGTCCAGCTGGTCTACGGCCCTCCCGTGGAGCAAGGCTTCTACTACGACATGGCGATGCCGGACGGCTCCGCGATCTCCAGCGAGGACTTCGAACGGATCGAAGCGGAGATGAAGCGAATCGTCAAGGAGGACCGCCCCTTCACCCGCTACGAGATGTCCCTGGCGGAGGGCATGGAGAAGCTGCAGGCCGAAGGATCGAAGTACAAGATCGACAACGCCGAGCGAGCGGCCGAAGCCGGCTCCGATGCCCTGTCCTGGTACGCCACCGGCGAGCCCGGCACGAACTGGGAGGACCTCTGCCGAGGTCCCCACGTGCCGTCCACCGGTCGCATCGGCGCTTTCAAGGTCATGAACCTCGCCTCGAGCTACTGGCACGGTGACGAGAACAGCGATCGCCTGACCCGGGTCTACGGCATCGCCTTCGCGGACAAGAAGCAGCTGAAGAAGCACCTCCTGCTCCTCGAAGAAGCCAAGAAGCGAGATCACCGCGTGCTCGGCAAGCAGCTCCGGCTCTTCCACATCGACGAGCAGGTCGGCCAGGGCCTCGTCCTCTGGACCCCGAACGGCGCCGTCGTCCGCCAGCAGCTCCAGGACTTCATCGGCGAGGAACTCCGCAAGCAGGGCTACGACCAGGTCTTCACCCCGCACATCGGGAAGCTCGACCTCTATCGCACCAGCGGTCACTTCCCGTACTACCAGGACAGCCAGTACACCCCGGTCATCGACCGGGCCCAGCTCATCGAATTCGCAACCGAGGGTTGTTCCTGCGGCGAACTCGCCAACCGCCTCGACGAAGGCGAGATCGAGGGCTATCTCCTGAAGCCCATGAACTGCCCGCACCACATCCGGATCTACGCCAGCGAACAACGGAGCTACCGAGAACTCCCGGTGCGCCTGGCTGAATTCGGCACGGTGTATCGCTGGGAGCAGTCGGGCGAGATCGGCGGCCTCACCCGGGTCCGCGGGTTCACCCAGGACGACGCCCACCTCTTCTGTCGCGAGGACCAGATCGCGGATGAGGTCCGTGGCTGCCTCTCGATCGTCAAGCTGATCTTCAACACCCTGGGCATGACCGACTATCGAGTCCGGGTCGGCACTCGGGATCCCGACTCCAGCAAGTACGTCGGGGACCCCGCCAACTGGGACAAGGCCGAGGAGGCCTGCCGAAACGCCGCAAAGGAACTCGGAGCCCCGTTCAGCGAGGAACCCGGTGAAGCCGCGTTCTACGGCCCGAAGATCGACTTCGTGGTCAAGGACGTCATCGGCCGCGAATGGCAGCTCGGCACCGTCCAGGTCGACTACAACCTGCCCGAGCGATTCGATCTCGAATACATCGGGGCCGACAACGCCCGGCACCGGCCGGTGATGATCCACCGCGCTCCCTTCGGGTCCATGGAACGCTTCGTGGGCGTGCTCATCGAGCACTTCGCCGGTGCGTTCCCGTGCTGGCTCGCTCCCGAGCAGGTCCGTGTGCTCCCGATCAGCGACAAGAGCGCCGACTACGCCCACGAAGTGCTCGGCAAGCTCAAGGCCCTGGGGATCCGGGCCACGGTCGACGACGGATCGGAACGGATTCAGGCCAAGGTCAAGGTCGCCGCCAACATGAAGGTCCCCTACCTCGCGGTGGTCGGACCGCGCGACGCCGAGAACCGGGAGGTCTCGATCCGAGCCTTCGGCGTCGACCAGAACCTCGGCTCCATGGGTCTCGAAGAGTTCCTCGAGACCGTCTCCACCGAAAGCCGCACCCGGGGCGAGACCCGCCTGATCGATCTATTCGAGACGGCCAAGGCCGACTGATCGAGCAGGATCGACGATCCGAACGATCGCCGGGGGCCAGCGTCCGAAATCACGGTGCCGGGGTGTCGTCGGTCGGGTTGCTGAAGTTGATCAGGATGAACACGAGGTCG
>NYSW01000038.1 GCA_002683195.1 Phycisphaerae bacterium
GCCGTAGATCATCGGGTCGTACGTCGTGGCAGGCGTGTCCGCCCGGATGACCACGGTCGCCTGGTTCGATCCGGCGGCCTCTCCATCATCCGCCACGGCGAACCCGCAACAGATTCCGAATGCCGCGGCGCCGATTGCTCTGACGGTGATCATCATGCGATCCTCCTGGTGGATGCCGCCCCGTCTTCGGAGGGTAACCGGGATCAGTGGCTCGACCCGGACCTTCCGTGCGGCCGGAGACACGCTTCCCGGTACCGCGTTGAATTCCTGGGGGTTCGCTCCACCCGGCGATTTCGGTGGATGAACGCACGTCGCCGGGATGAAGGTCGGGCGTTCGAATCGCCGCCCCCCTTTTCGCGCGAACCCCTCGCCGAGGACATCGATCCGGTCAGCCGACCGCTTCGGCGGGGTCTTTCTGCGTCGTCACCGGCTCGAGGACCTGGAAGAGACTCTGAAGACTCTCGACCGCGGGGTCCACTCTCGACCCGTTCCTCTTCGCGATCTTCGCGGGATCGTACTGATTCCTGCTGACGGCATGCAACGCCAGCCACCGAAAGATGAGCCACGACCTCGCGCTCCGGGAGACCTTGTCATCAAGGCCATGAGCTCCGGTCGCAAGCGGCGGAGAATCGCCCTCGCGTACCGAGGCGTTCGATCCAAGCGAGTTTCGCAATCCTTCCTGAGATCCTGATGAGGACGGGGTGCCCGTTGATCGCGATGGTCGCACGCCCGCCCTCGGTTTCGCTACCTTGATCCTGGATGCGATCGACCGCCCCGCCTCGAGCCCGGCATCGAATCGCTCGCCAGCGCCCCTCTCAGACGGATCAGCATCATGGACTACTCCGACCTCGCGATCATCGCCGGGTTCGCCTTCCTCTACTCGATCATCGCCTCGCGTCTCGGTCGATCCGGGTTCAACGGAGCGCTGGTGTACGTGCTCGCCGGATTCCTCTGCGGCGGCCAGGCGCTCGGCTGGGTCGATGTCCGGATCGGCGGCGAGGGCCTGAAGATCCTCGCGGAACTCACGCTCGCCCTCGTCCTGTTCACCGACTCGGCGAACACGAATCTCACGACCCTGCGNCGNATCGAGACCATTCCCATCCGGCTCCTGTTCATCGGGCTGCCACTCACTCTGGTCTTCGGATTCGGGACCGGCTACCTCTTCTTCGACGAACTCGGTCTCTTCGAGATCGCGCTCCTCGCCACCATGCTGGCCCCGACCGATGCCGCGCTGGGCNAGGCGGNGGTGACAAATCCAGCGGTCCCGGGATCCGTGCGGGAGAGCCTCAACGTCGAAAGCGGCCTGAACGACGGCATCTGCGTGCCGGNGCTGCTGTTCTTCCTCGCGTTGGCCGTCGGGGACACCGAATCAGGCCATGCCGCCGGATTGATGGCGACGCTGACCGTGCAGGCGATCGGCATCGGCATTCTCATCGGCGGCGGGGCGGGGCTGGTTGGCGGCCGGTTGATCCGGCTCTGTTCCGAGCGGGAATGGGTGACCGGTTCGTGGATGCAGATCCCGGTGATCGCCCTGGCCCTGACGTGCTTCGCCACGGCCCAGTGGCTGGAGGGAAGCGGNTTCATCGCCTGCTTCGTCGCGGGCATGATCTTCGGCACCACCGAGAAGNGGAACAAGGGAGGTTTCCTCGATGCCGCGGAAGGCGTCGGCGACTCGATGGCCCTCGTCACCTGGTTCATGTTCGGCGCGGTCGCGGTCGGACTCACCTGGCAATATCTCGACTGGCGAGTCTTCGCCTACGCCCTCTCGAGCCTGACCGTCATTCGGATCATTCCGGTNTTCATCGCCGCCATCGGCCTCGGGCTTCGCTGGGAGACCCGGCTCTTCATGGGGTGGTTCGGACCCCGGGGCCTCGCAAGCATCGTGTTCGTGGTCCTGGTGCAGGACGAGATGCTCCCCGGATCGGAGATCCTCGCCACCACGGTGACCTGGACCATCCTGCTCAGCGTCCTGCTCCACGGCCTGTCCGCCAATTCGTTGTCCAAGGCGTACGGGGACCGGATCGCCGCGCGTGGCGGCGCGGTCTGAGGCCGGCGTCTTCAGCCGCGATATCCCATGAAATACGGCAGGTGTCGGAACTCGCCCGTGAAGGCGAGCGGAGACGGCATCGATGACCTCCATCTCGACGTGGCAGTACCAGTGTGGTGCCTCACCGACTCGTGAAAATGCCCCATGAAATCTCTCCGCTGAGTCTCGATCGATCGCGATCTTCCCGGTGGATTCCATCCGATCCCACCTCCGATCGATATAGTGATGCCTGAAATCAAAGGAGATACCCATGTCGATTCCGAAGCCGTTCATGATCACCTCCGCCGTTCTTTGGAGTGCCCTCGCGCTCGGTGGTTGCCAGCAGCCGCACTCCCACGAACAGGTGACCGGAACCTGGGAAGGAACCGGGCACACGATCAATTCGTCCGGACGCAGCCAGACCAACAAATACCTGGTGCTCGAGGTGGATGAACAGGGACTCGTCAAGGGAACGTCGGGCTGGAAGCTGATCGAAGGACCTGGCGGCCACGACGGCGACACCCCTTCGACCCAGAACGAGGAAACGGTGGTCGGGACATTCGTTCCCGCGACCGGCGAGATCCACCTGGTGGAGACCGAGGAGAACGGATACCTGCACGGAACCCTGCTCGACCAGCAGCGAATCCGGATGGTGCTCGTTCAACCNGGCGAGAAGCACGTGGCCTCGACCTTCATTCTCACCAAGGTCGAAGAGGACTGACGGTTCCCCGGCGCAGCCGCGGGGGGAGGGGGGATCTCCGAGATCAGTCCTCGAGCGTCTCGAGCATGGAAAGTCGATCCTTCAGTGGTTGCGCCATCAGCGCTTCGAACCCGGCGTAGAAGGCGTCGATGTCCTGCAGTCCGGTGTACCGACAGAGCGCGGCCTTCCAGCCCAGCTCGTCGACCATCGGATAGATGGTCCGGAAGTATCGCCCGATGCTCCGGGTCGGCGATTTCGAAATCGCGAAGGCGACCGCCCAGGCTCCCGCGTCGTACGCCAGTTCGCGATGCCACTTCGCGACCTCCGGCGCNGCCGTCTCGATCTCTTCCATGTCCCGGATCGTGAATTCAAGATCCTTCGCCTCGGCCAGGTTCCGGGCGTACCACTCCAGGGTCCGGTCGCGATCGCCCCACCCATGCTTCGCACCGAGGTGAGCCGCCAGCAGTTCCGCCCCGCCCTCCATCATCCAGGTCGGCGTGAACTCGAACGCCTTCTGATAGACGTGAACGTATTCGTGGATGCTGCGGGTCGGCATCANCTCCNCNCCCCCCATCGTGTGGGCGTTGATGAAGACCAGTTCCGCGATCGGCGGATCNGCATCCATGGCCATGGTCATGAAGGCTTCGGTCACACCCTCCGCCGCCTTCCGGGCCATCTCCCGGCCATCGCTGGCCAGGCATTCCTCCATCGGTCGATCGGTTCCCTGGTTGTGGATCCGGCAGAAGGTCTCGGCGATGTCGTNCCGATGCACGGGATCCGACAACTCATCATCCTCCTGNCCGACGATGTAGACCTGCACCGGGCCGTAATTGCCCAGATAGTCGCGAGTCACATCGATGCCGGACTTGATCGCCGCGGACCACCGTGCGTCGTAGCCATGACTGATGAAGTACCGCGGAGGCTCCGCGAGCTTCCCGGTCCAGGGACGACGGAGCCGCTCGAGATGCTCCTCGGACGGNCGGTGCCTCTCCGGAGATTCCCCGTCGCCCCGAGGTCGACCACCGGCATCCCCACCCCCGCCGAGAACGATGATCGTCTCCCACCGGGGATCTCCATCACGATCCTCCGACGCGTCGTATCGCACCCGCACCGGTTGCGGCGTTTTGGGAATCACGAACAGACCCCAGGCGGTCGTCGCTTCCGACGTGCCGGCGTCCCCGGGTTCGGTCGGACCCGCGTCGATGGTGAGCACCACTTCGAAGTCCGTGCGTTCGATTCCGATCGCGGTGACCCGCCGGACATCCATCTCGCGCCCCCGGCAGGCCAGGACCAGCCGAGTCCGATCGAAGTCGACCCGCGGAAGGCCGTCGATCTCGCCTCCATGCGTGAGTCGCCATACCTCTTCGAGCATCGTCGCATCGGTCACCAGTTCGATGCGGGTGCGAGTCACCCCCGAGTCATCGCCCCCCCACTGGACGATCGGGACCGGACTCTGCAAGACCGCCCACGCGAACAGAATTGAAATCATGACCATGACCCCGCGATTGAGATTCGTCGACTCCGAAGCGAACGCCCGACCGTACCACGCCCGCGCCGCTCGGAGATCACCGCCCCCCTGCCGGGCCGTCATCGACGATCCACGGGGGAGGCTCAAACGATGCCGGGGATGGAAAAAAAGACGACGCCCGAGCGTTGAGTCGGGCGACGGGATCAGTCGTCGACGGTTTCCGAAACCCGCACCACCGGGATCTGAACTTCACCGTAGCGCCAGAACCAGGGAACGAAGGGACTGTTGTACCCGAGGTATCTCGAGGATCCGTCGGCCTTCCACGTGGACTGCTCCGACAGCCACGCCCTGACCCGGTCGATCCCTTCCGAGTAGTGCGCGGGCGAGTACGAGCCTCGCACGCCGGTACTGGCGTAGGCCCTCGGGGGTACATCCTCCACCCGGACCACGCCGTCGGTCCCCACCGGCCCGAGTTCGGGCGTGCGATAGAGGAAGGCCATCCCGGTCATCCGATCACGGCCACCATCCGATCCATCCGCGTCTCCTCCGTCGGCGTAGCTCATGTCGACCGGGGAGGTCATGGGGATGTCGTTCGTGCTGATGTGCTGGAAGAGCGAGCGGAACATNGGAGTCGTNCCCGAACCACCCTGTTCCTCGGTCACCACCGCTTCGCGNTAGCTCGGATACTCCCTGATCTCGACCTCGCCCACCGGCGTCAGTTCCGGCCACCCTTCGGGAACCGGCGCNGAATTGAAGTACCAGGTCCCGCCCGAGGTGCGGACACACCCGGCGAACACCAGGGATGCGGCGGCGACTGGAAGCAGGAGGAGACCGGCCGCCAGCTTCTTCTTCGTCNTCTTGCGNTCGGTCATCGGTGATCTCCGAATGGTGATCGATGGCTCGTGGGTCCGGGCCCGACCGCCGATTCTATCGCGGTCCCGCGAGGTCGGAATCACCGAAGCGAGGCACGGCCCGGGACCTTTCAAGATGCGCGAGCACTCGATCGACCGCTCGAGTCAGGGCTGGACGNTCGGCTTCAGGTCCCNCGACCGGAGGTCCGNGGCTCNCCGTTGNCCGGACCGTCCTCCGGNNTCCCGANGAAGAGTCGGCAGCCCTGATTCGAGCAGACCACGGCACTGTCGAGGCCCGACATCGCCAGTTCCGTCATCAGCTGATCGNTGCTGACCNGCTCNACCAACACCCGACGCTCGACCGATCGAAGANCGTCGGGCAGCTCGGCGGGCGTGGTGATGAAGATCTNCGGATCGCGTTCGATGGCCTTCGCGTAGAGACCGGTCGCATCGATCGCCTGGATGTCGATCCGGGGCCCGATGGGTATCGATGGAAGATCGGGGCCGAGACCCGGGCCGGGGATTCCGCCCGGTGGCATCGACTCCGTTCCTCCACCCGCATCGGCCAGACGGTCTCCCGGCTCCTGCGTGACCGACCCTCCCCCATCCATGAACTCGACCGATCCGATGATCAGCGCGAAGACGAACAGGGAACCGGCGACGGNCCGACGGCGACGCTTCCGTCGCACCCGATCCCGGACGGCGTCCTGCAGCAGCGGCAGCATCCGTGCCCGCCGTCGGGCACCGGCGGACGAGAGTTCGCGNNGTTCATTGGNCATGGTCTTCATCCTCCTGGCGATATTCACGACGCAGTCGTTCAAGGGACCGTCGAATCCGGCCGTCGATCGATCCCGGTCCACCGAGTCCGAGGGAGTTCCCGATCTTCTGCAGGCTCCACCCCAGGCTGAAACGAAGGTGCAGGATCGATCGNTGTTGCTCATCGAGGGTTTCGAGGTGTCGTTCGAGTTCCTCGAGATCCGCNGCNGTCATGGATTCNACTCCGGATTCCACCGGNCGCTGCTCCCGCCTNCGACGACGTGATTCAGCNCGAATCCAATCGCGNGCNCCATTCAGCATGACTCGATCCAGCCAGGCCTTCAGTTGTCGTTCATCCCTGAATCGTGGCAGCTGGGTGGCCGCGGTGACCATCGTGTCCTGCACGATGTCCAGAGCGGTGGGCTCATCGAAGCCGGTCATCCTCATGGCCGACTCCAGACAACGATCGAACCATTGCTCGTAGAACGCCGCGAACGCCTCGGTCGAACCCGAGGCGATCGCGGCCGTGAGCTGCCGGATCGATGGTTGGTTGTCCCCGTCCGGAAGTTCCATGCACACTCCAGCCAGCCCGACATCTGCGTGATGAGCGAATCCGGATTCAATCAGTCTTCCTCGTTCAAATCTACCGGGTCGAGTTGCCTCTTCTGGATCTCGGCGTCCTTCCGGTCCTCCCGTCGACGATCTCGTTCCATGAGAGCCTCGTGATCCTTCATCAGCTTCTTCATCTTCTCCTCCTGAACCTTGAATGCCGCCTGGTTCGTGACTTCGAGCGCGTCGAGGGCATCGGACCTGATGCGGGCTTCCTTGGCGGCGAGCGCCTCATCCGACACCAGCCACTTCGCACTGGCCTTCAAGGCATCGATGGTCTGCCCGACCATCTCGTTGACCGCATCGATGCCCTTCACGAACAAGACTCCGGTCTCCTCGTGAAAGCGGATCTTGGCCTCCGAATCCTGATCCCTGAGATCGATGGCGGCCTGGACGGTTCCGAAGATGGCCTCCACGGTCATTCCGCTGGTCAGCAGCTCCTGAATGGAGATGATCTCGACCGTGGGGGTCGCTGCCGGACCGAATCCTCGTCGTGGCCCCGTGTCGAACAGGATCTGGACCAGCTCCTGTCCGACAGACCTGAACCGAAGCTTGCCGATCTGTGAGCTTTCCAGGCCATCTGGATTCACCACGGTCCCGTTGACCCCACACACCAGATCCACGATGGTGCTCGGATCGGTGATTTTCGCGTCGAAGCCGTCGATCTGAAATCTACGAGCGTTCTTGTCGACGATCAACGAGTACTCGGGATAGACGTCCTGGAGCTGAGCGAACAGTTGGGAAGCGGTCCCGCCGTCGAAACTGAAGTCGACACGACGGCGAACCAGGTCGGTTTCGGTCGTTTCGGCTTCCTGAGCCTGAGCCAGGGTGCCTCCGGGTTCGCCCACCCCCGTGGGCGAAGCAGCCAGGAGGCCAACGGAGAGGACGGTTCCAGCGAGTGCATGAATCATGGTCAAGGTTCCTTGAGGGATGAGTTTCTGGAACCCGGCCCGGAATCAGGTAGCGGCTTCCAGCCACTAGACGACACCGTCCCCCGGAGTTCGCGGATCATTCGGAGTTTTTTCTCCGATGCCGCCGACACCCCGCCGAGACCCCCGAAGAGACCCCGAAACGTCTTTCAACACGCGCGTACGTGAGTGTCTGGAAGTCAGACCATTCCGTTTGATTGGTCGGTTTGGGCGATTTCCCTTCGATTCGGTTTTCTCCTGTCACGCCCGAGACATCGCTTCCTAACGGTGACTGACCCGACGTCTCCCCGCCTCTCACCATGGCTCGAGATCGAGCGGCTGGCGATCAGGACTTCCAAGGACACCGTGCGGCGGCACGGTGACGCCGTCCCCCGGNATGACACGCAGGAGCCCGATGATGAACACCCGAAGATGCGATNCACCCCTTCTCACGGCCGTTCTGGCCACGGGATTCATGATCACGCTCGCTCGGGGCGAGACCATCGTGCTCCAACCGGACGCCGGCCCACCGGACCGGGTGCAGTCGGCGATCGATGCGGCCGGAGATGGAGACGTGATCCGCCTCGCCGGGGGNACCTGGGNGTGGGGGGANGACTACGAACAACTCGACTTCCAGGGGAAGGCGATCACCCTGGAGGGAGAATNCGACGGATCGACCATCGTGTCCCTGGCCCTGAAACCCGAATCCATCCCCGCCATCCTGATCCAGTCCGGCGAGCGCGAATCCACNCGCATCCGAAACCTCGAGTTTCAGGGGATGGCGGAAGGCACGGGCAATGCCGTGTGGATNTCGGGATCCCATCCNACCATCCAGTCCTGCCGCTTCCATGGCCTTGAAGGTTTCGAGCAGCCTGCGATTCAGGTCCAGAACGGCGGCCTCGTCCTCGACGACTGCGACTTCATCGACAATCTCATGGGCGAACCGGCGATCGTCTCGGTACGNNACTCCATGCTGATCATGTCCGGGACGAGGTTCACCGATTGTGGTCGGTACAACTCCGTCACCGTCCTTGATTCGATGGTCGACATCCATGAATGCAGATTCGAGCGCACTGAATTCGGCCTTCGCACCCGCGAGCCCGCCCTCGAGATCGTGGATTCCTGCGGCTCGATCACCGACAACAGTTTTCAAGGAATCAAAGTCCANCCCTGGTACTGGGAATCCGCCGCCATCGGGGTGTACGCCGACCCGGATTTCGGAAACGACTTCTGCCTGACCGTCTCCAACTGCACCTTCGACGACCTNGAATCCACCAACGTCGCCACCGGNATCTCCTGCTCCGTACCCATCGTGGTCGCCAGCTGCGATTTCAAGCAGTGTGATTCCAACGGCGCGAGCGGTGGCGCGGTCCAGTTCTTCCGCGGCGGCGTNGCCGCGGACTGCACCTTCGTCGATTGCTCGTCGGCCCGCGGCGGCGGCCTGGCCACGACCGGTGACACGGTGGTGTGGGCCTGCACCTTNATCGACAACGACTCCCTGCGAGGAGGCGGGGTTCATGCCGCCCTCGATCGACTGATCCTGTTGGACTGCGATTTCGAGAGGAACGACGCCCAGCTCGGCGGTGCGATCTGGACGTCCCTGAATGCTCGGGAAGCCGGGGACATCGAATATCCCGTGAGCATGTACGGATGCCGGTTCACCGACAACCGATCCTTCGAATCCGGCGGTGCGGTGTTCTTCGGAGACGAGATCGGAAAGGCGTTCGTCGATCGCTGCGACTTTTCCTACAACCTCGATCAGAACGGAGACCCCGAAGCGTTCGGACATCCGGATGAAGAGGAGGATTGGGAGCGATACGACGTCGTGGTCGAGGATTCCATCTTCTGTCCGGACCTCAACACCAGTCGTCGCTACATGGTCGATGCCGGTGGCAACCTCGTCGACATCAGATGCCCCGGGGAACGAACGGATTCGATCCTGCTGGCGGTGGCTGGTCGTCCGCGGGTGTGGATCTGGAACGATTTCCTGGGCTGGATCCAGCGAATCGCCCGCAAGGGCGACATCCATCTNTACGACCCGTCGACCGGCGGCATGGAGTTGTACTTCAGGACCGGACCGGAATGGAGGGTCGATCCNGTGATCGACGCCATCACCCGGCTTGATCAGCGGACCCTGCTGATGAGCTTCGCGGGCATCGGAGAACCCGACGGGCTGGAGGATGCACCGGAAAACCCGGTCANCGGCTCCGACATCCTGATGTTCCACGCGACGGAGTTCGGCGACCAGAGCACGGGNCGCTGGTCGTTCCACTTCGACGGCAGNGACGTCGGACTCTCGGGTACGCGGGGGAACATCGACGCCCTCGCGGTCGAACCCGATGGCTCGTTGCTGATCTCGGTCCAGGGCACCATCCAGCTCGACGGCGTGGGACGGGTGGACGATGCCGACGTACTCCGCTTCCGGCCCGATTCGCTCGGCTCCAACACCCGGGGAACCTGGGAGCGGGTGTTCGGTTCGGACTACAGCCGGTTCACCGGCCAGGGCGAGGACATCGATGCCCTCGCGATCCGTGACGTTCGCCCCGACTCGACGACCTTCCTGCTTTCCAGTGCGGGTCGGTTCAACGTGGATGGAGTCGATGCGGACGACGAGGACGTCCTCGGCTTCAACTGGTACCCGGGTCTCGAGGAATCCCCGGAATTCGGCTCGCTCTACATCTTCCACGACGGCCGCGACGATCTCCTGTTCGGGAGCTCGAAGGCGGACATCCGGGCCCTGGATTGGATCGGCGACTGGTAGCAACCGGCGGAAGGTCGGCGGTCATGATCTCCCCTCGAGAACCTCCTTGAATCGTTGCGCACGGATAGCGTGTTCGCCATGACCACCACTGCGAACGACCCGTCAAGAGTTCATGACCTCGTCNTCTGGGGCGCCACCGGNTACACCGGTCGACTGGTCGCCCTCGCCGCCTCCNNACACCTCGGCGGACGCCGATGGGCGATCGCCGGCCGATCGAGATCGCGGTTGGAGTCGATCCGGGCGGAGATCCTCGACGCCGGCGGTCACGCACCCGACGTCGTCATTGCGGATCTGGGCCACGAAGCATCGATGCAGGCCATGACGGCGTCCGCCCGCGTGGTGTTGACCACCGTCGGCCCCTACGACCACGTCGGGGAACCGTTGATCGAAGCCTGCATCGCGACCCGAACCCACGTGGCGGACATCACGGGCGAAGTTCCCTGGGTCACCCGGATGCGCACGCGATATGAATCCGCCGCCCGGGACGCGGGGGTCCGGATCGTCTCGATGTGCGGCTACGACTCCGTGCCCAGCGAACTGGGCGTGCGTCTCCTGCAGGCGGCGGCGATCGAGACGCATGGCCGCCCCGCCCGCGAGGTCGAGATGGCGGTCGGTCCGATCCGGGGTGGGGTGAGCGGAGGAACGGTCGCCAGCGCGGCGAACATGATCGACCGGGCGAGCGATCCGGAAATCCGAGTCGCACTGCGGGGCGCCGGATCCCTGTGCGTCTCGCCGCCGGCGGACCAGCCGATCCGTTCCGGTGAACAATGGGGCATCCGCCATTCACGCCTGCTCGACGAGTGGACCGGCCCGTTCTTCATGGCGGGCGTCAACGTCTCGGTGGTGCACCGGACGCACGAACTGCTCGGCCGTCCATGGGGCGATGATTTTCAGTACCGCGAATGCGCCGCCGGCGGGTCGGGTGCGGCCGGACTCCTGCGGGCGATGATGCTGGCGGTATGCACCGTCGGACTCGCCGCGGTGCTCGTGATTCCACCGCTTCGATGGATCGCACGGCGGTGGTTTCTGCCCGATCCCGGCAAGGGTCCCGCGGAGTCGACGCTTCGCGACGGACATGCTCGCCACCGGACGGTCTCCACCGATCCCCCGGTGTCCGTCGAATTCGAGGTCGACATGGATCCGGGGTACGCGGCGACCGCCCGCATGCTTCTGGCCTGCGGAACGTCGCTTTTGGATGGTGATCTCGACCAATCGGTCTCCGACGCCTTCTGCACGCCGGGCGCCTTGTTCGGACCCCGACTCGTGCCGCGGCTCGAAACCATGGGATTCCGGATCCGCGTGGCGAC
>NYSW01000039.1 GCA_002683195.1 Phycisphaerae bacterium
GTCTGGCGGTATGGGCGTTGGTCATCGTCTCCTGCGTGGTGAAGGTCTTGCTGGAGACGATGAACAGGGTCTCTTCGGGATCGAGATCCCGGGTCTTCTCCACGAAGTCGTTCGCGTCGACGTTGGAGACGAACCGGATCGTCAAGTCGTTGCTCGCGAACTTTCGGAGGGCGTCGTAGGCCATGGCGGGGCCGAGATCCGAGCCGCCGATTCCGATGTTGACCACGTTTCGCACGGGCTTTCCGGAATGTCCGAGCCATCGACCGCCTCGGACCTTGTTGGCGAACGTGCCCATCCGCTTGAGCACGGCGTGGACGTGGGGCACCACGTTCTCCCCGTCGACCTCGATCGTCGCATCGGCCGGGGCCCGCAGGGCGACGTGCAGGACGGCACGATCCTCGGTCACGTTGATCCGCTCGCCGGAGAACATCGCGGCCCGATGCTCGTTCACCTTCGCCTGCTCGGCGAGATCGAAGAGCAGGTCCATGGTCTTTTCATCCACCAGATGCTTGGAGTGATCGAAGGTGATGCCGAGGCCTTCGGTGGTGAATCTGCCGGCTCGTCGGGAGTCCGCCGCGAAGAGGGCCCGAAGGGTCGTCTTCGCCATGTCCCGTCGGTGGGCCACAAGGGCCTTCCAGGCGGGCAGGCGATTGGCCGCCTGGCGGGCAACGAGGTTTCGGACGGCATCGGTTCGGGTGGCGTGCATGGTGGGCTCGGGCGGGGGGGATCGACTCGAAATGGTCTCCGGCGTCGGCCGAAGGCGAGGTCGGTGCGGCCTCGTCTCCACGCGTGATACCCTTCCCGGGTCCCCGTCGCAACGCGGGGCCACCGACTTCCTTCGACTTTGATCGCCCTGGAATCCCAATCATGTCCGCCACCGCCGACCTCCACGCCCTCGGCCAGAGCATCTGGCTCGACAACATCACCCGCGACCTTCTCGACGACGGAACGCTCGAGCGGTACATCCGCGAGCTTTCGGTCACCGGGCTGACGTCCAACCCTTCGATCTTTCAGAAGGCGATCTCGGGTTCCGCGAGCTACGAACCGCAGATTCGGGAATTGGAAGGCCGGGGCCTCGACACCGAGCAGTTGTTCTTCGAGCTGGCGATGGCGGATCTTCGTCGGGCGGCGGATCTCTTCCAGCCGGTACATGCGAAGACCGGTGGGATCGACGGCTGGGTGAGTCTCGAGGTCTCCCCGCTGCTGGCCAACGACACCGCCTCCACGATCGCCCAGGCCAAGGACCTCCACGCCCGGGCCGATCGGAAGAATCTTTACATCAAGGTCCCCGGCACGCCCGAAGGCATCCCCGCGATCGAAGAACTCATCTTCGCGGGGGTTCCGATCAATGTGACGCTCCTGTTCAGTCGCGAGCACTACCTGGCCGCGGCCGAGGCGTACACCCGGGGCATCGAACGACGCATCGAGGCCGGACTGGATCCCAAGGTCTGCTCGGTCGCGAGTCTCTTCATCAGCCGTTGGGATCGAGCGGTCGGCGACTCCGCGGGTGAGGATCTCAAGGACCTCCTCGGAATCTCGGTGGGGACGCAGTCGTACAAGGCTTTCGTCGACTTCTGCCACAGCGACCGTTGGACCGCGCTCAAGGAAAAGGGAGCCACCCCGCAGCGGCTGCTCTTCGCGTCCACCGGCACCAAGGATCCGGCCCTCCCCGACACGTTGTACATCGAAGGCCTCGCGGCCCCCGACACCGTGAACACGATGCCGGAGAAGACGCTCCTCGGATTTCACGATCACGGCTCGCTCGACGGTTCGCTGCCGGCGGACGGTGGAGAATCCGAGGCGATGTTGAAGCGATTCGTGGATGCCGGGGTCGATCTCGACGCGGTCGCAGCCAAGTTGCAGATCGACGGACGCGATTCCTTCAACGCATCCTGGAACTCGATGATCGCCGACATCTCCGACAAGGCGAAGTCGCTGGCCGACGCCTGAATCGAATTCGCCGCGGGCTCCGAAGGCCCGCTCCTCCGATGAATCCACGTCGCCTCGACCCCGGACCGGAATTCCGATGAACGCCTTTCTCGATGATCTCCGCTGGCGCGGACTCCTCCATCAATCCACGTCCGAGGAACTGGGCGCCCATCTCGATGGCGAATGCCGTTCCGCCTACGTGGGGTACGACCCGACCGCGGACAGTCTGACCATCGGGAACCTGGTGAGCATCATCCTGCTCGGCCGATTCCAGAGAGCGGGACATCGCCCCGTTGCTTTGATGGGCGGGGGGACGGGGATGATCGGCGATCCCAGTGGGAAGAGCGCTGAAAGGCCCTTGCTGACCCCGGATCAGGTCGAAGCCAACGTGGCGTCGATTCGCCCCATCTTCGAACGGATCCTCGATTTCTCCGGTGATCAGCGGAATGGCGCGGAGATGGTCGACAACATCGACTGGCTCGGCAGCATCGGCTACATCGATCTGCTCCGGGACATCGGGAAGCATTTCTCGGTCAACGTGATGATGCAGAAGGATTCGGTCAGTGCTCGACTGAACGAGCGTGAGCAGGGGATCAGCTACACCGAATTCAGCTATCAGGTCCTGCAGGCCTACGACTTCCTTCACCTTCATCGCACTCGTGGGGTCACCATCCAGATGGGGGGGAGCGATCAGTACGGCAACATCGTCGCCGGGATCGACCTCGTTCGCCGGCTTGAACGAGTCGGCGACGGGGCCGAGGGCACGGTGGGGGCCGAGACCTTCGGTCTGACGACGCCCCTGGTCACCAAGGCGGATGGTGGCAAGTTCGGCAAGTCGGAGACCGGGGCCATCTGGCTGACCGCGGCTCGGACGAGTCCGTATCGCTTCCATCAATTCTGGTTGAACGCGGCCGACGCCGATGTCGTGAACTACCT
Organism: Phycisphaerae bacterium; assembly: GCA_002683195.1. The sequence continues at coordinate 2,866 of NYSW01000039.1, forward strand.
GCGATGGTTCACCTTCCTGGAACGCGAGGAGGTCGAGGCCCTCGGGCTCGCCACCGAGGAACGTCCGCAGGAGCGCGCGGCCCAGAAGCGGCTTGCCGACGAGGTGACCCGGATGCTGCATGGTGAGTCGGAGATGCAGGCGGCCAATGCGGCGGCCGGAGCCCTCTTCACCGGCAAGGTCCGGGGTCTCGATCAGGCGACCCTCGGAGCGATCGCCGACGATCTCGGGGCGATCTCCCGATCGCTGGCCGAACTCGCCGGTCCCGAACCGCCCATGGTCGGTGGCCTGCTCAAGGAGCTCGGGCTCGCCTCCAGCAATCGCGAGGTTCGGGAGTTCATCGGTGGCGGCGCGGTCCGCATCAATGGCGAGCCCGTGACCGAGGATCGACCAATCGAGACCTCGGATGTCCTGGACGGCGGGATCATGCTCGTGCGGCGAGGCCGGAAGAACTGGGCCGCGATCCGCTGGAGCTGATCGCCTCGGGAGTCGGTCAGGAACTCGGTCGCTTGAGAATGCTCACCGGAATCCGCGGGCTGCTGGTGGCGTCCCCGTCGACCGAGGTCACGGTGACCCCGGCGGGAAGGCTCCACAGAGTCACCGGCTTCTCCTCGATCATCTGAAGAAGATCGTCACTCGTGAGGTGGACGAACGCGATCACTCCGAGGCCGCCTTCGCGGTCCCGGAGTCTCTGGATCTCGTCCGCGGGCCCTCGAAGGACCACGTTTCGGAGAAAGGCGCTGGCGGGGTTCACCTCGACCATCCAACCGTCGAGATCGGCGGCCGGGCCGGCGATCTGCACCGGGACGGGGGCGGTCAGGGCCAGTTCCTCCTCGTTGGCGTCGAGGGTCAGATTCACTTCGGCGGTCGCCGGATCGATTCGAATCGAATCGCCCGCGGGCCCCATCGCTTCCGGGAGTTGAAGCGTGACCTGGAATTGATGCCGGCGGCCTGGCTGACGCCCCTCGAGGTCGCGTTCGGTGATCCGAGCCTCGACCTCGAGATTTTCGAGATCCTTCAGATCGCCGGGAAGCACGAGGGTCGCGGTTTCCGGGGAGACCTCCACTCGTCCGGTGGTACGGGCCGAAGAGGGAAGGATCGCGACGATTCGAGTGGTTTTCTCGGTGAGGGAATCGATGTCGAGTCGGATGGTCATCGGATCCGCATCGAGGACGGTCGCCGGAATCCGCCAGTTCGCGAGGAGTTCCGTGGCGATGCGGGCGAGTTCGACTTCGTGTTCTCCCGGGTCCGCGGGCACGCCCATGGTGCCGGCGGTGATTCGGACCGGTTGCCGAAAACGATCCGCCGCGGCTTCGACCGCGCGGCGAGGTCCTCGGATCTCCAGTCGGACCGTCTGGATCTTCGAGGGCGTGATCTGCAGGGACCCCTCGGTCGGAGACACCAGTTCGAGGTCGACGAAGGCGGGTTCGGTTTCGCGGGTCTCGCCCGCGGCCCACATCCAGATCAGGACCGTGACCAGTGACACGATGATCACGTTCACCAGACGTTCGCGAGGACTGCTCTTGCGAGAGCTCATGGTGCTTCCTCCGTCGAACCCTCAGGATCGGCGAGCTCGGAGATGCCGAGTCGGTCCACGAGTTCCGCGGCGAGGTTCTCCCGGGGGATCGGCGGGGAGAGTTCTCCGTCCTCCGCGATGCGAACCCGCCCGTTCTCCTCGCTCACCACCACCACCACGCAATCGGAATCGAGGGTGACCCCGACCGCGGCCCGGTGTCGGCTGCCCAGCTGGCTCGGCACCAGTCCGGAAGGGGCGAGCGGGAGCTGGACCTTGGCGGCGACGATTCGATCCTCTCGCACCACGACCGCGAGATCATGAAGCGGATTGTTGGGATAGAAGATCGCCTGCAGCAATCTTGGATCGACGTTCGCATCGATCGGAACCGAGTTCCGCATCAGACTCTGGAGGCCGAGGCTGCGTTCGAAGACGATGATCGCGCCGAACTGGCTCTTGGCCAGGAAATCGACGGCGTCCGCCACCGCGTCGACCACGGCATTCCGGGACGACGGACCGCGGCGGAAGAGCTTGGCCTGGCCGAGACTGATCATCGCCTGCCGGAGTTCGGGTTGGAAGACCACCACCAGCATGATGGCGACCAGGCTCACCACCCGGTCGCTGAGGAATCGGATGCGGGCGAGCGTGTCGCTGCCGTCTTCCGTCAGTCGGAGAACGACCGCGAACACGATCACCAGGACCGCGAACCCTCGGATCACGCCGGCGCCGCTGGAGCGACGCAAGAACCTCAGGATCGTCCAGATGACGATCCAGATCAACGAGAGCTCTATGACGAGTTCCAGCGGGCCGTAGCCACGAAACGCGTCGAGAAGAAAGCGAAGGCTGTCCATGTCCGTTTCCGAGTATATCGATGTGAGCGGCGGACTTTGTCCGGAGGTCCACTGGGTTAGGATGTTGGCATGTCCACGCCACTGAAGGGTCTGGTGATCGGCCGAACGACGGGTCGATGCGCCGCCACAGATCGAGAATTCGTGCCCGGTGAACCATGCTTCACGGCCTTGGTTCGCCCGATCGTCGACCCGGAAGCCCCGGCCGGCCGGAGTGACCGACCGATGGTCGATCGTCTGGACTACGACCCGGAGGTCTGGGAGGAGGTCCGGCAGTCCGGTGTCCTGGGCGACCGATTGCTCTGCTGGTGGCGAACGGAGGTCCCGGAGCCCGGAGGGCGGCGGAATCTCTTCGTCGATGACGAGACCCTGGTGGATCTCTTCGCCCGGCTCGAAGAAGAGGCCGACCCTGGTCGGCGGGCCTTCCGATTCGTGCTCGGATTGATCCTCCTCCGCCGTCGTCGGCTCCGGATGGTCGGCCGCGATCGAGAGGGTGAGGAAGAGATCTGGCGGTTCAAGCGAGTCGGAGGCGGGGACGAGGCGCCGATCTGGTCGGTGGCCGATCCCCGGCTGGCCGAAGAGGACGCGGAAGCGATCGCCGATCAGCTTTCGACCATTCTCTCGGATGAGGGATGAGACGAGACACCTTTCCCAGTCCGGATCGGAGGCCGGGTGGTGTCGATCGCTCGAGCCCGATCCGTCGATCAGGATCCTCGATCGCGTTTCTCCCGATGCTTCTGGTGGCGTCACTCTTCTCGCTCGGCTGTCGAGTGGGGGAGGACGATGTCACCGGGGATTGGACTCGAGGAATGCCGGAGGCGGCCGGAACACGGGAGCAGTGGCGTGTGATCAGCACGGCGCAGACGGAACGACTTCAGGCTCTCTCGGTCTTCTCCAGTGCCGGAACCATCACGCTTCGTTGGACGGATGACGACGGCAGTCATGTCGAGCAGGCGGATCATCGGATCTGGAGATCCTCGGTCGATCGAGCCGCGATACGGGTCTCCAAGGTCGGCTCCAGTCTTCTGCTGGCCGGCTGGAATGCCGACCGTTGGTGGATCTTCGATGAAACGGGTGATGAATCCGTGTTGAGAATTCGACGACTCGATGCCGCGGAGGGTTCTGGAGGACCGGATGAACTCCTGTCTCCGCCGGTACTCCTGGCCATGCTCGGACTCCTGCCGTGGCCCGCCGATCCTCCCCCGGACTTCCAGACCACGGGATCCCGGTCACGGTTCACCGTGGATCCGATTCGCTGGGGTGGAGGCGAGGAAGTCCCCGTGCTTCCGGGCCGTCTGGTGGTGGAACTCGAAGACCCGGGAGACGGCCCGACTCGGCTCCAGTTGTTGGACTCGGATGGCCGCATCCTCGCCACCGCCACCCACGAGGACTTCACGCCGGTGGAGACCATGGGGCGTCCTCCAGGCGCCTGGCCAGATCTTCCCCGACGCGTTCGGATCGTTCGTTCGACCGAGGACCGGGTGGTGATCAGTTTCGACGGCCCGCTGGCCCAGGGAAGGGTTTCGGAACGTCTTTTCGACGTGGAGGCGCTGATCGAGCGATCTCGCCCCGATGTGATCGAACGAGCGCCCGTGATGGAGGGAGCAGAATGAGAACGTTGATTCGACCATTGGTGGTGGCGGTGCTCGTTCTGGGAGGTCTCGTCGGTCTCACCAATCGGGCCGAGGCCACGGACTCGGTCCTGGTCGCGTCCTCGGGGCGTCATGTCTTCGTGGTTCGGCCCGCCACTGAAGGCCAGCGTTGGGAACTCGCCCACCTCGACGTGGAGGTCGGTTCCGCCGCCATTCGAACGATTCATCGTCTGTCCAGCCGGCCCGAAGCGATCGCGGCGGATGGGGAACGGTGCTGGTTGGTCCTCCCCCCGCGGGATGCGGACCGTGTCACCCGTCTGGTCATCTCCATCGGAGTCGCGCGGCATCCCATCAACGGGGTCTGGTACGCCACGCCTCCCGGAAACCCCCGGGTCCTTCCGCCGGTGCCGACCGAGCCGGAGGTTGCCGGGATCACGGCCGACGAGGATGAGGTCCTGCTCGTCTTCCGCCCCAGTCAGCGGGGAGTTCGAGGGGTGTCCCGGCCCGACCGGCCGGAGTCCGCCACCGAGGGACCCGAGTCGCCCCCCGCGGAGACGGACGGGGAGAGGAGGCGTCGACCCTCGGTGATTCCGGAGATCGATGTTGATCGCGGAGGCGTGATCCGATTCGTCCGGCCCGCGGGGCGGACCTGGGAATCGGTGCCCTCGCCGGAGGGTTTCGAAGCCGCATCCGAGGTGCTGGTCGGTCGGGTGGATCATCGATCCGGCCGAGCGCCGGCCATCGCCTGGCAAACGCCGAGCGGGACGCTGCAGCAGTCGCGATTCAGCGGCGACGATCCTGGCTGGGAGTCGATCCGAGTCGACGGGGTGACGGGGAAGCCATTCGCGTTGGAGGCGATCCCCGGAAGAACCATGCTCGGCACCCGGACCGAGGGCGGCCTGGTGGTCTCCGATCTGATTCCTCCCGTGCCGGTCAGCGTTTCAGCCGTCGCGAAGGACGGGGACAACCAGGAGGCGGCGACCCTTCGGACGCTGGCGGAGATTCCCAACGGAACGCCGGCCGGTATTCGCAAGGCGGGGATGGTCCTGACCAGCAGCGGCCCGTGGTTGGTCGGGGTCGCCGGGGAGGCGGTCGAAATCGTGAGCATCGATCGGGCGGATGGCCGCGTCTCGGACCCCGTGGTCGCGACCGAAGTGGAGGCCGAGGGCTCGCTGGTTCAGTATCCGATCATCGGCATCGTCATGATGTCGGCCTTCATGGCGGCCTTTCTGCTCCGTCCGGGCATCGAGAAGGCACCTTCGGTGCCGGAGCCGGGGCTGGTCGCGTTGGGTTTTCCTCGTCGAGCCGCCGGACTCTGCATCGATCTCGCTCCCGGGGCGATGGCGGCCGTGGTCATCTACGGACTCGAGCCGGCGATATTCGTGGCTGACGTCCTGGAGGGTCGGCTTGCCAGTGCCTCGCCGTTGCTGGCGATGGTCCTGATCTCCGCTGGGCTCTCGGGGGTGCTTGAGGTTCTGACCGGCCGTTCCATCGGGAAGTGGCTGGTCCGGGGCCGGATTCTCGCACTGGACGGTTCGCCGGCGACTCGTCTGCAGCGAAGCCTTCGCGCCGGCCTGAAGCTGGCGGTGCTGTTGTTCTGGCCGCTGGCGATCTTCGGTCTTTTCGAGCCTCTGGGCCGCGGAATCCCTGAACTCCTCACTCGGACCGTCGTCGCTTCGGGCCATCAGGTGCCGGATGAGCCCTCGGATTCGGACTCGATTTAAATTCAATTCGCGCACCCGATGCGCGAACGATCGGCAGATGTGGAGGATTCTCGATCCTGCAGCCGATGAATGTTGCGCCGGCGAATGGATTTGCCGCGATCGTCACGCCCCAGTGGTCGGATTTCCTCGGAAATCGATCCCGGTCAGGGCGGGTTGAGAGGATCTCGTGTCAGACGGTCAGTCAAAAAACGAGCCTGAGGCTCCCTTGAAGCCCGATTCGGCTGTGGACTCCACCGCCGAAGAGAGGCCCACGGATGATTCCAAGGCTGTCGGTCGTGGTGTCCGATCGGCGTGGCAGTTCCCGCTCATCGGGGTCTCCCTGCTCGCAATCGTCGCTGCCCTGGTCCAGCGAGGGGTCGATTCGGCGCCGGTGGCGGATCCCGCCGCCGACCTCGCGATGGCCCGTCAGGCGGTTGATGTTGGGGATCTGGATCGGGCGGCGGAGCATCTGCTGGCGGCCGAGCCTCATCTCGCGGAGAACGTCTCGCTCCTTGGTGAATACCACCTGCTGGTGGCCGATCATCGGGCGAATTCCGTCTCCCCGGTGGTCTCCGCCCCCGTCAATCAGGCGGCCCAGGTGTTTCAGGCCTACGAACGGGCGGAACAGGATGGAATCTCGCTCGATCTTTCCCGACGATTCGTCATGGCGAAGGCTCGGCTGGCGGCCGGGGAGGACGCCGATGCCCTGGAACGACTCGATCGAATCTCGGTCGAACTCGAAGCGATCGGGGATCTGGCCAGGCTCTCGATCGCCAATCGGCTACGCCATGATCTGCGGCGACGTGCCATCGAAACCTCGCTTGCCGCCGGCGCCTCGGTGACCGAAGTTCGTCAGGATGTGGATCTTCTGCTCGCGGAATCACCGGGCATTGAAATCGACGCCTGGGCTGTTCTTCTCGACGCCCGGCTCCGGTTGTCGGACGGTTCGGTCGAGAATCTGGTCCGGGATCTCGGGCTTGCGATGCATCGGCTGGAAGGTCGGGCGAGTGATCGCGAAGACCCGCTGGGATCCATCGACTGGGCCGGGCTCTGGGTGGTGCTCGGACACGCCTACCGCGAAGAGCTTGGATTGCCGGATCGCTCCGCGGAGTGCTATCACATCGCCCTCGACCGACTCCGGGCGACCGGACGGATCGCGGCGGAAGCGTCTCTCTCTCTCGGCGAACTCGAGATCGAACATGCCCTCGGGGAGATGAATCGCGGAATCTTCGCCACGGACCTGGCCGATGCGACCTCGCGTTTCGAGACGGTGCTGGGTATCACCGATGCGACACTCGAACAGAAGGTGCTCGCTCAAGCCGGCCTGATGCATCTCGAAGTTCTGCGGCATGATCATCTCGCGGCGATCGACGGCATGGCTCGGCTGGCGGTGTTGGTGGAGGCCATCGGACCCGGATTGGAAGTCGCCCGCGATCGAGCGATCCAAGTGGCGTTGGAAGGCGCGGAACGCTCGGCGAAGTCGGCGTTCGAGGCCGAGATCTTCGAAGCGGTCACCTTGCACGATGCGACCGCCGATTACGCCATCTTCATCCACCGACACGGTGGGACGCCGGCGGATCGCCGGCGAGGTCTCGAATTCCTCGCGACGGCTCGGGAGCGGGCCGCCGGTCTCATTCTTCGGCCGTACCTCGAGGGCGACGACCCCCGGGTCGAGAAGGCGATCGAATTCGTACCGGTCGAGGTCCGTCTGGAAGCGGCGCGGCGATTCGCGGCCGCGGCCGAGGCGATGGACGAAGTCGAGATGGCACTCCAGGGCGAAGATCGGGATCGGTTCCTCGTTCTCTGGCGGGCGGCGACCCTGCACGACAAGGCGGGCGCGGTACAGCCGGCGCTTTCCCGCTACGTGCGATTCGTCGAGAGTCAGTCGCCGGAGGCACGGCTCTGGCCGGAGGCGGTGTATCGGGTGGCCGCGGCGCATCATTCGCTTCGCTCCCTGCCCGAGGCGGAAGCCTGGTACCGACGCTTGCTCGAGCAGATGGGGGCCGCCCGGGACGAAGTCAGTGAATTCACGACCCGGGCCCGCGTCGGGCTGGCTCGCGTTCTCATGGAACTCGGCGGCGAATCGGCGATTCCCGAGGCGGAATCGCTCTTGAATCACGTGCTGTCCGGCACGGCGCGAGACGCGATCGAGCCGCGGGTGCCGGAGTACCGTCTCGCGTTGCTCCAGTTGGTCCGGCTGCTGGGAGAGACCGCACGCTGGCAGGACCAGGCGGGACGGGGGAATGAGTGGCTCGAGCGTTATCCCGGTGATCCCCGCTGGGGTGAACTCGCGGCTCGAACCGGTGCCGCCCTGCTGAGACATGCGGATGAGATTCGTCGGCTGGCGATGGTGGAGGCCGCGGCCGCCAACCCTTCGCTGGCGTCGGCGGCTGAAGAGGAGCGGGTACGGGCCCTTTCGCTCGCGGGATTCCGGCTCGAGGACGCGATTCGAGACCTCGGAGGTCGCACCGCGGCTGGACTCGATCCGCTCGAGTCACGCCTTCTCCGTTCCGCGTATCTGCATCGAGGCATCGTGGCGGGCGATCGTGGTGATCATGCCGCGGCGATCCGACTGCACCGTGATACCGAGCAACGATTCGCGGGTGAACCAGTGGCGATCGCGGCCCTGATCTGCATGGCGGAGGTCGCGGATCGGACCGGTGATCGCATGGTCGCGGCGGAAGCCACCCGACGCGCTCGCAAGCGTCTGCAGCACCTTCATCGTGAATCACCCGGGCTCGCCTCTCCGATCGAGTCCCTCGGGCCGGAATTGTTCGTGGGCGCCGGGGAAGAGACCTTGAGTCGCTGGCTGTCGGCCTTTCCTCCCGGCGTCGGCATCGCGGTGGGCGTGGAGGAGGATCAATGAGCGATTCCGTTCGCAACACGTCCGCCTCCGACGAGGCGGTGGGGCGGGTGATCTCCCGGCTCCGTACCCGGGTGGCGCTGCTGAGCGAACTCGACGCGGTGACGCGGCGAAGGACCGCGGCGATCGCCGACGAGCGTCTGGATGCGATCGCCCGCCTGGGCGAGGCACGGCAGGGAATCGTGGAGCGGTTGCTCGCCACCTCGATCGACCTCGAGGCCGCGGCTCGCGAAGCCGCGGGTTCCGCCTCGCCGGAAGCGATGCGGCTGGTTGGAGAAGCCACCACCCTGCTCGCGGGAATCGAAGAAGCCGACCGTCACGACGAGGCCATACTTCGAGCGACGGGTGAACGAGTGCGCCAGGAGATCGAACAGGTCTCCCGGGCGGATCGAGCCGGTCGGGCCTATCGAGGACCCGCGGGTGGCGGATTCGGTGGCACGGTGACCAGAACGAGCCTCGGCGACTCGAGAACGGAGCGGACCGGATGAGTGTTCTTCCCTCCATCGATCCCGCGGCCCTCGCGGCCGGGCGGGGGCCCAGCATCGACGCGGCCGAATTCGCGGAACTCGTCCGGGCCTTCAATGAAGTCACCGCGAGGCTGGAGTCGACCCACGGCTCGCTCCAACGCGAAGTCGGTTCGCTCAAGCAGGAACTCGCGGACGCGCAGGCCCGCCTTCGTCGCTCTCGTCAGCTGGCAGCCCTCGGGGAGATGGCCGCGGGCATCGCCCACGAGATCCGCAATCCACTGGGGGCGATCGGGCTCACGCTCGAGGCGCTGACCGAGGATCTGGAAGGACGGCCGGAACAGCTTGAGCTCTGCGGACGGGTCTCCCGGGCCGTCGGGCGACTCGATGGAATCGTGGGCGACGTGCTGGCATTCGCCCGGGACACCCGAGTGCGTCCCGAAGCGACCCCGCTGCAGGGCCCGTTGCTGGCGGCGCTCGCCGCCACCGAGGATCTCATCGAACGTCACGACATCGACGTGGATCTCGAACTGGATGAGGCGGCGTCCGCGGAGATCGATGCATCGCTCCTAGAGCAGGCGCTGCTCAACATCATGCGGAACGCGTGTGAAGCGATGTGCTCGACCGCGGCCCCTCATCGTTTGGTGGTCCGACTTTCGTCGGTGGAGCTGCGTGATCCCGACGCCGGCCGCGTGGGGCACTCGATGATCGAGATCGTCGACACCGGCCCCGGTATTCCGGAGGACGTGCGGCAGAGGATGTTCAACCCGTTCTTCACCACCCGGGCGGAAGGCACGGGGCTGGGGCTGGCGATCGTGCATCGGATCGTCGATGCCCATGGTGGCCGGCTCGACGTGAAATCCGGTGAATCGGGCACTTCGATTCGAGTCTCGCTTCCCGTGATCTTCCAGGGAGAACGAATGGAAACGAGTGAGGAGAGCGGCCAGAGTCTCGGAGATGCCGTTCGGCGGCGGGTTCGAGACAACGCGGACGCAGGATCCGGTTCCAGGCCTGAAGTCGGGCCCGGGGAGGAAAGCGATCGCGGCGCGGCCTGATCCGTGTCTGCGTGGGTTCATTGATTCGAAACGAGCGGCATGGATGCCGATGGAGCTTAGCTATGGCGAAGGTACTGGTCGTCGACGACAAGGAAATGATGCGGGACAGCGTGGCCACCATTCTGGGGAGACGCGGTCATGCGGTGGTGGTCGCCGCCGGCGGTGAGCAGGCGTTGGAGCGGATCGCGGAAAAACGACCCGACGTGGTCGTCACCGATCTTCAGATGCCCGGGATGAGCGGGCTGGACCTCCTGGCGGCGATTCGTCGCATCGATGAAGACCTGCCGGTGGTGTTCATGACCGCCTACGGCTCGGTCGAGACCGCGGTGGAGGCGATGCGGGACGGAGCCTTCGACTACGTGACCAAGCCGTTCGGTGGAGACGAACTCGGGATTTCCGTGGAACGGGCGGTCGAGCATGGTCGGCTTCGGCGGGAGAACGACCTGCTCAAGGCCGCCGCCGGGCCGCCGGTGGCCATCGCGTCCGGAAATCGAATGGTCGGCAGGGGGCCGGTGATGAGCGTGGTGCGGGAACGGCTGGAACGGATCGCCGACAGTCACGGCACGGTTCTGATCACGGGGGAAAGCGGTACCGGCAAGGAGGTCGCGGCTCGATTCATCCACGAGTCCAGTCCCCGCCGTGAAGGGCCGTTCCTCGCCATCAACTGCGCGGCACTGTCGGTGAGCCTGCTGGAGAGTGAACTCTTCGGCCACGAAAAGGGCGCGTTCACCGGCGCGGACAAGTTGCGAAAGGGGCGGTTCGAGCTCGCCGACGGCGGCACGCTCCTCCTCGACGAGATCAGTGAGATTCCGCCGGAGCTTCAGGCGAAGCTGCTGCGAGTCCTGCAGGAAAGGACCTTCGAACGGGTCGGGTCCAGTCAGACGCGGACGGTCGATGTCAGAGTCATCGCGACGACCAATCGGGATCTGGAGTCCGAGGTCGACGCGGGCCGGTTCCGAGGCGATCTCTTCTTTCGTTTGAACGTGCTGCCGATCGAGATGCCGTCGCTTCGAGCCCGACCCGAGGATCTCGGGGAGCTCGCCGGCCACTTCCTCACCGCGGTCGGAGCCCGCGAAGGACGGGCGCCGCGACGATTCGATGACGATGCCCTGGAAGTCCTCCGGCGATACGCCTGGCCGGGAAATGTTCGAGAACTCCAGAACATCTGCGAGCGGGCGGCGGTGCTTGCCACCGACGAGGTCATATCCGCGTCGCTGGTGGGTCCCTGGCTCCCGCCGATGAACGCCACGTCCCGATCCGCGCCGCGGTTGACCGGGGGGGTGGAGATCGAACTCGCGGGTGGTTCGATCGAATCCAAGCCCCTGACCTCCCCGACCGGATCCTCGGAAGGCACGGCGGGTGCTTCGGAGGGGTGGCTCGCCTGTGATGGCCAGCTGACGCTGGCGGACATCGAACGGGAGACCATCGTGGCCACCCTCAAGCGAAACAGCGGGCATCGTCAGAAGTCGGCTCGGGCCCTGGGGATCGGCGTGCGAACTCTGGGGCTCAAGCTGAAGAAGTGGAAGGAAGACGAGATCGTCGCCGCCGATCTGTGATCGTTTCGAGCTGATCGTCAACGGCAGGAATGGCGCGAACAACCGCGCAATTTCCGCCCCGAACTCACATCAGGCGCCGATTCGGCGCCACTCCGGAGGATCCGGACATGCAGGATGGTGGCGTCTCCAATTCGGGAGCCCTTCCATATCTCCAGCGGATGATGCAGTTTTCATGGCAGCGGAACACGCTGCTTTCCGACGCTGCCGCCAATCTGGACACGCCCGGCTATCAGCCGGTCGATGTCCCCGTGGCCGAGTTCCAAGGGGCCATGAAGGCCGCCCAGCTGCGAGAAGAGGGGATTGGGAGCGGGATCCTTCCGCCCGTGACTCGCGGCCACGGTGCCTTCGGAGACACTGACGGGATTCGCTTCGAGGTCGATGGGATCCGGCTGGCCCCGGACCCCGCTCGCCAGAATCTGACCTTCCATGATGGAAACGACCGCAATTTGGAACGGATCATGCAGAACCTTGCGGAGAACGCCCTGGCGTTCAGGCTCGCCAGCGAGCTGTTCCGCAAGGAGCATGACATCCTTCGGTCGGCAATTCGTGAACGACCCTGATCCCTCGGGACTTCTCCGGGACGGAAACTGACACCATGGCCATCTACGGCGCTTTCGACATCTCAGGCAGCGGACTCCAGGCCCAGCGGGTCCGGATGGACGCGATCAGCGCGAACCTTGCAAACCGGAACACCCCGGGATTCCAGGTCAAGACCGTGGAATTCGCGCCCGGAGACCCGGCCACCGGCAATCCGCTCGGCGTTCATGTGGCCGCGATCGAGGCCGACCCCAACGCGGCGTTCATCGAGACCGCGACCACTTTCGGGTCGTCCGCCGACCTCGCCGACGGGACGAAGGACGGCATCGCTCGGATGCCCGACTACAGCGACGTGCGGGCGATGGCCGACGGCATCGAGGCCCTTCGGGCCTATCAAGCGAACATTCAGGCCATCGACACCACTCGGTCGATGATTGACTCGGCGATACGCGTCCTTGCCTGACCACCTGACGGATGGTGCACCCCATGAGCGATCCACTCGGCCCTCTCAACCAACTCGGCTCCCAGAACCTCGGTCGCCTGCAAGGCATCAAGGGTGGCCAGCTTGGCACGCCCGGAGAAGGTTCGGCCCCGGGCGCCGGAGAGGGTGATTTCAAGTCCACGCTCATGAAGCAGATCGAGCAGGTCAACCAGCTCCAGCAGGATGCGGAGCAGGCCAAGATCGGGGCCGCCACCGGCGAAGCGTCGCTCGAACAGGTGATCACCGCGACCGAGACCGCCGACACCGCGTTCCGCATGCTTCTGGCGGTTCGCAACAAGCTCGTCGATGCCTACGACGAGGTGAAGAACATCCGCGTCTGATCTTCGACTCGCCTTCGGACGGACCGAGGGCGTGAGAAGGACGAGGTGCTTCCGCAAGTCAGGATGACACGCGGGGGCTCGAAAACCTCGGAACGCTCATCGCACGATGGACGGCATGGAGGCCATCCCCGTGACAGAACGAATTCGTCAATCCTGGCAGGATGTCCAACGCCGTCTTTCGGCCATGGATTCATCGGCCCGACTCCTGGTCGGGGCGATCGCCATCATTCTGGTGATGGGCCTGTTTCTCGTATCCCAGTACGCGGTGTCGCCGGCGATGACCACCATCAAGGTGGAGTCGGACAAGGTGCTGCTGGCCATGCAGAGCATTCGGACCGAGGGCTATGCCGTGGAGGATGCCGGGAGCGGCATGCTCCGGGTTCCCGCGGTGAAGAAGCGTGCGATCCTCGCCCTGCTCGAGCAGGATGGATACACCGAAGCACCGGTGGGCCAGGAACCCCTCTCGACCGAATCCGGTGGCTGGTCGTCCGCGGCCGAGATCGCCATCCGACAGCGGGCGTTTCGGATTCGAACCGCCGAGAACTCCATCCGCATGATGGCGGGGGTCGACAACGTCCGCATCAGTCTCTCCGGTGGAGCCGGTCGTCTGCTGGCCATCCGCGGGGTGCAGAAGCCCACGGCGACGGTCAGCGTGGGAATGCAGTCCGGCGCCGTCGGCTCCGAACTCGCGGAGTCTTTCGCGATCGTCGCGGTCTCGGCGGAAACCGGCCTCGACATCGAGAACGTGACGGTCATCGACACCGGTACCGGCGTCAATCATCGTTTCGACGACGCGGGTTCCGGTGGTGGTCGTGACTATCTTTCTTCGGTCAAAAGCTGGGAACGCAAGCTGACCGCCGAGTTCTCGCGGCTGGTGCGGGTGTCCTTCCCCCGGGCCGAGGTCGTGGTGAACGCCCAGTGCCTGGTCGCGGAGATCGCCCAGGTTGAAAGCAGTCCCGGAAAGCCGGTGAAGACCGACACCTTCGTGGAGACGGATGAAACCTCCACTCCCCTCGCCGCCCGACGCGGTGGCGAGCCCGGGTTCAACGCCAACAGCGGGGTCGGATCCGCCTCGGTCAACGCCCGGATGGGTGGTGACCGAGCGACTCGCGAGTCCGAGCGGGTGGTGAGCGACGCCAAGTTCCCGCTCACCGAACGACGGACGGATGAGATCGCGAATTATCCGGTCAAGGTGGCGGCATCCCTGGTCATTCCGACTCAGGAGGTCGAGGCCCTGCTGCGGGCGGAACTCGGCGACGAGGCCGAGATCGGTCCGGAGCAGATCAGCGACCGGACCCAGCTGATCAAGGCCGACATCCGCAAGATCCTGGTGCCGCTGGTGGACAGTTCGGAATTCCGCAATGGAACGACCGGCGAGGTCGAGATCGCCGTGATGCCTTTCGCATCCTGGGCGCCCCCGGTCACGGTCGGTGCCGGAGGAGGATTGGCCGACTCGATCGGGGAACTGACGGGGACGGATCTGGCCTCGACCCTGAAGAACGCCGGCCTGGTGGGGCTCGCGCTCCTCTCCCTCGCCATGATGTTCATGATGGTCCGACGCACCGGCGGGACCGAAGTCATGCCCACCGCGGAGGAACTGGCGGGCGTGCCCCCGGTTCTGGAGGACGACGACGTCAATCTGGTGGGCGAGGCCGAAGAGGCCGTTCCGGCGATGGAAGGCCTGGAACTCGACGACGAGGACCTTCGCCGCAAGCAGATGCTGGACCAGTTGAACCAGTTGATCAAGAAGGAACCTTCGGAGGTCGCATCCCTCCTTCGTCGCTGGATGCGGACCGAATCGTAAACGACCCTTCGAGAGATCGGTCCGGATCGTCCGCGGCCGGTTCTTCCGAGTGATCTCCTCGCCCGTCGCCCGTTCCTTTCGTGTTTCATCCGGAGTCCCGATCGACCATGAGCATTCGTCCCGGCCAGAAACTCCCCGACACGGTCGAAGAACTCGACGGCGTCGCACGCAGTGCGGTGCTCCTGCTGCTCCTCGACCCCGATGCCGCGGGGGCGATCCTTCGTGAACTCCCGACCGAAGCGGTGGAAGAGGTCACTCGGGCGCTCGCGTCCCTCGGCGATGTCCCGCAGAATCTGGGCGAGGGCATCGTCTCGGAGTTCTACAACCTCACCATGGCCCAGGGATGGGCTCGCGAGGGGGGACTCGACTACGCGACCCGACTGCTGAAGGATTCGTTGGAAGGAGGGGTGGCCGATCGGGTCATCGCCCAGATCCAGACCCAGGTCCAGCGTTCGCCCTTCTCCTTCCTTCAGAAGGCGGAGACCGACAACCTGTTGACCTTCATCCAGGATGAACATCCCCAGACGATCGCCCTGATCGTCAGCCACCTGCCGCATCACAAGGCGTCCGAGGTCCTCGGAGGACTCCCCGAGGATCGACAGATCGAGGTGGTGCGACGAGTCGCCAACATGGAACAGACCAATCCCGAGGTCATCCGAGAGGTCGAACTCGGACTCGAAGCCCGACTGAGTTCGATGATCATGCATTCCTCGGAGAAGGTCGGGGGAGTGAACACCGTGGCCGAGATCCTCAATCTCTGCGATCGCAACACCGAGAAGTCGATCATGGAAGGCGTGGAGGGCGAGGATCCGGAACTGGTGGAGGAGATTCGGCGACTGATGTTCGTCTTCGAGGACATCCGGATGGTGGACGACAAGGCGATCCAGCGTCTGATGAAGGAACTCGACAACGGTGAAGTGGCCCTGGCGCTCAAGATGGCGTCGGAAGAGCTCAAGGAGAAGTTCCTCTCCAACGTCTCCACCCGGGGGGCCGAGGTCATTCGTGAAGACATGGAGTTCATGGGTCCGGTCCGGGTGAGCGACGTCGAGGCGGCGCAGCAGCGGATCGTGGACATCGTCCGCCGACTCGAGGATTCCGGCGAGATCGTGATCACCGGCCGCGGCGGCGGCGGCGATGTCGTGGTCTGATTCCAACGGAGATCGTGTTGCCCCTGATCAAGAACAATCGAGCCCGCGAACTGGTGAACGGCGCCGTGGTCATGAACCTCGGCGACGTCAGGAAGGAAGCGAACGACCTGCTGGACGCCGCTCGACGCGACGCGTCCGAGATCGTCGAAGCCGCCCGGTTGGAAGCGGAAAGACTGTCGGCGGGGGCGGCGGAACGAGGCTACGAAGACGGTCGGAAGCGGGGCGAGGAAGAGGGTCGGATCGCGGGCCGCGAAGAAGGCGCCCTCGAAGGTGCCGGCGTGGCGGAAGCCGCGATCGCGGAACGACTCGGCGGCATCGCGGACGGTTGGACCCAGGCCCTGGACGCGTTTCTCGCGGGACGTGAAGTGCTGCGGGAGGAGACCCGTCGGGATCTTCTGCGGCTGTCGATCGCGATCGCGGAACGAGTGCTGGGTCGACTCCCGGCCCACGACCCGGGGTTGGTCGTCGGCCAGGTCGAGGCCGCGATGGAGATGCTCACCGGGGCCACCAGATTGCGGATCCAGGTCCATCCCGATGATCTTCCGATCATCGAGACGCATTTTCGGGAGGCGAAATCGACCATGCTTTCCGCCGCGGAGGCGGACATCGATTTCGGAACCGACGAGGCGATCGTCCGCGGCGGTTGCGTGGTTTCCGCGGGTGATGGGGAGGTCGACGCCCGACTCGACGCCCAGATGTCTCGAATCGTGGAGGGACTCTTTCCCGAGTTGCTCGAGTCGCCGGAACCTCCGACCGCGGTTGAAATCCGCGACCCGGACGTGCCCGGAACCTCGGAGGCCCCGGCTTCCGACCGGACGCCCCCGGTGGTCTCGCCGGGCCAGTCTTCGGATGGGTCTTCGGACGGGGCTTCGAATCGGCCATCGGCCGTCGACTCCTGGGACGACATCGTGCCCGCGGCCGACGACCCCGCCTCCGATGAAACGGAGAAGACCTCGGAATGACCACTTTCGCACGAAGCATCGACGCCTTGGACGGCTTCGAGGCTCGCTCCATCATCGGGACCGTGGATGCGGTGCGGGGCATGACGGTACTGGTCCGTCGGCTCCGGGTGCCGATCGGTTCGGTGGTTCGGATCGAGGGCACCTCTCGAACCCGGGAGCCGGTCTTCGGTGAAGTCATCGGATTCGACGCCGCTCGCGCCATCGTGATGCTGCTGGGCGGTTCCAACGGCACCGGACCGGGAGACCGGGTGCGTCTGGAACGGGTGAGCGATTCGATCATGGTCGGGGAGTCGTGGCTCGGACGGGTGCTCGACGGACTCGGGCGGCCGATCGACGGTGGACCGGTGCCGACCGGGCTGGAGGCCCGACCGCTCTTCCCGCCGGTGGTCAATCCCATGACCCGTGGCATCATCGACGAACCGCTCGCCACCGGCGTCCGCGCCATCGACGGCGTGACGACCCTGGGCAAGGGGCAACGGATCGGAATCTTCGCGGGGCCCGGCGTCGGCAAGAGCACGCTGATGGCCTCGGTCGCGCGGGGTACCAGTGCCGATGTCAACGTCATCGCCCTCGTGGGCGAACGCGGACGCGAGGTCAAGGAATTCATCGTGGACGCGCTGGGCCGTGAAGGCCTCGCGCGTTCGGTGGTGGTGGTCGCGACCGGGGATGAGAGTCCGTTGCTCCGGGTCCGGGCGATGGCGGCGGCGATCACCGCGGCCGAACATTTTCGGGATTCGGGACGTGATGTGATGCTGATGGTCGATTCCATCACCCGCTTTGCGCAGGCCCAGCGACAGATCGGACTCGCGGCGGGTGAACAGCCCGCCACCAAGGGGTACACCCCGAGCGTCTTCGCCCTGCTTCCCCAGCTGCTGGAGCGAGCCGGAAGCATCGAAGGTGGAGGCTCCATCACCGGGATCTACACCGTTCTGGTCGAGGGTGACGACCTCACCGAGCCGGTGGCCGACGCGGCGAAGGGGATTCTGGACGGTCACGTGGTGCTCAGTCGCAAGTTCGCGAACCGAGGACACTTCCCGGCCATCGACCCCCTCGATTCGATCTCCCGGGTCGCCGACCAGGTTTCCGATCCCAACCACGTGGTGGCCCGCCGAAGACTGATGGAGCTCCTCGCGGCGCACCGTGAGAGCGAGGAACTGATCAACATCGGTGCCTATGCCGCCGGCTCCAATCCCATGACCGATGTCGCGATCGCGCTCAAGCCCGCGATCGACGCCTATCTGCGGCAGGAGCGTGACGAACGTGCCGAATTCCCCGTGACCTGCCGCGCCCTCTGCGAAATCGCCGCGGAGAGCGAACGCCTGCGAGCGGCCGCGGTGGCCGCCAAGGGTGTCTGAGACCGGACGCCGTCCGGATCGACCGAGAGACGAAACCATGCCCCGATTCCGATTCGAACTCCAGGCCGTCCTCGACACCCGAAAGCGGGCGGAGGATTTCTGCCGTCGCGAGGTCGCGACCCTGGAGATCGAACGCCGCGAACTGGAGAACGGTATCCGCGGGCGACAGCAGTCGATCGTCGACTCTCGGGAGGAGACCCGCGAGGGCCTGGTCGGAGTGATTCGACCTGATCGACTGCGATCCTCGGCCAACGCGTCCCTCGCGATGATGCGTGACGCCCAGAGATCGGTGCTCGAACTCGCCGGCATTCACCGCCGGCTGGAGACCGCCCGTGGGACCTTGCGGGAGGCGTCTCGTGATCGACGGGCGATCGAACTGGTTCGCGAACGACGTTTTGAAGCCTGGAAGACCGAAATCGAACGACGTGAACAATCGGCGCTCGACGAGATCGCCACGATTCGAGGGGCTCGCCGAGTCCGAGAGGACGACGCCGCCGCCGGCGGAAACGAGGAAACCTGCTGATGAGAACCATCTGGAGCACCGTCGCGTTCATCGCGATCGTCAATCTTCTCGCCCTGCTGCTGACCGCGGGCTGGCTGCACCAGACCGGTCGCATCGATCGAGCCCGGGTCGAGCAGGTACGGGAACTCTTCCGACTGCCGGTCACCGAGGAACAGGCGATACTCCAAGCGAACCTGGAAGCTGAATCCGCGCAGGCCGCGGCGGCAGCCGAGAACGACTCCGCGGCCCGCTGGGGTGCGATTCCCGTCACCAACCTCGCGACCGCGGATGCGGCCGAGCGGACCCGGGATCTGGGCCGGGAGACCAGCGCCTCCCTGCACCTGGAGGCCGAGGCGATCGTGTCCCGGATCGAAGCCGACCATGCGGCTCGAATGGCGGAGATCACCGCGGCCCGAGTCTCCCTCGAGGCGGATCAGCGGCGATTTCGCGAACTGACCGAACGGACTCGAGATGCGGATTTCACGCAGACGGTGATGGACCTGGGCGAGATGAAACTGGATACGGCGTTCAGCATCATCCGCACCTGGTGGCAGAAGCCGGATCATCGAACCCTGGTGATCGATGTGCTGGCCTCGGTGGATGCCGATCGCCGGAATTCGATTCTGGGTGAGTTCGTGGATCTCGGCCAGGACGATGTGGCAGCGGATTTGCAGTTGGCACTCCGTGACCGGACCGCAATGGCCGGTTCCGGAACGGAGTCTGCCGATGCCAAGTTCGACCCCAAGCCAGCTTCCCGTCGCGGGAATCGACCCATTCANGGCTCCCCCGGGGGGGAGAACGGGGTCGGCGCCTCCTGACGGACCGCCCTTCGAGGATGCCCTCAAGCAGGCCGATCCTGCGGGCATGAATCGCACGAAGCGCGAAAATCGCGTCGAGGACCGTCCCGTCGAAGCGTCCTCGATCGAGTCCGACGAATCGAATTCGGAAGTCGCCTCGGCCGACCAGGTCCCGAATGTTCGGGAGCGGATCGAAGACCGGGTGACATCCGAAGAGTCCGAGGTTCCCGAGGACCGGATCGACGCCGCGGAGATCCTCTTCGAGGATCCACCCTCGATGCTGACGCTCGCGGGACTGGATTCGCTCGACGCTGGAAACACGCCGGGGGGCGCGCCGGTTTCCACGGTCCCAGGGGGACCGATCGTGTCCGAACGAACCGATCTTCCCGAAGGCCGTTCGTCCGCGGGTGGAGGAGCGACCGGAAGTGGGATTCCATCCGGTATCGATGCTGGTCCCGGACGTTCCGCGGTCATCCCCGGCACCGCGACCGACGGGCAGGAATCCACTCCTCCGAACTCGAGTCCGGTGGTGGAATCCAGTCTCCGGGAGACCGCCGCAGGCCTGGATGCCGGTTCGATCCGCACCTCCGGTTCGAACTCCGATTCCCTGGTGACGGGTACGCCCGTGACCGGCGGCGATCCGGAAGCGTTGCCGGAGGCCCGGGTCACGGGATCCGCGACCAGTCGGTCCGGTGATGGGCGGCTCATCCTGCCTGATGGATTCCAGGCCACCAATGCCGCCACCGCTCGACCGGCTTCGGAACGCGGGCGACCGGTTTCGACTCCGACTTCGGCATCGATGTCCCCGGCATCCGCTGAGCAGCGAGCCAGTCGCCCCGCGGCGGTGGCGAGGGCCGAGGCCGTCAATGCCGCGATTCACGCCGCCCGAGCGGAGGGATCAGGGGTCGAGGTCCTGACCTCGGCCACGACCACCTCGGGCCCGACCGTGGTTCGGGGCGGGGTCGAGACGGCGCAGGGAATGCCCGGATCAACGGCCGGTCTTGCGCTGAATCACGCCGAAGAGAGCGGTGGAAGAACAATGCCGGGAGTGGGTCGGGGGCTCGACACCCTGGCTCGACAGCGGGGGGGAACCCTCACCATGCGTCTGGATCCGCCTTCGCTGGGTCAGTTGAAGCTCGAAATGAAGATGGACGGGGCCCGGGTCACCGTGTTGATGACCGCCGCGAGCGACTCGGCACGGTCCTTGCTTCGGAACAACATGGGTTCGCTGCGGCAGGCCCTGGAGGACCGCGGTTTCGCGGTGGACCGACTCGCGGTCGAGACCGCGGGCAAATCCGCGGACGGGACCGGCAACTCGCGGTCCGAGAGCCGCGGAGACGGGCAGGACGCCCGCGGAGGGCAGGGAGCCTCCGACCGGCAGGATGCCGGAGACGGGCGGAGTCGAGGTCGGCGCGATGACGCGTCGGGTCGACGAGCAGGTCGTGGAGACGACCTGACGCGGCAGGAGGCCGCGAACTTCGGGGAGACGCTGGCCGAGGTCGCCGTCTCTGGAAACTGATTCGAGGAGTCACCCATGAGTGCCATCTCCAACAACGCCGCGAGCCTGGCCGGCGGAGCCGCCGGAAGCAATCGCTTCAACGAACTGTCCTCCGAGGACTTCATGAAGATCATCTTCACGGAGCTTCAACAGCAGGACCCGTTCGAACCCAACGACTCGTCCGCCCTGCTCGAACAGTTGAACTCGATCCGCGCGATCGAAAGCGACATCGAGCTGAGTGAGAATCTCAAGGACATCGTCTTCCAGAATCAACTCGCCACCGCGGGAAACATGATCGGCAAGACGGTGGAGGGACTCACCGCCACCAATGATCGGGTGGTCGGCAACGTCTTCGCGGTGGTCCGTGAGGGCAATGAAGTCACGCTCCAGCTGGACAGCGGATGGGAGATCCCGGCGGAGAACGTCCAGGTGATCGTCGATCCCGACAAGCTTCCCGAAGGTTGATCCTCCGTCCTCTCCCTCTCCGGAATCACGACGAACCCGATGCGAACCGATNCCCAACAACTTCTCCGACGACTCGAACCCGTGGTCNGACCCNCGNGNGTCCNGTCATCGGTGAACGNNCGGGAATCGATCGATCGNGCCGGCTTCGANGANCTGCTCGNNCGAGCNGANCAGGGTGANTTCGANAGNGGACGNNNNATCGANGANGGNATCCTCGAGGAACCNCTCGANGAANCAGATCCGCNANCGGGTNGGTCGNATCGCCGANGCNGCGGAAGCCGCCGGNCACGAGCGGATNCTNGTCATCGCCGANGANCGNCCGATCCTNATCGAAGTNTCGNATCGNCGCGTGGANGGNGAACTCGGNCGNNNCNCCNGNNCCGACGAGCNCNACGAGAANCTGCGGCCGATCGANGCCGCGGTCCGNTTGATCTCCAGNCGATCACGAACCCACCNTCANCATCAGCGGGCCTTCGGCCCGNACCATGCCNTCCGCGATCGCNGAAGCGATCCTCGCGGGNGGCNANCCCGACGCANCGAACCGTNTNNNAANCGACCCGAGCCCGAACGACGCCCGCGACGACGCGGCCTGAGCCGTCCATCGCCCGGTACTGGAAGGAGTCCGAACCATGGCATCGACCACNGCTCTCTTCACTGGCCTCTCCGGCCTGATCTCCAACTCACGTCGGCTCGACGTGATTGGTAACAACATCGCCAACGTCAACACCACCGCGTTCAAGTCGAACCGGATGACGTTCACCCCGACCTTCAGTCGCAATTTCTCGCTCGGTACCGCACCGAGTGACCGAACCGGCGGCTCCAATCCGGGCCAGGTCGGCCTGGGAGTCACGGTCGCGGGAACCCAGCGGAACTTCAACAACGGGGCGATCGGTGTGACCGGCGTGGCCACCGACCTGGCGATCGAAGGCAACGGATTCTTCATCGTCAACCAGGCCGGTTCGCAGCTCTACACCCGCTCGGGCAGCTTCATCCGCAATCCCGAGAACGATCTGATCTCCCAGTCGGGCGCCAAGGTCATGGGCTTCGCGGTCGATGATCAGTTCAACGTGATCGAAGGCAACCTGGTCGAGTTGAACATTCCGGTNGGCACGATGACCCTCGCCGAGCAGACCCGGAACGTGGTCTTCAACGGCAACCTGAACGCNTCGGGCGANGTNGCGACCACNGGGTCCNTCCACGANAGCCGGGTGTTCTACACCGATCCNGCGGGNACNNTNCCGGTGACCGGNTCGGATCTGCTNAGNGGNACGATCTANGTNAGCGATGGNGCNGGNGGNATCGTNGANGCCTTCGACGGNTCGGCCACNACCATCACNCTCTCNGGNGCCGAAAANGGNGGCAAGGATCTNGGNACCGCGGTCTTCGAGATCACCGGAACCACGNACTTCGACGACTANGTCGCCTTCCTCGACGAATATCTGGGACTCGATTCCTCCGCGATCGGCGGGGTCAGTGATCTCAACGGTTCGGTGGCCCTGGTCAACGGAAGCGTGGTGGTCACCGGGAACGAAGGCACCGTCCAGCAGCTCGATCTGGAGACCGGGGACTTCACGGTCGACGGGACCGGACTCGGCAATCCGTTCGTGATGAGCAAGACCGGCGATGCGAACGGGGAAAGCGTCCGCACGAGTTTCGTGGTCTACGACTCACTCGGGACGCCCTTGACCATCGATCTCTCCTACGTGCTCCAGGGAACCACGCCCTCGGGCGGAACCACCTGGGAGTTCGTCGCGGAGTCCGGTGACAACGATGCGACCGATCGACTGCTCGCCCTCGGCGAGGTCAGCTTCGATTCGAACGGCCGTTTCGTCAGCGCCTCCAATCAGAGCTTCTCGATCCAGCGAGCCAACGGTGCGGTCAATCCCCTGACCGTCAACATGGACTTCGACAGCGGGACGGATTCGGTCTCCAGCTTCACCGATTCCGCGAGCAACCTCGCCGCGGTCTACCAGGACGGTTCCCCGATCGGAACCCTCGGGTCCTTCTCCATCGGAGAGGATGGAACGATCTCCGGATCGTTCACCAACGGACTCACCCGGAACATCGGACAGGTCGCACTGGCGAAGTTCTCCAATCCCGAGGGACTGGTCGACGCCGGCGACAACCTCTTCGGNAGCGGTCCCAACTCGGGCACGCCNCTGATCGCGAAGCCTCGCGACTTCGGTACCGGCCGAGTGGTGGGAGGGGCGTTGGAACTCTCCAACGTCGATCTCTCCCAGGAGTTCATCAACATGATCCTCGCCTCAACCGGCTATTCGGCCGCGAGTCGCGTGATCACGACGACCGATGAACTCATCACCCAGCTGCTGCAGCTCGGTCGCTGATTCGAGTGANGCAGCCCGGGGCGGGCGAAGGAAGAGTACGAGCCCTCCGCGGTCTCGGGCGTTCGAGGGGACGTCCGGGATCGCGGAATTTTTCGCGCGGCTTGGCGAATCTCCATGCCAACGTCTAGTCTCTCTCTGGGAGTGCTTCCGATCATGGCTCGTCGGTCACCGAAACCTGTTTCCAAATCACCCTCGGTCCGGGTCGACCCGACCCTCGCCCGTGCGATCGAGTTGTTGAACGCCGGTCGTCATGCCGACGCGCAGGAACTGGTCGACAAGGTGGTCAAGGCGCGGCCGAAGGATGCGGCCGCCGTCCGGATCAAGGGTCTGGTCGAGATGCGCCGGGGGCGTTACGACGATGCGGAACGCTGGCTGACCAAGGCTTCGAAGCTGGATCCACGAAATCCGATGACGCCGCTGGATCGGGCCGCCTTGCACAAGCTCCGCGGTCGGTATCCCGAAATGGTGGCCTCGTGTCGGGAAGCACTGCGGAAGAATCCCGGGCACCGGGCGGCGGAGAGCATGCTGGCGCGGGCCCTTGAGAGTGCGGGCGAGCTCGAGTCGGCCCTCGAACATATTCGGTCGGTCGGATCCCGCCGGGCGCTCGATCCGGACATCGGTGATGCACTGGTCACCGTTCTCGACCTTCTCGGGCGGGACGAGGAGGCGTTGGAGGCCGCCGACGGACTGCTGGCCGCGAAAGGGGTGCCGGCGCCCATTCGACGTCGTACCGGCCTGCGTCGCGGTCGAATTCTCGAGCGACGAGGGGAACTGGATGCCGCCCTGGATTCGTGGGAATCAGCGCAGAAGGAATTGCCGGTCACCTTCGATCCGGATGGTTTCGATCGGCGTCTCGATCAGGTGGCGGCGGCGATGCCAGCCCCGGAAGCCGCCNATGCCTGGCAGGCCGCTTCCGAATCCTCGGCCGCTCCGGAAGGAACTCGCCCCATCTTCATCGCCGCGATGCCGAGAAGTGGGACGTCACTGCTCGAGCGGATGATCGCAGCCCATCCTTCGGTGGTCGGAATCGGCGAAGCGGCGATGGTCACCGAGACGATTCGCGAACATCGGGAACTGCTGGGGGACGATCAGATGCTCGGGCTGCTCAAGGCGGACCGGGAGACCACCGCACGACTTCGGCTCGAGGCGGCTCGGCGTGCGCGGGAACTCGCCGGCGACACGCCCTACGCGATCTCCAAGCACCTCCAGAACTGGATGCACCTTCCGACCATCGGTCGATGGTTTCCCAGCGCGCCGGTGGTGAGGCTGGTCCGGGATCCCGCCGCGACCGCGATCTCGATCTTCGGCCAGGATCTGCCGGCGGATCGAATGCCCTGGGTCACTTCGCTGGAATGGATCGGGCGGGTCCTCGCGACCGAGCGTCGATTCGTCGAACTGGTGCGTCCGAAACTGGTGAACCCCTGGATCACCGTGGCCTTCGAGGACCTTCTGCAACGGCCGGAGCCCGAAACCCGTCGGTTGCTTGGTGAATTGGGGCTTCCTTTCGACGAGGGCTGCCTCGCACACCACCTGGCGGAATCCACGACCTCCCGGAGCGGAGCCCAGCGGTTCATGCCGACCCTTTCGCTTCATCAGGTGCGGCGACCGATCGATCCGACCCTCGCCCATCGAGGCGGGGCGTGGTCCGGGCGAATGGATGCGTTTCATCGTGGCTTCGACGAGCGGGCGAGCTAGCGAGACCGGCCGCGTCCGCCCTTCGGTGGACGTTTGTCCCCGGACCGGGGCCCCGGTCCGGTCGATCTGGGCTGTCGAGTCGCCGCGGCGCGAAGCGAGTCATCGCTTTTCTGCTGCTCCGGGGCGGTGCTGCGTTCGCCCCGTGCTCGCTGCTCAGGCGTATCCGCTCGACTGAAGATCATCCGGCCGGCGCTGGTTTGAAGCGCGTTGTTCACGATCACGGTGACGGTTTCGCCGATCAGTGACGCGCCACCTTCGACCACGATCATGGTTCCGTCGTCCAGATATCCAACGCCCTGNTCCGATCCTTCGCCTCGTTTGATGACTTCGATGTTCAGGCGGTCGCCAGGAATCGCGGAGGAACGCAAGGCGGTGCCGAGATCGTTGAGATTGAGGACCGGCAAGCCGTTGATCTCCGCCACTCGCCGGAGGTTCTGGTCGTTGGTGAGGATTCTGAGTTCCTGTTCCCGGGCCATTCGAACCAGCATGGCATCGACTCCGACTCCATCGGGCCTGGTTCCATCGATCGCGACGTCGAGAAAAGGATTCTGCTGGACTCGCGAGACCATGTCGAGTCCTCGGCGGCCGCGGAGTCGCTTCTGTCGATCGTCACTGTCCGCGAGCTGCTGGAGTTCCTCGAGCACGAAATTGGGGATCAGGATCGGCGCATCCACGAATCCAGCCTGTCCGACGGCATCGATTCGGCCGTCGATCAGGGCGGAGGTGTCGATCAGGAGCGGGCGAGTACCACGGACCTGACGTGCGAATTCGACGTAGGGGATGACCAGCCGGAAGTCGTCCTTGGTGGTCAGCACCACGGAGACCGAGAGGTAGCAGAGGATCAGGGCGAGGGCCGCTTTGGAGATTCCCAGGTAGACCGAGGCGGAGCCGTCCGCGCTGCCGAGTGCGTTGGCGACCACATCCAGAAGGAATCCGATGGCCACGGCCGCCAGGAGCCCGAAACACAGTCCCAGATAGACGCCGACCACCGACGAGAGTCTTTTGTTCGGTGTCATCACGTCCAGAACGATCACGATCGTTCCGATCGCGGCACTGGAAAGAAAGACGCCGAGGAAGGTCTGAACCCGGAATTCCGCGATTCCGGTGGAGCGTCCGGCGATGGTGAGCATCGAAACCGAGACCAGGAGCACGAGGAACAGGAGTCGAACCACGAGGAGGAGCAGGTTTCGAGACCGCTCCGCCCGGTCATCCTCGAGGACGGCCTCCCGGGGAAGATCCGTGACGGCATCGAGAGAGACGGTGGCTTCGAATTCGGGGGTGGAATCGCTCACTGCCTGATTCTAACCCCCCGAGCGGATTTGCTCGGACCCGATTCCGAGTCGTTGTTAGAATACGCTCCCCGATTCGCGGATCGCGATGCGGAGGACGGTCGGGTCCGTCGGACGGACGGCTCGCCAACCTGGTCAGGGCTTGACGGCAGCAGCCATACGTGTCGTCGTTCGGGCCTTCGGTCGCCTGGCCGTCCTCCGCGTCGCCATCCCGCGTCTCGCTTCTTCCCGAGGTCGCGGCTCTTCATGTCCGAACCAGCCACCCAGAACGATGTCGGCTACCAGGTCCTGGCCCGACGCTATCGCTCACGGACCTTTGACGAGGTCGTGGGGCAGGAGCCGGTCGCCGACACCCTCAAGCGGGCGATCGATCGGAACCGGACGGCCCATGCCTACCTCTTCTGTGGAACCCGAGGGGTCGGAAAGACCTCGATGGCCCGGATCTTCGCCCGCGCACTCAACGCGTCGGCGGAAGGAGACGGAGAGGCATCGATTCTCCGAGGTGAAGATCTCGACGTGATCGAGATCGACGGGGCGAGCAACAACAGCGTTCAGGACGCCCGTGATCTCATCTCCAACGCGAGCGTGCTGCCGGCCCGGGCGCCGTACAAGATCTACATCATCGACGAGGTCCACATGCTCTCGACCGCGGCGTTCAACGCGCTGCTCAAGACCATGGAGGAGCCACCGCCTCATGTGAAGTTCATCCTCTGCACGACCGAACCGCACAAGGTGCTTCCGACCATTCAGAGTCGCTGCCAGCGGTTCGACTTCCGGCCCATATCGGTACCGCGGATCGCAGAACATTTGCGCAGCGTCCTCGATTCCGAGTCGATCGAAGCCGAGGAAGCCGCGATCGCCCGGGTGGCCCGGCTTGCCAATGGTTCGATGCGTGACGGATTGAGCATCCTCGAGAGATTGGTCGCCGCGGCGGATGGTTCGATCGATGCAGCCTTGCTCGAGCGGGTTCTGGGAGTTCCCCCGGAGGACCGGGTCGCTGAAGCGGTGGCCGCCATTGGTGCCGGGAACGTCGGAGGGGCCCTCCGGGCGACGGCGGACCTGCTGGGTGAAGGACTTCCGGCCGAGCGGGTGCTTGATGGATTCGCCGAGCGATTTCGACAACTGCTGGTCGCAGCGACCTGCGGCGGTGATGCCACGATTCTCGAGACCGGGGCGGAGGAGGCGGCAAGCCTGGCCGCGGAATCCGAGGCCTATGACCCGAGCCAACTCGTGCATCTGGTGGCCTTGTGTGATGCGGCGGCCCAGCGAGTGCGGATCAGTACCGTTCCGAGGGCGATCGTCGATGCCGTGGTGGCGAGAATGGCGCTCTCCGAACGATTTGCGAATGCCGCGTCGCTGCTGGCGGACCACGAGTCGAGCGGGCCGGCGAAAAAAAAAAGCCTGACCGGGGCTGAGCAGAAGGCGGCCTCGGTTTCGCCTCCTCGAGTGTCGGCGTCACGTCCCAAAGCTGCGGTTCCAGTGGCTCCGGACCCGGTGATCGCCTCATCTCCATCTCCGANCCCGACGACATCTTCAGCTCCGGTTGCGGCTCCGGCTCGACCCGGTCCGACGGCTCCGCCGGCGGAGGATCCGCCGGTCGCCGTGAAGACCGCCCGCCGAAGTCGACCCGAAGCACCGGCCACTTCGATCGATTCGGTGAGCGACTCGGACGGGGCCGGACCGTGGGCCCGACTTCAGGCTGCCGCGTCCACCCCCCGTCAGCGGGTGATGCTCGCGGATTTCGATTTCGAGCGACTCGAAGGCGGGACCTTGTGTCTGCGACGGCGAAAGGATGCGTCGCCCGGGGTCGCCTTCACCGTTCAGCGGCCCCAGGGATTGGAAGAGCTGGCTTCGGCCGTGTTCGGTCGCAAGATGCGGATTGAATTCGTCGAGTCCGGTGCGGGGCAGACTCGCTCCGCCGCGCCGGCCACCGACGAGTCCCGCGCCGCGATGGAACACCCCCTGGTCCAGGAAGCGATGGATCTCTTTGATGCACACGTCGTACAGGTTCGGCGGACTTCCCCGCGGCCTGATACCAACGGCGGTCCCGATACTCCGGAGGATTGATGTTCGACGCACTGAAAGGCATGGCTGGTCTGGGTGGTCTCATGAAGGACCTTCCGAAGATCAAGGAACGGCTCGAACGAGCCAAGGCGGAACTCGCCGAAATGACGGTGGAGGCTGAAGTCGGCGGGGGCGCGGTGACCGCGATCGCCGATGGCACCATGCGGATTCGCGCCGTGCACATCGATCCGACCATGATGTCGGTGTTGGTGGCCGACGGCGAGGCGCAGGATCGTGCCATGGCCGAAGATCTGGTGGCCAGTGCGGTCAATGCGGCCCTCACCCGAGCCCAGGACATGATCGGCACCCACCTGCAGGAAGCCGCCGGCGAACTGGGTATTCCCCTTCCTCCCGGAGGGCTTCCGGGCCTGCTCTAGACATGTCGTATCCAGAATCCATTTCGAATCTCATCGACGAATTCGCACGACTTCCGGGCATCGGACGTCGCAGCGCGGAACGGCTCGCGTTCTACGTGCTCAAGAGCAGCCGAGACGATGCGATCGGTCTCTCGGACGCGATCGTGCGGGTGAAGGACAGTGTTCGACACTGTTCGGTCTGTTGGAATCTGGCGGACGATGATCCTTGCTCGATCTGTCAGGATGAACGTCGGGATGCTTCGGTGGTGCTGGTGGTCGAGCAGCCTCGAGATCTGATCAGTCTGGAACAGACGGGGATGCATCGAGGCATCTACCACGTTCTTCTGGGCCGCCTGGACCCGCTCGATGGGGTCGGGCCGGATGGATTGACGGTCGCGGACCTCTTGAATCGACTCCGGGATCCGGCCCGGAACGCTCGAGGCGTGGCGGTCAGGGAACTGGTTCTGGGTCTCAATCCGGACATGGAGGGTGATACCACGGCCCTCCATGTGGCCGAAGAAGCCCGGGCCCTGGGAATCCAGACCACTCGGCTGGCCCGAGGGTTGCCTAGTGGAAGTCAGATCGAATACGCCAGTAGGGCGGTTCTGGCGGATGCCATCACCGAGCGTCGGCCGATCGATTGACGACTCCGGTGAAAGAGTCCGGAATGGCATGGATTGTGCAGGGGGACGCGATATCGCGGCGATATCATGCCGGTTGGCATGGATTGACGCGGTCTGCCCGCGATTGAGGACGCCGATGGAATGGCGCCCCGCGTGGCTTTCCCCGGCTGGAAGCCGAACCTGACCGCGTCCGCATCCAAACAAGACGACCGCGTCTTGATCTCTGCCATGTCCGTGATGCGATTCGACACCCGACAACAGACGAAACTTGGTCAGCAGATGAAGCTGGCCCCGAGGATGATCCAGTCGATGGAGATCCTCCAGTTGCCACTGCCTCTTCTTCAAGAACGGGTGGAGCAGGAACTGGAATCCAATGTGGCCTTGGAACTGGTGGAGCCCGGTGACGGCGCCACGGAGATTCGTACGGAGGGTGAGGCCGAGGTCGCGGATACCGAACGCGAGTTCATCGCGGGTGAATCGGGTGAAGACTTCCAGCGGCTCGCCGATCTTGAGAACCGGTACCGAGATGTGTGGGATGGCGGGGAAGAGGTCCGACGTCCGACGGCGGGTGCGGGCGAACGTGATCGCAAGATGGATGCGATGGCGAACACCGCCGAACGTGGAAAGAGTCTCACCGATCAACTCGATGACCAGTGGCGACTGGTGGAAGTGCCGGAGAACGTCTCGGTCGCCGGCCGACGGCTGATCGAATACGTCGATGCCGATGGCTATCTCGGGGCTGATCTCGAAACGATCTTCGAACAGGGAGGTGGGCTCGAGATCCATGACTGGTCCATCTCGCTTCTCGAACGCACCCTCGAGCGACTGCATCGGACACTGGAACCACCAGGCCTTCTCGCGCGGTCGAAACAGGAATCCTTGCTTCTGCAGATCGATGCGATCGTCGAACTGGAAGGTGACGGTGAAGGCAGTTGGACCGATGCCGCGGTCTTGATCGGTGAACACTTCGAGGATCTGGTGCAGAATCGGCTGCCGAAGGTGTCCAAGGACGCGGAGATGTCACTGGAGCGAGTCCAGATCGCCAAGGCATTGATGCGGCAGCTTTCGTTGTGGCCCGGGCGAGAGCTGGCGAATCCCGATGCGCAGTTCGTCATGCCCGACGTGATCGTCGAATACGAACCTGAAAACGATGCCTACATCGCCGCCCTTGCCGATGGCACCATGCCGGTGCTTCGAATCAATCCACAGGTCGAGAAGATGCGAGAGCAGCCTGAACTCGACCATGATGGGAAGACCTTCATCGATACCGCGGTACGTGATGCCAGCTGGCTCATCGATGCGGTGAACCAGCGATCAAACACGCTTCTTCGCGTGGTTCGGGTGGTTCTGGAGCGGCAACGAGAATTCTTCGATCACGGGCCCCAGTTCCTGAAGCCTCTGCCGATGACCGAAGTCGCGGAGCGACTTGGCGTACACGTCGCGACCGTGAGCCGGGCGGTCAGCGAGAAGTGGTTGCAGACCCCGCGGGGCATGTATCCACTTCGGCGGTTCTTCTCCGGTGGCCGGGAGACCGGGCAGGAGGGGCAGGAAAAGAGCTGGGAGGCGATCAAGGAGATGCTGCGGGAGATCGTGGACGCGGAAGACAAGGCGAAGCCGCTGAGCGATCAGAAACTGGCCGATGCGTTGAAGGAAAAAGGGGTCGAGATCGCTCGCCGAACGGTCGTGAAATACCGGGAGCAACTGGGGATCCCGCCGGCTCGGCGTCGAAAAGTTCACGCAACCGGCTGAGATGGCCGGAGAATTTGGTGGCCATTTCCAGGGCCTGAGCAGGAATCGAAGGCAAAAAGGTCGTTTCAAGCCAATGGTGGGGGTTTGAGGCTTTTGTGGACACCCGGCAGGCTCCTGCCGGGATCAGGGCCTTCCTCGTAGAATGTCCGCCCATGAATCGCATCTGGATGGACGGAAAAATCGTTCCCAAGTCCGAGGCCACGGTCTCGGTCTACGACCACGGCCTGCTCTACGGAGACGGCTGCTTCGAGGGAATTCGTGCGTACGGCGGTCGGATCTTGAAACTCAAGTCCCACCTGGCTCGGATGTACGAATCGGCCGCCCTGCTTCGGCTGGTTCCGGCCTACGACCTGGACGAGGTCGAAGATGCGGTCCGGGAGACGGTCGCGGCCAACGAACTGGAAGACGCCTACATCCGGTTGATCTTCACTCGAGGCGTGGGCACGCTGGGACTTCATCCCTTCAAGTGTCCGACTCCGGGCACGATCATCATCGCGGATCGAATCCAGCTCTATCCCGAAGAGTTGTACGAAGAAGGAATGCACGTCATCGTCGCGGAACGGCCGCGAATTCCGATTCCGTGCCTTGATCCACGCATCAAGAGTCTGAACTACCTCAACAACATCCTCGCGAAGATCGAGGCGATCGATGCCGGAGTCCTCGAAGCGATCATGCTCAACCTCGAAGGGGAAGTCGCCGAGTGCACGGGTGACAACATCTTCCTGGTGAAGGACGGCCGAATTTCGACCCCGAGCACCTCGACCGGCATTCTGCACGGTGTCACTCGACGATTCATCATGCGGGAGATCGCGCCGGCCTGTGGCCACGAGGTCGAGGAAACGGTCTTTCCCCTCGAGGAGCTTCTGGCCGCGGACGAGGTCTTCCTGACCGGCACCGCCGCAGAAGTGATCGGGGTGACTCGGATCGGTGATGCGGTGGTCGGGGACGGCACCGTCGGCCCTGTCACCCGCGCCTGCATCGCGGAATTCCGCCGCCGCATCGCCGAAGACTGTCCCGAGGACTAGCGGCGGTCGGGGTGTCCCCCCACATGGGCATTGATGAGGCCCATGGGGCCCGGGAGAACCGAAGCCGAGGCCTGAGATGATGCCCGGCGGTGGCGGCGCGGTAGCCTTTCCGGTGACTCGATCGCGAAGAGATGTCCTGTCGTTCGCCAAGACCTTGGCCGGGAGGCTTCCGTGAAATGCAAGAATTGCGACTATCCCCTCTGGGATCTCAAACCCGGGCCATGTCCCGAGTGTGGGGAATCGTTCAGCCCCGTCTCCGAGCGATTCAAGCCGGGAGAGGTCCGGTTCTGCTGCCCGCATTGCGACCAGGCCTACTACGGCGATGGTGAGAACGGGCATCTGGTTCCGGCCGCATTCGACTGCGTCGAGTGCGGGGCCGGCATCGACGAATCGGAGTGTGTGATCCGGCCGCGGGAGGATCGCGGCTACGAGTACCCCGTCACCGCGGATGTCGCGCCGTGTTTCGATCCGACGCTCGGTCGTTGGAAGCGATTCTGGCGGACGGTCGCCATGTCGATGACGAGGC
This sequence comes from Phycisphaerae bacterium, assembly GCA_002683195.1. The sequence goes on from NYSW01000039.1 coordinate 36,020, forward strand.
CTCGGACCCTCGGCGAGGGGATACCGATTCAATCCCGGATCCGTCCGGTGTTCGGGTTCGCCGCCATCCTGTCCGCGAGCAACCTCGTGGTCGGCACCTTGCCGATCTTTCTGCTGATCGGCGTGCCCTTCTTCCTCATGGGGGCCGGGGCCACGCTCACGATTCCGGAAGTCCTGGTCCTCGTCGTCGTGTTCCTGGGGCTGGGCCTGTTGTCGGTGTGCATGGCCCTCGCTGGAATCACGCTCGTGGGGGCGATCATTCATGGCGTCCTTCGGATGTCAGGTACGACTCGAGGCGGGATCGGTCGGACGATCTCCTGCGCCTGTCTTGGATCGGGCCCCTTGATCCTCGGATCCGTACCGGTGCTCGGTCCGTACTGCCTCCAGACGCCGGCGGCGATCTGGGGCATCGTTTCCACGATCCTGATTCTGTCGGTGGCACAGGGTGTCAGTGGTCTGCGAGCCACGCTCTCGGTCCTGACGCCGCTGTTCGTCTTGATCGGTCTCTACGTGTCGGTGTTGATCGCGGTCTTCGCGATCGGCGTCACCGTTCCCGCCGGTCCGGCCGGCGGCGCCGGTTTCGGGCCGTTGGGATCCCCGGCCGCTCAGGCCTCGCTCACGATCAACGGCCAGGAGACTTCGATCGACTTCGTGGCCGTGCTTGATCTCCTCGGCTCCAGGAAGACGCTGCCGGATCTCGCCGAATTTGAAGCCTCCGCCGGAGGAGGGAAGATCCCCGGGCTCGGCTCGGCTCCGGTCCTGACCCGGTTCGAGGGGCGAGGATTCGAAGGTTGGTGGGTACCCGGTCTGATGGTTCTCAAGGGACTTGATGCGGACGCCTTCGCGGTGCTGGAGGTCGATCCCCGCTCGGACGTCAGCCATGACCCGGCTTCATGGCTGACATCGGAGCAAGGATCGAGCCGCGAACTCCGGATGAAGTTCCGTGAACGGACTCGGGATGGTGTGAATCGCCAGGCCGGACCGACGATTTCGGCCGAGAACTTCCAATCGTTGTCGGAGTTGGTGGAAGGCGTCGGTGGAAATGCCGAGGATCTGGCCGCCGACGTCCCCAAGTCCTGGATCGCCGCGAGCCTCAGCGCGATCGAGAAGGCGTCGAGTCCGGAAGACTCCGGATCAATCGACGTGGGCAAGAACGGGAGCACGCCCGACGAGACTTCCCGGAAGGAGTCCGAAGATCTCCCCGCCCCGCTCGAGGGCGGGCCGGCGAACGCGGGAGGCTGACCCCGATGGGGTTTCTCGCCGAAGCCCGGGACCCGGGCTTCGGTCAGTCACCCTTGATCGTGAGGTCGACGATCGCACTGGCGTCACCGGCGGTGGTCCCGAAGTGGGAGCCGCAGCCCGCGCCTTCGCCGTCTTCGGCGGTCTGCTGGTGCAGACTCTTCGCCCGGAACTTCGACCAGTCTTCGACGTCGAGGTCGGGTGCCGAGGGTCCGAAGTGTGGCTTGAGCGCCCGGTAGTCGTTGTCGCGTTGGGCCGGGATGAACCCCGCGTCGCGGATCAGTCGACAGATCATCGGTTCGTTCAGACAGTGCGTGGTGCCCGCGGACGAGACCACGTTCTCCTCCATCATGACCGAGCCCATGTCGTTGGCTCCGTAGCGGAGACCGAGCTGTCCGACGTGGGGCCCCATCGTGACCCAGCTTGATCCGATCGACCAGATGTTGTCGAGGTAGAGGCGACTGAGCGCCTGTGTGCGGAGGTAGGAATTGGCNCCNGCGAGTCGGAGGCGTCGTCCGAACTGGGGGTGAAGATCCTTGGTCCCGGAGCCGTCGAGTCGGCTCACCACATCTCCCGGGAACGGCTGGGCGGCGTCGTCGCCCTCGACTTCGCCCCATCCCTTGAGGCGGCCGAGCGGGGTGTTGTCCGGTTGGAAGGGCCAGGAGATGAAGGCGTGGTAGCGGCCGCCACCGTCGGCCGCCAGATCATTGATCGCGGCGTCCTGGCGGCGTCGAACCAGGTCAAGGTGGTGCACTCGGTCGCCGATGCCCTCGATGTGTCCGAACATCATGGTGGCCGAGGTGTTCAAGCCGAGCTCGTGGGCGACCCGCATGACGGTGAGCCATGCCTCCGCGGTGCACTTGCCCAGACCGATCTTGCGTCGAACGGCGTCGGCGAAGATCTCACCGCCTCCGCCGGGCACGGAATCCAGGCCGGCTTCCACCAGAGGCTCCATGACGGTCCGGATCTGGTCCTTCAGCGTCGCCCCGGCGGGCTTGAAGAAGTTCACGAACTCGATGAACTCAGGCGGGCTGAACGCATGCACGTGCACCTGAGGGAATTCGGTCTTGATCCGGCGGAGGAGATCGACGTACCAATCGAGCGGAAGCTCGGGGTTCATGCCACCCTGCATGAGGATCTGGGTGCCCCCGATCGCGACCAGCTCCCGCACCTTGTCCAGCAACTGGTCGACTTCCAGGGTGTAGGCATCCTCGGCTCCGAGGTCACGCCGAAACGCACAGAACGTGCACTTCGCGGTGCAGACGTTCGTGTAGTTGATGTTGCGGTCTATGACGTAGGTTCGAATCGAATCGCCGTGGATCACGCGACAGCGTCGGTCGGCAAGGGCCCCCAGATCCGCCAGAGGCAGGCGATGCCAGAGATCCAATGCCTGTTCGGGCGTCAGTCGGGCCTCGCCGGCCACCACGGCATCCTGGAACCCCAGATCGAGCGGATCCGCGCTGGATCGAACGACCGGCTGGTTCTGCGGGGTGGCGGGGGTGGGTTTGTTGATCATCTGGTCGGATCTCCAGGCGGGGATGCGGTCATCGATGGTACCGGCGAACGAGGGGTTGTCGTCATGCAGACCCGTCTGAGACGTCTCTCAGCCCTCAAACCCGGACCTTTGCCCAACCTCCGTGGAGGTATCGAGCGAGGAAGAATCCTCCTCGNATGACGATTTCGCCCATCAGGCCCATCCAGATGCCCGGGAGTCCCAGGTCGAGGTGAACTCCCAGATACCAGCAGGCCGGGAGCCGGATTCCGTAGCTCGAGGCGGTGGTGATGAACAGGGTCCAGCGGGTGTCTCCGACGCCCCGAAGGCCCTGTCGGATCACCATGGACAGGGCGAAGAATGCCTGCACCGTGCCGCAGATGAAGAGGAGGGGCGGGGTTTCGGCCAGGTGGATGGGGTTATCACTGATGATCCGGGTCAACGTCGGCCCGAGGGTCATGTAGGCGATGCCCATGAGGCTCATGATCACCACGCCGACGATGGTGCAGGCTCCCATGGCCCGTCGAGCCATGCGGGGGTTGCCAGCCCCCAGATACTGCCCGGCGAGGGCCCCGGCGGCCGTTCCCATGGCAAAGCCCGGGAGGAAGCTGAACGCTTCCCACTGCACCGTGATGATGTGGGCTCCGACCAGGCCGCCCGCGGACTGGTTGGGGTCCGAGGCGGTGGCTCGATCCGCGATCTCCCCGATGAAGGTCAGGACGAAGATGCTGACCGCCCACATCGAAACTCCCTCGATGAAGCTCGGGAAGCCGACTCGAATCACCCGCCAGGCGATGCGGGGATCGGGGATCAGCGAGGCCATTCGCAGGCGAAGGTCCTTGACGCCTCGGAAGAGCACCCAGAGGGTGGCGAAGGCGCCGAAGGCCCAGCTGAAGGCGGTGCCGCCCGCGATTCCCATCACGCCCCAATTGAGAGGATCGACTCCGCTGGGATTCTCGATCACGGTGTCCATCACCCTCAACTCGACGCCGGAGAGAAGCCAGGAAGCGATGAGGTTGACCACGTTGACCATCGCCGCGATGACACTGGGCTTCATGGTCTCGCCCGCGCCGAACAGGCACATCGATCCGACCATCATGATGCCCGAAAAGGGCATTGCGATCGCCATGACTCGGACGTAGTCGACCGCGTACTTCGCGGCCTCGGGGGTGAGTTCCGTGGCTCGGGCGAGTGGTTCGACCAGGATCCACATGGCCAGGCCCACCAGGGTGGACCATCCGAGTCCGAGGGCCATGGTCGTGCCCAGACTGCGCTGCGATTCTTCCTCGTCGCCCCGTCCCATCGCTCGAGCGATGAGCGCCTGCCCGCCGAGTCCCAGTCCACCGAGTGCGATGGAAACGAACCAGCCGACGAAAGAGCCGATGCCGACTCCGTCCATCGCGGGAATCACGATCGCATCCGGGAGGCTCCCGGAGAGCATCTTGTCGACCAGCCCGACGAAGGCGGTGAGNGTCTGCTGGAGAAGCACCGGAATCGCGAGAATTCCGATCGCGGCCCACATGGTCTTTCCGGCGAGCCGCCCCGATCGAATCACGCCTTCTTCCACCGCCTGGCCTTCCTCGGCTTGGAGGCCGAGCAGGGGCGCCGTGGGATCGTCCGGCGAAACGCCAGCATCCAGTGGGGCCCCNGTCGGTTCATCGGATTCTCTNGAAGGATCAGCGGGACGTTTCGTCACGGTCCCTCGCCAAGATTCTGGAACTCGCGATCAGCCGGCTCCGCATCGTCGTAGGTCGAACGGGTGGCGGGGATCAGGCCGCGAGGTACTGCGGGCTGTTCGAACTTCGTCGGATTCCAGAAGGCGAGCGACTCGAAGAATCCGATTTTCCGTTGGAAGGTGGGATACAGGAACGTATCACCGTTCGCGAACGGATCTTCGTCGGAGGCTCGTTGGGCGTCGTACCAGGAGAGCCAGTTCGGAGCATCGATTCCAAAGTCCCGCCCGGTCATGGCTCGAAGGCTGTCCGCGGCGGCGAGATTGATCGCCAGAGAGCGATCATCCAAGGCGAGGCACAACGCCTGGAACGCGGAATCCGATGGGTATTGACCGAGGGCGATGGCGAGTTCGATTCGGATCGCTTCCGGTTCCTCGGCCACGACGAGTCGCCGCCAGATCCCATCCTCGATTCTTGGTTCGTGAAGCCGTTGCAACGCGATCGCGGATTCAAGTCGAACCTGCTCGTATTCGCTCTCCAGCTGCCCCACGATCAATTTCGCGTCTTCGCCGTCACCCCAGCGGCCGAGAGCACGGATCGCCGCGGCCTGGACCAGNGGATCGGGACTTTCATCGGCGAGCGTTCGATACAGTTCGAGGTATGCCTCTTCGCCGCCGAAGCTGGCGTTGGAAAGCAGTACCACACCACGCCGCTGTTTACCGGGGCTGTTGAAGTCCGCGGCCCAGACGGCGGCTTCAAGCGGAGTGGGTGGGCTGAGTCCGTCGAAGAAATCGCTGACGTCCCCGCTGACGGTGTCGCATCCGCCGGTGATCGAAGCCGTCAGCAGCAACGCCGGTGAGAGACCGGCGAGGAGCAGGGAGCGAAGTGCGGGAACTGTTCTCGAACGGAAGGGCATGGCGATCGTGCAAGTATACGGTGCGACGAGGCTGATCTGAGGGAGCGATGGTCAGGTGTCGTCGGTGGGCGGTCCGGGGACACCTTCCCGGGGCGGGGCCTTCGGGGGGCTGCCCGTCGCTCGTTGCCGCAGCGTGGGCAGGAGCTCCGTGACTTCTTCGGCCATGCGGGTGTTGGGGTAGTCGCGAGTGATCGACTCGCCCAGTTCCAGGCTTGCCGGCCATCGTTTTTCCGAAACCGCATCACGGAATCGATGGCCGATCAGATCCCGATGAGACACGATGATCGCCTGGGCGATGTCGACGACCCGGGAGGATTCACCACTGATCAGGTGTCGATCGAGTTCCCGGAGCAGTCGCATGGCTTCGTCGGTGTGACCTTCTGCATGGGCCTCCCGCATCTGGGTCTCGATCTCGATCGAGTGACGGGTCCGTGCGGAAGCGATCTGGTTCGCCAGCCCGTCGAGGCCGGGGGCGTCCGGAAGCAGCCGGTGCAGTCGATCCGCCGCCTGAGTCGCCCCGGCCCAGTCGCTTCGGCCGAGCAGTCGGCGAATCGTCTGCAGGCCTTCGGCGATTCGTCGCTCCACCTCCGCCTGGCGGAGGGAATCGATCCGGGTTCGATTTCGTTCGGCTTCCTCGAGACGCCCGAACTGCGTTCCGAGTTCGTCGACCAGCCGCAGTGCCGCATCGTGGTCGCCCGAGGCGATGTCTTGTTCCATCATCATTCGGACGAGGTCGAGTTCCCGGTCGCGGTAGAGGAGTTTCTTGGCCCCGTCGGACAGCATGACGTGCTCGTCGATCCGGGAGAGTCGCTCGGAGAGTTCGGCGGGGTTCGCGATGGCCGGGGTTTTCGAAGCCGGGTTCGACCGGCCGAACACGACGCCGAACAGGGCGAGCGAGACGATTCCGCCGGCCACCGCCCCGGTGAGCATGGGCGCCGCGTAGGGGGCATCCGGCGAAACGATCGCCGCGATCGCGAGCCCTCCGGCCACGAGCAGGCCGAGTAATGGTCCTGGAAACCTGATCATGAGCCGGGCACCTCGCCACCACCGTCACGATCGCGAGGTACGAGGCAGATGAATTCCATCGGTGTTTCGCCGGTGTTTCGGAACTGGTGTTCCTTGCCGGCTTCGACGAAGAGCACGTCGCCTTGTCTGATCGTCTGGATCTCACCCGCCTGCTCGGCCTCGCCCTGGCCGGCGAGAACGATGACCTGGTGTTCGTAGTCGTGGCTGTGGTGGGGAGTGTGCCCGGCGGCGTCAACCACGAAGTGCCGCATCGAGAAATGAGGCATGTCGTGCTCGCGACCGAGCAGGACCCGCATCGACACGTCCTTCACGCCTTCCATGTCCACGGGGCTGGTGTTGAGGGGATCGATTCGCGTCGTGAGCATCGGCATCTTCTCGAAATCCGTTTCCGAAGTGGGTCGGGCTGGCTCTCCGGGATCACGCCCGGGAACTTCGGACCGTACTCTACGGGCCATGACCGATTCCCATTCAACACCTCATGCGGATCCGGTTCTTGCCGTCATTCCGCTCGGCGACTATCAAACGAATGCCTTCGTGGTGGCGGACGAAGAACGAACGGACGCCTGCTGGCTCGTGGATTGCGGAGATCGCCCAGAACCGCTGCTTGATGCGGTGGAGACGTCAGGGCGAACCCTCGTTGGAATCCTGCTTACTCACTGCCACCACGATCACATCGCCGGGATCGATCGAGCCCTCGCTCGATTCGGGCCCATGCCGATCCGATGTCACGCGTTGGAAGCGGCCTGGAACCAGGAGCCGATGNTGAATCTATCGGCCTTTCTGGGGGTGCCAGCCACCGCCACTCCGCCCGATGCGACGTTTCAGGGTGGGGATCCATGCCCGCTGGGGCCGGGTTGGTCGATTCTTCATCTGCCGGGACACAGCCCNGGNTCGGTCGGNTTCCTGCACACCCCCAGTCGGACGCTGTTGGCAGGGGACACGCTNTTTGCCGGCTCGATCGGGCGGATTGANTTNCCAACCTCGGATTCCGAGGCGATGAGAGCCTCCCTGGGNCGGATTTTGGNATTGCAGGACGACATTCGAGTCCTGCCCGGGCACGGCCCGGAAACCACTATCGGGGCGGAAAGAGTCGGGAATCCGTTCCTTCAAGAGGGGGGAGCCTCTTGGTAGAGGGCTCGGACATCTGGCGGAAACGGGCAACGGCAGAATGTAAAAAACGCGATCTGGCCACGTTCTTTTCGATATTCGACCAGACGCTGGTACCTTGAAGCGGTCTCCAACCGGAGATGAGACAGGAAATCCGCTCGGAGGCGGAAGAGTCATGGTTTTCCCAACCATGGCTGATCATTGCAAACAAAAGAACAGACTCGGAGATCTTCTTCATGCGTCAGTTTGTCTCTCCCATGCTGATTGTCGGCGCCTTTGGCCTCGCTTCGCCGGTCGTTGCCGATTCCACGGCCGACCTCACGGTGTCCAAGGGAAGCGTTGCCACGGTCGAACTCGTCGTGGAGATTTCGACCACGTTCGGGACTGATACCGACAGCGGCTCGGTCACCCAGTCGTTCACCGGCGTCGGTTCAGCCATCGTGGACTCGAACATTCCGCCGTTCCTGAGTCTTGATCTGCCGACCCTGCAGTTCGATCTCGGATCCGCGAGTTTCGGCTTCGAATTCTTCTGCCTTCCGATCATCGGCTGTCAGCCCCTGAACGTGACGGTTTCCAACTTCATGATCGGACTCGACGCCGGCGGCGTCTCCGGTGCCGTGACCAATGGGGTCGCAAATTTCCCGAAGGCCGCGTTCGTCTCAAGCTTTGACTACGAAGTGAGTGGTCTGGCTGACATCGTCGGCTCGAACATCGTTCCCGAGATCTATCCGTTCTCGACCGCGGTCACCGAAGCCTTGGGTTTCCTGCTCGTCTCCGACATCGAGCTCGAGCCGATCGTCTTCGAGATTCCGCCCAAGGATCTTCCCCCAGGCGTCGGGCCGGTGGTCATCACCGCCAACGTCGATCTCTCGCAGGCAACCATGGTCGGCCAGTTGGTGGAGCAGCCGAACGACTGCCCCGGCGACTTCAACGATGACGGCGTGGTCAATGGTGCCGATTTCGGTGCGATCCTCGCTGCCTGGGGCCCTTGTGCCGGATGCCCTGAGGATCTGAATGATGACGGCGTGGTCAGTGGTGCCGACGTCGGTGTGTTCCTCGCGCTCTGGGGTCCCTGCCCCTGATTCCAACGGATTCGTCCGCCACACCCGAACATGAACGAATCACCGCCCGGTCCTCCCGACCGGGCGGTGTTCTTGGGCGGTGTTCTTGGGTGGGTGGGGTTCTCATCCGAAATCCGCCAATTCATCAATCGATGGGTGCGCCGCCTTGGAAACCCCGCCGGACCGGTGTTTCGAATGGTTCCGGAACCAGCGGTGTTCGATTCGCAGCTACCGAATCAAACCGCCCCTCCGGCCACAGGTGCTAGCATCCGGCCATGACCGAGAAGCAACCCATCGTGCTCCGGCTCGGGCACAGCCCCGACCCCGACGACGCCTTCATGTGGTGGCCGCTCTTCGGCATCGACGGCGAGCCCCCGGAGGTCCCCTCGGACCGGTTCCACTTTGAGCAGGTTGAAATCGACATCGAGGCCGCCAACCAGCGTGCGGAAGCGGGCAAGGACCTGCTGGAGATCACGGCACTGAGTTGCGGCCAGTTTCCTCGGGTCGCCGACGTCTATTCGATCACCGCGTGTGGAAGTTCGATGGGCGAGGGCTACGGCCCCAAACTGGTGGCCACCATGCCCACCACGATCGAAGAACTGGCGGCCGCGAACGCCAGGATCGCCGTCCCCGGACGGCGAACCACCGCCGCGCTGACCATGTCGCTCCGTCTTCAGGGGCACGATTGGACCCCGGTGGAGGTTCCGTTCGAGGAGGTCCCGGACGCTGTGTCGCGAGGCGACGTCGATGCGGGGGTGGTGATCCACGAAGGGCAACTCACCTATGCCGACGACGGACTCCATCTGGTGGAGGACCTGGGGGCCTGGTGGGCCTCTCACGCCGGCGGGCCGCTTCCGTTGGGACTGAACCTGGTTCGATCGGATCTGGAACAGCTCCACGGCCCGGGCACGCTGGCCGAAATCGCGGGGCTGCTGGAGGCGAGCGTTCGACACGCGTTGGATCATCGTCAGACCTCGATCGAGTACGCGATGCGGTTCGGACGCGGCATTCCCGAGGACGTGGCGGATCGTTTCGTCGAGCTCTACGTCAATCGGCTGACGATCGATGCCGGCGATGCGGGACGGGACGCCATTCGGCGACTGCTGACCGAGGCGTCCGATGCTGGTCTGCTCCCGGAGATCGGTGAGATCGCCTTTCTTCGTGGCGGTCGAACCTCGGTCTGATTCCATGGGGCGGCGGCGGGCCGGCGGGTATACTCGATCGCGGTTCCGAACCGGCGTTCGTCGGTTGACCAACCCGCCCTGCAGTTTCAACCTCCATCGATCGGAGCCGGCGTGTCGAGCATGCCCGAGACAGAGCGGGGCTACGCCCCGCCGATCGTCCGTCAGTTCAGCGTTTTTCTCGACAACCGCGTCGGAAAGTTGCTTGAGCTTCTCGAAGTCATGGAAACCGCCGCGGATGTCCACGTTCGAGCGATCTGCGTGCTCGATTCCAGTGACCACGCGGTGGTGAGAGTGGTGTGCGGCAACGCGGACGGCGCGAGATTCGCGCTGCGGCAACGAGGGTTCACCTTCTCGGAAACCGACATCCTGGTCTTCGAGGTCCCCGACGAATCGACGCTCAAGGAAGCCTGTCGCTCCTTGCTCGCGGCGGAAGTGAACATCGCCTTCACTTATCCGATCACTCGGTCGGGAGAGTGTGAGCCGGCGGTCGCGATCGCGGTCGACGATCACACCTTTGCCGGCCAGATTCTCTTGCGAAGAGGCTTTCAGCTTCTGGGTGAGCTCGATCTCAGCTGATGCCTGATCCGATGGCTTCACCGTCGATGACGGATGGAATCATGAAAACGGTCCTCCTCGCCGATCGATTTGAATCGAACGACGGGAAGGACCGTTTTTCATTCGGACCCTGAGGTCGAACCGGCGGTCATTCGCCGGTTGGAGGATCGGTGACCGTCTTCGGGGCTGCCGGCGCTTCCGGTACGGCCGGCGTTTCGGGGGCCGGACTCTCCGGAAGGGGCCCGGCGGCGGGGGCGGGGATCGGGCCCGGAGTCGGAAGCGTCTCCGCGACGTAGGCACGCTCGGGGCGGGAGATGGTCGCCACTTCCAGCAGGTCGTCATCACGGCGAATGGCTTCGGCCACCTCGATCCCGTCGATCACCCGGCCGAACACGGTGTATTCGGTGTTGAGATTCTCCGCCGGCTCGAGCACGATGTAGAACTGGGAACTACCGCTGTTCGGGGTGGTCTTCCCGGGCTTGGATGGATCGGGGCTCTTGGCCATCGCAACGCTTCCGGCGAAGTGGAATCGCTTGTCCACTCGGCTGGACTCGTCGGGAATCCAGCTTCCTCGACCGCCGCTTCCGGCGGTACTGCCGGAGCCGGGGCGGGAGTTGGGGTCGCCCCCCTGCGCGACGAAGTTGGGCTCGACCCGATGGAAGCGAGTGCCGTCGTAGAAATCCTGTTCCGAGAGTTCGATGAAGTTGGCCACGGTGTTGGGGGCCTCGTTCTCGTAGAGCATGATCGTGACGGGACCCTTGCTGGTGATCAGCTGGATGATGGGTGCGGTTCCGGCGGCGTCCTCCGCCTCCCGCCGGGTCACTTCGTCCTGCCAGAGGGCGGACCAACGAGTGGCTTCGCCGCGAATGCGGTTGGCCTGGCCTCGGATCCCGGGCTTGGCGAGACCTTCTTCCGGGATGGCATCGATCGCCTCGATCGCTTCGTAGAACTGGTTTCGAGACATGTGGGCCCGGGCAAGAAGAATTCCGCCTTCGGGTTCCGCGGCCAGATCGATCGGATTGGCCTGGAGAATCATCGGAATGCTCTGGTATCGATTCTGTCCGAGACGATGTCTCGCCCAGGCGACCTGGACGCGATCCCGGTCGGAAAGGGATGCGAGCCGTTCGTAGTCCTCGTCGATCCGCTGGTCATCACCGAGCCAGATCGCGAGTTGCAGATCCATGGCGACCGGGCGGGCATCGTTCGGGTTGTTCTTGCGGAAGGCATCGAGCTTCGACTGGAGCTCGGTCAGTGAAGCCTTCTCGCTGGATCCGATGGTGCGCTTGGCGGCCATGTACCGCTTGAGTTGGTCGTACTCCGTTCGGAGCGATGACCAGTCTTCGGCGTGCACGTCCGCTGCTCCGATCAGGAAACAGAGGGCGAGGGTGGGAATGATGAATCGGTGCAGGTCGCACCGGAAGATGAATCGGGGCATCTGAGGCTCTCCCAGGATCCGGAGTCGGAGTTCAGGCATTGACGGTGCAGGCGGTTCTGGGAGTTTCCCAGACCGTGACCGCGTGGAGACGAGGTTCGTTTCGAAGGCTTTGAATGGGTTCGCGAAGAAGATCGACGCATCGGGCCGCGATGTTCTCGACGCTCGCCACTTGGTCTCGGAAATCATCGAGGTCGAGATTGAGGTGCTTGTGATCGAAGCGATCGATGAGATGACGATTCACGACCGCATCGAGGGCGTCGACGGAGATCGCATCATGATCCGAGCCGCACGCCACCTCGACTTCCACCTCGTAGTTGTGTCCGTGTCCGTGCGGATTGCTGCACTTGCCGAACAAGGCGGCATTGGCGGCATCGTCGAGCTCCGGAAGATGGAGGCGATGCGAGGCGGAGAATTCGTACCGGCGACGGAGACGCATGGTGGACATGGATGCGGATTCTATCCGCCACCAGGTCATCGGCTCGGTCGAGAGCATGGTGGCGAAGGGCGGGGGGGTGAGTTCTTCGGCGACGGCCGCGTGAAGCATCCGCAAGGCGTCTGGAGCCGTCAGCTCCCCCAGGGCGTGCCGGGGAAGGAGACGGGGCAGGGCGATTTCCCGAACCGCCGCATCAATTCGATCGATTCCCACCAGATAACCAGTACGAGGATCGGGATTCCCCTGTACCTCCACCACGGTGGTCCACGAGGCACCGGCCGTGGTGTTCATTCCAGGCCAACCGGCATGGGTGTTGCCACGCGGGCTTGAAAGGGCTTTCTCGGCCTCCCCGTCGCGGGTGAGGGAGAAGCGGACCGTGCGGGATAAGCGGGCTTCGCTGCTCATTGAAGACACTCGGGAACGTCGTCCCCGGAAGGGGGGCGATGAAAGGCAAGAAGGTCCGTATTTCAGACACGGAGTCAGTAGCGAACATGCCGGATGGCGAAAAAAACACGTTTCGCGGAGAAGGAGGCTTGCGACTGATCCGACGCATGCTAGCATTCATTGGTCGTCGCAAGGCGACTCAACTTCACCCCCGGAAGGGCTCGGTTCGAGGCTTGCCTCAGCCGGGCCTTTTTTTTACGGCCGGGAGTTCGCACGCTTTCGGGCGGGATCCGGTGACCCACGAAATCCGTTCCAGCTCTGGGTGTGAACCACCGTAGGATTCGGACATGTCCGTTTCTCCATCCTGTTTCCTGCCGACGATCTTGCTGGTGTCCGCGTTGGGATGCCAAGTGGTCGATCCCTCCGTCTCGGAATCCGGGACGACCGGCGGTTCGATTTTCGAGATGGCTCCAGAGCCCGCGACCGAACCGCGACGCATCACCCTCGAAGGTGGCGTCGTGGTTTCGGTCGACGGAGGGCGAGTCGAAATTCCCGGCTGGATCGCGTTGTCCGAAGGATGGCTCGAAGTGGCGGCGTGCCGACAGGGCACCCGGGAACACGAGGCGATCGTGACCAGTGTGACGCTGCCGTCTGTGGTTCACTCCGGACTCCTGCTTGCCGGATTCACCCCCGGATCACCGGCCCGTTACCGAGTCGATGGGCCGCCGCTTGCGGCCACCGGTGACCCGATCGAAGTCGATTTGATCTTTGAAGCCGACGGGCGACGAGTCACGCTGCCGCTCGGAGAGGCGATCGACGATGAACGAGGGGAGGCCACCCCTCGATGGGTCTTCGCAGGATCGGGTTTTCGTCCGAATCCGCCTTCGCTCGGTCCGGGCGAGTTCTACGTTGCGGACTACGCAGGGACTCTCGTGGGTCTGACGACCTTTGGTGACGAGATGATCGCCGCGGTCGAGGTTCGTTCGCCGGAGATCGGTGTGGATGCGCCGGTCTGGCAGATTCGTCCCGGAGTTCTACCCTCGGTCGGGACCCCGGTCACGATGGTCTTCCGACGACCGGATTCCAGCGACTGAATCATTGGCCGGTGAGGCCGATGGTCGGATCATCCAGTCGATTGGCCGCGCAGAGCGCAATCGCGAGGGCGTCGGCGACGTCGGGGGGTTCCGGCGGCGCGGCCAGTCCGCAGCGACTGGCGATCGCCAGTTGCATCCTCGCCTTGTCCGCGGCGCCGTCGCCGGTCAGCGACTTCTTGACCTGGGCTGGCGGATGCTCGACCACCTCGATTCCCTTCTGAGCGGCGGCCAGAAGGATCACGCCACGGCCGTGGGCCATCCTGACGCCGGTTGATGCTCGGTCAGGATGGGTGAACACCGTCTCCACCGCCACGAGTTCCGGGCTCAGGTCGGCGATGACGCTCGAGATGTCCTCGTGCAGTCTTCGAAGTCGGGCGGGCAGCGGAAGGTCGGTCGGTATTCGAAGAACGCCGCCTTCGATGATCTTCGGCTCTCCGGCGGCGGAGACTTCGACCACGCCGTAGCCGGTGATTCGCAGGCCGGGGTCGACGCCAAGGATCCGCATGGTTCGTTTCCGAGGGCCTCGGCCCGGCTTCAGGAGGCGATGCCGCCCGCGATGTCGCTCGAAATCTCGCCGTCGGTCAAGCGAACGATTCGTTGGCATCGTTCGGCGACCGCGTCATCGTGGGTGACCATGATCACGGTCAGGCCGGCCTGGTGAAGATCATCGAAAAGCGAGAGGATCGATTCGCCGGTGCGGCTGTCCAGATTTCCGGTGGGTTCGTCAGCCATGAGGATGGCGGGGTTGGTCACCAGCGATCGTGCGATGGCCACGCGCTGCTGTTGTCCGCCGGAGAGTTCGCTCGGGCGGTGGCCGAGCCGATCGGAGAGTCCGACCAGCTCCAACTTCGACTTGGCGAGTTCGAGTCGTTGGGTTCGCGAGAAACCCTGGTAGAAGAGCGGCACTTCGACGTTCTCGACGATCGTGAGTTCGCTGATCAGATTGAATGCCTGAAAGACGAAGCCGATTCGACGTCCCCGAGCCCGACTCAAGGCCTTGTCTTCGAGGGTCGAGACGTCGAGGTCGTCCAGAAAATAGTGCCCTTCGGTCGGTCGGTCGAGGCAGCCAAGGATGTTCATCAGCGTGCTCTTCCCGCTTCCGCTCGAACCCATGATGGCGCAGTACTGGCCCGTGGGAATCGAGAGGTCGATTCCCCGAAGGGCCTCGACCAGAATCGACCCGTCGGGTTTGAAGTAGTGCTTCTTGATCCCTTCCAGGCGCACCGTCACCACGGGGTCGGCATGCTGAGGCTGGGAGGGCGCGTCGGGATTGGCAGATGGAGCTTTCACGCCCCGAGTGTAGTCGGGTGTCGACTTCGGACGCCGGTTCCGTTGCCGGGGTCGATTAGACTCGGGCCACGTCTCGGCCCAACCCGGTGTTCGGAGTCCCCCCGTGCCAGAGTCCAGTCAACCGCCGAATGAAGAGTCACCCCGTTCGGTTCAGGTCATTCGGCGGATCTTCGCCGATCAGCTCACGCCCGTTCTGGCCTACCGCCGGCTGGTGGCACCGGATGATCGAACCGCTCCGAGTTTCCTCTTCGAATCCGTGGAGCAGGGGGGAGGGGTCGGCCGTCATTCGCTGGTCGGGGTCCGACCGCGGCTGGAGTTGATCGGGCGTGGTGCCTCGCTTCTGACCCTGGAGCACCCGGCGGATGGCGGGGCACCGGCCGAGCATCGTCATGATGGCCGGGATCCGTTCGAACTGGTGCGGGAGCTCCGAGCTCGAGCGGCTCCGGTCCGCATGATCGGCGACGGTCGCCCTCCATCCGCGTTCCGGGCCGGGTTCGTCGGGTTTGCCGGCTACGACACGGCTCGGTGGGCGGAACCCGCGAAGCTGCCGTTCGACGAAGCTCCGCGGGACGACCGTGACCTGCCCGACATGCACCTGGGGCTCTACGGCCGAGTACTGGTCTTCGACCACGTCGCCAAGACCGTTCATGTGGTCGCGACCGAGTTGATCGCGGATCATCCGAATGAGCAGGCGGCCGCCGAAGCTGCCGCGCGAGCCGCGGATGAACTCATCGGCACGGTCACCGACGATGCGGTGCATCTGGCCCCCGGGGCGATCGATCTCGATCTGGAACGCCCACCGGCGGCACCCGAGGTCTCGACCATGTCCCGGGCGGAGTTCGAGGCTGCCGTCCGGACGACCCAGGAGTACATCGCGGCGGGCGATGCCTTCCAAGTGGTTCTCAGTCAACGATTCGAACGAACGACGGCGGCCGATCCGTTCGACCTGTACCGAGCGCTTCGGATCGTGAACCCTTCGCCCTATCAGATTTATCTTCAGGCCCGGGGCTGCATGCTGGTCGCGGCCAGCCCAGAGATTCTCTGTCGGGTTCGAGGACGCGAAGTGGTGAATCGCCCCCTCGCGGGTACCCGGAAGCGGGGGCGGGACGACGCTGAAGATCGGGCGCTTGAGGCCGAACTTCTGGCGGACGAGAAAGAGCGAGCCGAACACGTCATGCTGGTCGATCTCGGGCGGAACGACCTCGGCCGGATCTGTGATCCCGGATCGATTGCGCTGGAGCAGGTGATGCAGGTGGAGCGGTACAGCCACGTCATGCACATCGGATCCGTGGTCACCGGGCGATTGCGAGACGGCGTCGACGATCTGGATGCGCTACGGGCGACCCTGCCGGTAGGCACGGTGAGCGGGGCGCCGAAGATCCGGGCGATGCAGATCATCGACGAACTCGAGCCGGTCCGACGCGGCCCGTATGCCGGAGGAATCGGAGCGATCGATCTTGAGGGTGATCTCGACATCGCGATCGCCCTGCGGACCATGGTGGTGCCGACGGGATGCGGATCGGCCCCGTGGACGATTCATCTGCAGGCCGGCGCGGGCGTGGTGCTTGATTCGGATCCCGCGGCGGAGTGGCAGGAGACGGTGAACAAGGCTGCGGGGTTGGGGCGAGCCATCGATCTCGCCGAATCGGCCTTCGGCCCCCGACCTCGCTGATCACCCTTCGTTCAGGCGTCCCCGGTCGATCCGGGTTCGGATGGCGATTCCGGTTCCAGCGGAATCGATTCGGTATTCACCGGGCGGAGCCGAGTCGGCTTCACGACTCGTCCCCCCTGAAAGTGAATCCAAGCCCCGCCGATGCGGGTGGTGGTCGGCCCGCGGCGTCCATGTTCGACGTGGTCGTCGAGGAACACCAACTGGATCCCGGTGATCAGGACCCTTGTCAGGTGGGCGGCGATGGCGCTGGCGATCAGAGAGATGACCGCCAACACGATCACCGTGACCTGAATGGTCGGGGTCGAAGCATTCGGATTCGCGATGCTCGTGAACATCAGGACCAGCACGGCGAAGGACACGACGCCGGCGAGTAACGTCGCGGAGATCGCCGCCACGCCTGTGAATCGCATCAACGGATCATCAAGCCGTCGGGCCAGGCGGATTCCGGTGATCGTGGGACTCAGGAGTCCTGCGACACCGGCGAGCGACCAGGCGGCCAATGCGGGCGGAAGGGCGAGGGTCGACAGGTTGCCGGTCATCACCAGCGTGAGGATCACGATCGTGGACCAGGCCATGAGCGGTTCGACGATGGTGGGTAGGCGCATGGACCGCTCGAATCCGATGTCGTCGAACCGTCGAAGCGGACTTCGACGGAATTTCATCCACCCTGCGACCCGTGCGAGTGTGCCCATCGCCACCAACAACATCACCACCTGGGCACAGGCCGGAACCAGCATCAGTCCCGACATCGGCGCCGCGGAAAACCAGGCGCAGAATGCCAACGACTTCAGCCCGCTGCGGGTGAAGGCCGCCTCCGGCTCAAGTCGTGACGGGTCATCCGGCCAGATGGTGTTGGAGGCCAGAGAACAACCGCATTCCGGACAGTGTTCGGATCTTCCGGAACCTCTGAGGTCGTACTGGCACCCACCGCATCGGGGGCCGAGGCTCGGGGAGCTGGCGGAATCGGGGCTCATTTCGGAGACACCTTCCTTTCGGAGGTCCGGTGAATCGGGGCGAGTGGAAAAGACGCGGCCGTCTGATAAGAAACCGGGATTTCAAGCCTCTCCGAACTTTCCGGCCCCGATACGGTATGAGAAGTCAGTCCTCCGGTCCTGATTGGATCGGAAGCTCCGTCCGGCCGATTGAAAACGGTCGGGTCCATTCAGATCCGGGTCTTCACCCTCCGGAACTCGTTTCCGGGACTCCAACCTCTGGGATCCTCCGACCATGTCGAGTCCGAGCCTCGCCCGTTCTTTTCGCCTTTCGTTTTCCGTCGCGGCCACGGTCCTGGTGACCGCCTTCGCGGGCGCCGGGTCGTTCGAAGAAAAGGTCGATCCCCCGAGCGTGATCGTGCCTGAGGGACTCGATGCCTGGCGATCGGGAGTCTGGGAGGCGGCGTTGGAGGGTCGCACCGGCGAGATGATGGAATACCTCGATGCGATTCCGGGGGAAGCGGATCCCGATCGTGCCGAGGCGCTTCGTGCCGCGATGAAGGCTCGCGACGGCCACGCCGCCGAGACCAATGAGGACCGGGCCGAGGGTCGCAGGGAGGCGTCGAAGAAGATCGCCGAAGCCCTGGAGTCTGGAAACCTGACCGAGGCCCTCACCGGTGCGGTCGAACTGCAGACCCTCTCCGATGACTGGGAGGCAGTCCTTGCGGAACCGGAGATCGTGACCCTGATCCAGACCGCCGAAGACCGAGAAGCCGAGGCACGAACTCTCGGGGACTGGCTCTTCGTCCAGGAGATTCTCTTCCGACTGCGCACGCTGCACGAGGACACCGACTTCAAGGAACTGCATCAGTCATACGACCGTCGACTCGATGAAGTGAACCGCAGAATCGGTCTTCTCGCCCGATACGCGCCTCGTTCGCTCCACGATCTCCGAGGCCGGCAGATGTCGAGGCTCGAGCCGGACGAGGAATTCCCTGAATTCAACGAAGCCTTCGCGGAGGACTGGAAGGTTCCGCTCAACGGCATCACGGAGCGAATGCTCCGGTCCGCGTTGCGGATCGGTGCAACCCAGCACATCTCAGACTGCGGCTGGAAACCCCTGCTCGACGGCGGACTTGAGGCGATCGAGATCTTCGCCTCCACGGATCAACTGGTCGAGAACTTCCCCGGCCTCGCGGACCGCGAGAAGGCCGATGCCTGGCTCGAGATCGTGCGGCGGGAGCGGGCGCGGTTGGCGGAGATTCCCGAAGACGAGGTGACTCGTCGGGACTACCACCGGATTCTCCCGGAGCTCATGCGGGCCAACCCCCGGACGATCGACGTTCCCGAGGCCGTGGTCCTCCGTGAATTCGGCGAAGGCGCCACCTATCGCCTCGAAGACATCTACGAGGATCAGTACACCCAGATGATCTGGCCGGAGCAACTGCGACGATTCCAGCAGCAGGTCCAGGGCGACTTCGTCGGCGTCGGCATCCTCATTCGCCACGACGACAAGCGGGAGTTGATGGTCCAGAACCCGCTGGAAGGTTCGCCCGCGTCCCGAGCCGGGATCGAGGAGCAGGATCGCATCGTCGAGGTCGATGGTGTGCCGACCACGGGCTGGAGTCTCACCCGCGCCGTGGATGAGATCACTGGTCCTCGTGGCGAGGAAGTCGTTCTCTCCATTGCGCGTGAGGGGGAAGAGGAGACCGTGGACGTGCCGATCGTCCGTGATCGAATCAAGATCCGCTCCGTGAACGGCTGGTACAAGAAGTCGCTCGACGAAGAGGGAACGCCGGAATGGGATTGGTGGGTCGATCGTGAAGAAGGCATCGGTTACGTCCGGCTGACTTCGTTCAATGACGACAGTTTCGACGACTTCCTCGATGCGCTCGGGCAGATGCAGGCGGATCGGTCGATCGAGGGACTGGTGCTCGACCTGCGCTTCAATCCCGGGGGCCTGCTCGAGAGCGCCATCCGCTTCTCGAATCTCTTCGTGTCCGAGGGAAGGATCGTGTCGTGTGAAGACCGCGACGGACAGACGGTGTGGGCGCGTCCAGCCCAGCGGCAACTCGCCTTCCTCGAAGGAAAGCCTCTCGTGGTGCTGGTGAACCCCGGCTCCGCCAGTGCCAGTGAGATCGTCTCTGGTTGTCTCCAGGCCCACGGGGCGGCGGTGGTGGTCGGCGAACGTTCCTTCGGCAAGGGAAGCGTGCAGACCGTGCACGATGTCTCCGATCCCCAGGGCGGGCCCGCGGCCTTCAAGATCACCAATCAGTACTACGCCCTGCCGCCCGCGCCCGGAGAGGAGCGGGGGAGACTGGTTCACAAGATGCCGGGTTCGACGGACTGGGGTGTCAATCCCGGCGTGACGGTCGAAATGACCCCGGATCAGACCCAGGAGGCCTACGAACTTCGTCGCAAGAGCGATCTGATCGCCGACTGGGATGAGGATCGTGATCCGGGTGAGCGGCCCCGGCCTGAAGGCCTGCTGGAGGACGGAATCGACGCTCAGTTGGAAACCGCCATCCTGATTCTCAAGGCGAGGCTCCTCCCTTCCGCCGGCAAGCCAAGGGTCGCCGCCGGCTGAACACGCCCTCCCGGGGTCGTGAGGTGGGTCGGATTTCAGGAAATGAGTGCGAACGGGAAGTCCGGGATTCGTGAAGGGTGTTCCACTCTCAAGGTGGTTGCCCAATGGGCGTGGGACCGCCATAATTGACGATCCTCGGCCTTGGGCCCTGATGACCGAATCCCCTCCTCCCGGAGAAATGGATGTCTGCTGTGACCGATACCGCACGTGCTGCCTCGGGTGGCCGTCGGCCTCTGGCCGATCGTACTGCCGCCACCCCTGAGCAACTTCACGAATGGCTGCGCCAGATGTTGCTCATTCGGGAGTTCGAGGTCCGCACCATGCAGGCCTATCAGGACAAGAAGATCGGGGGCTTCTGTCACATCTACATCGGGCAGGAAGCCGTGGCCGTGGGGTGCACGGGCGCCGTCGAGCACGAGGATCCGATCGTCACCGCCTATCGCGATCACGGCCATGCACTGGCTCGTGGCATGGACCCCAAGTATTGCATGGCTGAAATGTTCGGCCGCATCGGTGGGTGTGCCAAGGGGAAGGGCGGGTCGATGCACATGTTCGACAAGCCCAACAACCTCTTCGGCGGGCACGGCATCGTCGGCGCCCAGACGCCACTGGGAACGGGGCTCGCCTTCGCCAACAAGTACATCGACGAGGTCATCGATGGCGGGAAGAATCGCCACGTCACCCTCTGCTTCCTCGGCGATGGTGCCCTGAACCAGGGCGGCTTCTACGAGGCGATGAATCTCGCCGGGCTCTTCGACATTCCGGTCATCTTCGTGGTGGAGAACAACGGTTACTCCATGGGGACGTCGATCGAGCGTGGAACCACGATGTCCCATCGCATCATCGCCAAGGGCGAAGGCTGTGGAATCAAGGGATACGAACTCGAGGGCATGGACGTCATCGACGTCTACGAAGGTATGAAGGCCATCGCCGACACCTGCCGGGCCGAGAGTCGCCCGGCCATGGTCGACATTCGAACCTATCGATTCAAGGGACACTCGATGTCCGATCCGCGGAAGTACCGAACGCGGGAGGAGGAGGAGCACTGGGAGTCGGATGATCCGATCACCCTGCTTCGGGATCCGATGATCCAGGCCGGACTCCTCGACCTCGAGGAGTTCAAGTCGAGGAACCGGGACATCAAGACCCAGGTTCGTGAATCGATCCAATGGGCGGAAGCGTCGCCCGAACCCGAGCTCTCCGAACTCTTCACCGACGTCTACGTCGAGAAGTTCGGACCCTACCTCGGCACCAGCATGCCTCAGATCGTCACCGATTCGGAAGGGAACCGATGAGCGAGCGTATTCTCGAATTCCGTGACGCCCTCCGCGAGGCCATGAGCCAGGAGATGCGTCGAGACCCCCGAGTCTTTCTGCTCGGCGAAGAGGTCGCTCAATACGACGGTGCCTACAAGATCAGCCGCGGCATGCTCGAGGAGTTCGGCCCGCGTCGGATCATCGACACGCCGATCTCCGAGAGCGGTTTCGCCGGTCTGGCGATCGGCGCCGCGATGCAGGGGCTCCGCCCGATCGTCGAGTTCATGAGCTGGTCCTTCAGTCTCGTGGCTGCCGACCCCATTCTGAACAACGCGCCCAAGATGCTCTTCATGTCCGGTGGGCAGTTCGGATGTCCGATCGTCTTCCGTGGCAATGACGGGGCGGGTGGCCAACTCGGTTCGACCCACTCCTGGTGCGTGGAAGGAATGTTCTCGAACGTTCCGGGTCTCAAGATGGCCATCCCGGCGTTTCCTGACGACGCCAAGGGGCTCCTGGCCAGCGCGATCAAGGATGATGACCCGGTTTTCTTTCTGGAGAGCGAACGGCTTCTGGCCATGAAGGGCCACGTTCCGGAAGGCGATCACTACGTGCCGTTCGGCAAGGCCGTGGTCCGACGGCCGGGCACCGACGTCACGATCATCAGTTTCGGTCGGCCGGTCCACTTCTGCCTTGACGCGGCCGAGGAACTCGCCAAGGAGGGCATCTCCTGCGAGGTCATCGATGGTCGGACGATCCGACCGTTGGACATCGACACGATCGTCGCGAGCGTGAAGAAGACCAACTCCTGCGTGGTGGTCGATCAGTCCTGGAGTTTCGGTTCTCCCGGGGCCGAAGTGGCCGCCCAGGTTCACGCCGCATGTTTCGACGACCTCGACAATCATGTCATGCGGGTGCACAGCGCCGATGTTCCGNCTCCCTACGCGGCGAACCTCGAGCAGGAGTTCCTGCCCAACGCCCGCCGCATCGCCGAGGCCGTTCGTAGTGCGCTCTACGTCGCCTGATTCGTNTTCGGTCGTCCTCTCTCGTTCCGATCCCCGCTCGTTTCAAACCCCGTGCAGCCCGTTCGGGCGCACCTGCAGGACCCCACCATGTCCATCACCCTGACGATGCCCCGCCTCTCCGACACCATGGAACAGGGCACCATCATCAAGTGGAACGTGAAGGAAGGCGATGAAGTCGCCTCCGGTGCCGTGGTCGCGGACGTCGAAACCGACAAGGCGACGATGGAAATGCAGGTCTACGACGACGGCGTGGTCGCCCGAATTCTGGTGGACGAAGGGTCCCAGGTTCCGGTCGGCACCGCGATCGCACTCATNGCCGAAGAAGGCGAGGACCCGGGAANCTTGAACTNCGAACCGGCCGCCGGTGCGGCGCCGGCCGTCGTCCCAGAGCCCGCCGCGCCTGCCGCACCTGCCGTGCCTGCCGCACCCGCCGCGCCTGCCGCGCCAGCGGCGTCCACTCCCAAGCCGGCTCCTGCGGCTGGTGGGCGGCGTCCGAAGGTGAGTCCCGTGGCTCGGCGTCTTGCNGAGGAACATGGGATCGATCTGGCCACGATCGGTGGAAGTGGCCCNGGNGGGCGGATCATCAAGCGGGATATTCTGGAGATCGCCGAAAAGAATGCGGCGATCGGTACCGTTGGCGGCGGTACGCCGATGCCGATTCCTCCGGTCACCACGATCAGTCCCGTCACCACCCCGGTGGTTCACGAGGTGGCGGCGCTGGCGAGCACCGAGGTTCCGGTCAACGGGATGCGGCAGACCATCGCCCGCCGGCTGATCGAGAGCAAGCAGACCATTCCGCACTATCAGGTGAAGATGTGCTTTGCGATGGATGCCATTCTCGAACTCCGTTCCAGTCTCAACGAAAAACTGGCGGCGGAAGGCGTCAAGCTGAGCGTGAACGACTTCCTGGTTCGGGCCTCCGCCCTGGCAATGGCCGAGCACCCGATGTTCAATGCCAGCTGGGCCGGCGATCGAATTCTCGTTCACGGCCGGGTGAACATCGGCGTGGCGGTATCGCTGTCTGAAGAACGAGGAGGGGGACTCGTGGTGGCCACGATTCGTGANGCGAATCTCAAGAGCCTTCGAATGATCTCCGCCGAGACCAAGGCGTTGGCAGTGAAGGCCCGCGAGAAGGGGCTCTCCACCGACGAAATGTCGGATTCCACCTTCACCATCTCGAACCTCGGCATGTTCGGAGTCGACGACTTCACGGCGATCATCAACCCCCCCAACAGCGCAATTCTTGCTTGCGGTGCGGCGATCGAGAAGCCAGTGGTCCGTGATCACCAGTTGGCGGTGGGTTGGGAGCTGGCTGCGAACCTGAGTCTNGATCATCGCGTCATCGATGGTGCCATGGCTGCTCGGTATCTGTCGACCTTGAAGGGCATGATCGAAGAGCCGATGAGACTCCTCGCCTGATTTTTCGGCCGGTCGTGACGTCTTCAGGCGGCAACCGCCAANGACCGTCTCAAGGCGATGAGAATGGTGGATCCCNGGGTGAAATTTGCCGATGCTGCTTGTGATTCGCCATGAGCACACCCGGACCGCGAGTACTTGTTCTGGCTTGGGCGGACTTGCATGACAAGTCCGCACTGTCTGGTATGCCCTTCGGAATGAGGCGGGGTCTCGAGGAGGCCGGCTGCGACGTGGTCCTTGGCGACATCGGTCCGTTGAATCTGGGCTCCCGTCTTCAAGCGGGCAGAANATCNTNCAGAGGCTCCAAGGTTCTTCGCAGTGGCCGTGACCTTCACCGGTTCTGCCTGGAACGGTTGGCAGGCGGACGCGTCAGCCGACGGCTTGGAATTCATGCCCGGGCCTGCGCCCGGCTCGCAGATCAGGCCGTGCGACGAACCTGTCCGGATGTCGTCTTCGGCCCTTGCATGAGTCGGCCGCTCGGCTTCATGGAGACCTCCAAACCGATCGTCTATGCCTCGGATGCGACCGCCTCGCTTCTGGTGAACGCCTACGACGTGTACCGTCGGCGTGGTCGGAGCTGGAAGGCGGCGATGCATGATTTCGAGAACCAGGCGATCGCACGCGCGGATCGTGTCGCCCTCGCAAGCCGATCTTCAGTCCAGTCCGCGATCGAGGACCACCAGGCCGATCCGGCCAAGGTGTCAGTGGTGCCTCTGGGGGCCAATGTCTCCTTGCCCTCGGGCGAGGAGGTCGTGGTGCCGGCCGAGCCACCGCGGCCTGAATCATTGGATCTTCTGCTGGTCGCGGCGGACCCGGAGCGAAAGCAGCTGAGGCTCTGTGTGGAGATCGCAGCCGGGTTGCGGCTCCGCGGTTGGACGGCCACGCTCCACTACATCGGGCCTCATCGTCCCGAATGCGAATCCGAGTTCGTCGCCTGGGCCGGGCGACTTCAACTCGGGAATCAAGAGGATGCGGCGAAGCATCGATTCCTTCTCGAAAAATGCCACATCGCACTCCTCCCGAGTCTGGCCGAGATGTACGGAATCTCTCCGATCGAGAGTGCCGCGTACGCCAGACCCGCGGTCGTTTCCGATGTCGGCGGCCTGTCGACGGTGATCCTCGATCGCCTGACCGGGCGGGTGCTCCCGGCGACGATGCCTTGTGATGGCTGGGTCGATGCCATCGAAGGGATGGTCGAACGGGAAGATCGCTATCGATCATTCTCCAGTGAAGCGTTCAAACGATATGAAAGCGTTCTGAACTGGCCGTCCTGGGGGGCGTCGGTTCGCACGCTCATGGAAGAACTGATCTGATTCAGGGCCGAGATCCGTGTTCAATCGCGGCCGGCTTCGGAAATCAGTCGCCTCCAGGCCTCTCCAACCGACGATCTTGACCCGGACTCGACGAACGCGTCTCGCAAGACTGGATTCGTCGGGGGATCCTCGGCGGCGACATCTGCAAGTGCCGCAGCCAGGACCTGGTCATCGTTGCTCGGGATGACTCGACCCAGCCCATGTTGCTTGACGATCTGGCCGATGCCACCTTCTTCGGAGGCGAGGACCGCGGTCTTCTGGAGAGCCGCTTCGGCGACGACGCCGGAGATTCCCACATGCTGGGGATAGACGGTGGTGGCGACGTCGGCGCGTTCCAGAAGATCGTCGAATTCGTCGGTCGACAGGGTCCGGTCGATGCTGATGATTCTCCCGGACTCGAGGTCCCGGCTTCGAGATGCCAATGCGGCGTCGACCTCGGCTCCTCTTCTACCGGCGATGACGAGGACCGCGTTCTCCGGGGCTGGATCCGGCCAGGCGAAGATCATGCGATCCGTCCCCTTGCGGGTCCCATGTTCTCCGATCGCGAGTACCACTCGCCGGGCTTCGAATTCCTTGGTCAACGGGAGCAAGTCGGAGCGGGCCGGCGATGTTGATCGTTTCGAGAGAGGGTGGGGGAGTAGTTGGAGCGGCAATGCCCCCCGGTTGGTGATGGCGACGGGGTCCATGGAGCCCAGATGAATTCCGCTCTGCCGCCATCGTCGTCGCATCCACTCGCGTCGGAGAAGAAACTTGAGGCCTCGTCGTCCGTAACCGAATCGTGCGTTGTGCACGCAGCCCACGGTGTTGGGAGCGATGATTTCACGTGGAAGAAGCCGGCGGG
>NYSW01000040.1 GCA_002683195.1 Phycisphaerae bacterium
GACCCGTAAGAAGGCCGTCAGAAAGTCCGCCGCGAAGAAGACGACCCGTAAGAAGGTCGCCAAGAAGACCACGCGTAAGAAGGTCGCCAAGAAGACCACGCGTAAGAAGGCCGCCAAGAAGACGACCCGCAAGAAGGTCGCCAAGAAGGCCACTCGCAAGAAGGCCGCCAAGAAGACCACGCGTAAGAAGGCCGCCAAGAAGGTCACCCGCAAGAAGGCTGCCAAGAAGACCACGCGTAAGAAGGTCGCCAAGAAGACCACGCGTAAGAAGGCTGCCAAGAAGACCACGCGTAAGAAGGCTGCCAAGAAGACCACGCGTAAGAAGGCTGCCAAGAAGACCACGCGTAAGAAGGCCGCCAAGAAGACCACGCGCAAGAAGGCCGCCAAGAAGACCACTCGCAGAAAGCGCTGAACCACGTTCGAGGGGGGAATCCTCCCCCCCGATCGCGCTCTCAGTCGATCTCTGGCCCGGGACCATTCAGGTCCCGGGCCATTTTCATGCACTACATTCACCCGGGAAGTCGATGTTCAGAATCAAGAAGCATCCGCGAATCCGCGACGCGGGGCGACTACAATCCATGACACGTGGTCTGTGAGGCCACGAGTCAACTCCGGAGAATTTCTAGATGGCCCACATCATCGCCGAGCCCTGCATTGGCACCAAGGACACCGCGTGCGTCGAAGTCTGTCCAGTCGATTGCATTCATCCGACCGAGGATGAAGACGTCAAAGCGACCGACGAACAGCTCTACATCGATCCCGACACCTGCATCGACTGCGGTCTCTGTGTCGATGAGTGCCCGGTTCAGGCCATCTTCCCCGAGGAGGATCTCCCGGAAGAGTGGCACAAGTACATCCAGATCAACGGTGACTGGTACAAGAACTCGGGCAACTCGCTGCCGTGACCGGGATTCGCCGGAGTCGAAACCTCGACCGGCATGCGTGAATCAACAAAACGCCCCTCGACCGACCGGTCGAAGGGCGTTTTCGTCTTTCATTGGTATCGGCCCTGGGAATCAGCCGGTCTTGCGATACCGCTGCGGACCGTCGATGTCGGCTCCATGATCACAGCCGCTCGACGCGTCGGGCGATTCCGTCCAATCCTCGACCTTGTCTCCCAGTCGGAGTTCGCTGGTCGTGGTCTTCCGATACCCCAGGCGGCGAACCACCTCGAGCACGTCGGTCCAGGTCGGGAAGTTCACCCCGTTCACCCGCTTGAAGGCGTCGATGGCGTGCAGGAACATCTGCTGCTCCCGACTCATCTCCCCCTCTTCAGCACTTCGGACGAAGTCGGTCAATCGCCGGCCCACCCCTCGACGACGCTCCAGATTGGTCTCGTCATCGTCGTCCCGGGCCACGGCTCGACGGTCGATACCCGATCGACGATCGACCACGTTCCCGGTACTCGAGGGGTCGAAGTCGGTGTCATTGGATTCGTTGCTGGTGGACATCGTGGTCTCCCGGGCCTGATGAGCTTGAATTCGCGACCGGCATCCTGATTCCCATCGGGGGCTACACTGCACGCCCGCCGGTTCGGCACGAGCCGCAATGGCGGCCTTCCTCGCTTCTGGGCATCGGATGAACCCCCCTTCTTCTTCCGCCAATCAGGCCCACACCCTCCGTTCTTCCAATGACTCCGCGCCGTTTGCGTGGGTTCCGTTCCTTCTCGGACTGGTGTTACCGGGTCTGGGCCACGCCTGGATCGGTGAGAAAGGACGCGGTCTTCGGATCGCCATCGGCTTCGTGGTCCTCTGGTTCGGAGGACTCCTGATCGGCGGAATCGACAGTGTGAGCCTTCAGACCCCGGCCTACGCAACCCAGGATGCCCGGCCCGCCCGGCGGCTCTGGTTCCTTCCGCAGGCCGGCGCCGGACCGATCGCCTTCGCGACGGCGATTTTTGGTGATGTGGTTCGCCCCGATGGCGAGGACGACCTGATCACGATCACCATGCCCGACAAACGGCCCGGGAAGATCTCGGATTCGACGTCGATGGGACATGCCCTGGACTTCGGAACCCTCTTCTGCGCCCTCGCAGGACTGATGAACATCGCGATCGCACTCGATGCCGGGCGTCGGAATCCCGACGATCGACGGAGGAGTTCCCGATGAGCATGCTCGGCTGGACCCCCCTGATCGATCCGATGCCCGGAATCCAGGCCAACTGGCTCTGGCTTCTNCCCATCCTCGTGCTCGGCATCGCCATGATGTACAAGGCCATCCGAGTCTCCGACCTGGCTCGCTGGCCCCGCGAAGTCGCCACCATGACCATCCAGGTCCTCGGTGCCTTCATCGGCCTCGCCATCGGGCTGTACCTGATCGTGCAGGTCATCGTGCCGATCCTTCCCGCGAACTGACAGACCTCTCCTCTCATGTGGTTTCTTCGGACGCGACGACGGCGACGACTCCTCGCCAGCCCCATGCCACCAGTGTGGCGACGGACGCTGCAGGAGCATTTCGCGCACTACCGCTTCCTTGGTCCCGCCCAGCGATCGAAACTCGAGGATGCCGCCCGGATCATCGAATCCGAGACCTACTGGGAGGGATGTGGCGGACTCGAAATCGATGATCGGATGCAGATCCTGATCTCGGCCAATGCCGCCCTTCTGGTTCTGGAGAACGACGCCGGCCACTTCGAGGGCGTGACCTCGGTGCTGGTGTATCCCGCCGGCGTGGTGGTGCCGGAAAGTCATCGAGGCGACGGCATCGTCGCGGGTGAGACCCCGATCCTGGGCCAGGCTCGATTCCGGGGGCCGATCATTCTCAGCTGGTCCGATGCGCTCTACGGATCACAGCAGCTCGGAGCTCGAAACGTCGTGCTGCATGAATTCGCCCACGCCCTGGACATGCTGGGTGGCATCGTCGACGGCACTCCGCCCATGGAAGTCGGTCTGCGGGAGCGTTGGGCGGACGTCTGCCAACGGGAATTCAACCTCCTGCAGTCACACGTCTCGAATGGAATGCGGACGACCATCGATCCCTACGGGGCGACCAATCCCGCGGAGTTCTTCGCGGTGGTCACCGAGCACTTCTTCGAGCAGCCCCACGTTCTCCACGACGCCCACCCGGAACTCTGGGAGGTCTTCGCCGACTACTACGGCTACGCCTTCGGCGGTGGCTGACGAGTTTCCAGGTTCTCGGTTCAGCTTCCAGAAGGACGTCGAACCCCACCACCCGGCTTCTGCTTGGGATCGACCGGCTTGGTGGCACCCTTGCGGCGTCCTCCATGCGTGATGCGGTCACCCCCGCGAGCTCGAGTCTGAGTCGCGGCGGTCTTGCCGCCCTCGCGAGGAACGGTCTTCTTGTCACGCCGAAGCCCGGTGGAACGGCCCGTCGACTTCCGGGGGATTTCAACGCCGAATTCATCGAACTCGACCTTGTCCTCGGCCTTCGCAGCCTTCGAGGTCTTGGATGACTTGGATGGCTTGGAGCTCGAACCGGCGGAACGTGATTTCGGACCGTTCCTGTCCCGATCATTGCCCTGATCACGATCCCGGGACTGCCCGTGGAGAAGATCACGATCCTTGCCTCGGAAGGGTTCCATCCTGGTCGCACGCTGAGCACTTCGGAACTTCTCGAGCTTCACCGCGTCCTGAGGCCGCACGAACTCACCCAGGTCAGGCAGATTGTCCGCGGAGATCCGTTCGCCGACGATCTTCGAAATCGTGCGCCAACGGCCCCTCTCGGGCGGTGAAACGAAGGTGAAGGACTCTCCGAACCCGCCACCGTGGCCAGCCCGCCCGACTCGATGGACCCACTCTTCCGCGGACAACGGGAGGTCGTAGTTGATGACCGTCCGAACCGCATCGATGTGAAGACCGCGAGCGGCGACGTCGGTCGCGACCAGAACCCCGGACGCGCCCTCGGAGAAGAGATCCAACGCGCGGTTTCGCTGCTTCTGGCTGCGATCTCCGTGAACCAGGCCCACCGACATGGCGTGACGCCGCAAGGCGGAGTGCACCCAACCGGCACGACGTCGGGTACGGCAGAAGATCAGGACGCCGCGACGTTCGTCGGTGACCACCAGACGGAGCAGCAAGGCGACCTTGAGTACGTCTTCGATCTCGAACAATCGGTTGCCGAGATGCTTCGCCGCCCGAGTGTGCCGGCCGGCTTCGATCCGCGCCGGCTTCCGAAGGAAGGTGCGGGCGAGATCCTCCATGGCCGGCGGCATCGTGGCGCTGAAGAAGGCCATTTGACGGTGCTCGGGCATGCGTTCGAGAATCGTCCGCAACTGCGGCCGGAATCCCATGTCGAGCATGCGGTCACCTTCGTCCACCACCAGGTGGCGGATGAATGCCAGACTCAGGACATCGATGTCCATCAGTTCTCTGAGACGCCCCGGCGTGCCGACCACGATGTCCATCCCGGCTTCGAGGCGGTCCCGTTGGGGCTTGAGAGCCGCCTTGCCCCAGACCGCGGTCACCTTGACCAGCGAACCTCGAGTGAGCCGGCGAAGTTCCTCCGCCACCTGCTGGGCGAGTTCGCGCGTCGGCACCACCACGAGTCCACGGAGCCGACGCTTGGGGTCGACGTACTTGGCGCCCGGATCACCGCCCTTTCGTCGTCGGACTCGACGCATCATGGGTGGCGGCTCGGCGATCAAGCGATGAGCCAGCGGAATTCCGTAGGCGAGGGTCTTGCCGGTGCCGGTCGGCGCCAGACCGATCACGTCTCGTCCTTGAACGAGGGGAATGATGACCCGCTGCTGGATCTCCGTCGGCTTCTCAAAGCCCAGGGCCTTGATGCCGTTGAGGACCACCGGATCAATCGGTAGTTCCTCGAATTGCTTCACGACGGTCACCTCCCGCACGGCGGGCTTGCCGTCGGAGACGTTCTCTGCGGTGGGTTCGGACTTTTCGGACGAGTTGGGGGCGGTTTCCATGCGGCACACAGGGTATCGGGGGTGCGTCTGCGCCGAGTGCGCCCTTCATGCGGCCCGAAATGAGCGGGAATCGCCCCCCCTCCTTCAGACCGGCCCGGATCTCGCCGAAGAATGGAATGCCGCCGAGCGACGACCCAAGGAGGGGTGGGCCGTCCTCGGCGGCTTTTTCGTGCCGGTACGCTTCTGGCATGACCGATTCACGCGGTGGAACACGTCGATTCGTCAGCGGCCTCGGCCTGCTGGTCACTCGGACCATCGGACGCTGGATCCCGGATCCATTCGTACTGGCCATCGGGCTGACCGCGGTCACCGCGGCCCTGGCGCTGGTGATCCCGGGCACCTTTGCGAACCGAGACCCCGGAGAACCCTCCAAGGCGGTCCTGCTCCTGGATGCCTGGTGGGGCGACGACGGCCTCTGGAAACTCCTCAAATTCGGCATGCAGATGATTCTGGTGCTGGTGACCGGGTACGCCCTCGCGGCGAGCCCTCCGATCAGGCGGCTCATCAATGTGATCGCGGACCTGCCTCGATCGACCTCGGTCGCCACCGCGATGGTCGCCTTCGTGGCCGTGCTCACTGGACTCGTCAACTGGGGCCTCGCCCTGGTGGTCGGGGCCCTCCTCGCCCGGGCCGTCGGTCGAAGCCTCGAACGCCGAGGCATTCCCTGCCACTATCCGCTCCTCGTCGCCGCCGGCTATCTGGGAATGCTGGTGTGGCACGGAGGATTCAGTGGCAGCGCCCCGCTGAAGATGACGACCGCAAAGGCGGCGAGCGAGATTCTGCCCGCCGAGATCGTGGCCGAACACGCCTCGGCCGGGATTCCCCTGACCGACACCCTGCTTTCCCCGATGAATCTCTTCGTCTCTCTGGGTCTGCTGGTGATCGCACCGGTCATCTGCCTCCTCCTCGCCCCGGTCGATGCCGCGGAAATGAAGGGACCAAAGACCCTCGGTATCGATTTCAGCGAAGAGGAACCGGGCCAGCCCGCGACCGAGAAGATCGGTCGAGGATTCGAAACCGTGCTCGGTTTTCTGCTTGCGATCGGACTCGTCGGTGGCTTCGTCCTCTACCTCCTCGGCTCCGAGACCGGCCTCGGAAACCTCGGTCTCAACCAGATCAATGCCGTGATGTTCGGACTGGGCCTGCTGCTTCACGGCTCCCCGACCCGGTATCTCGCCGCGGTCGAGGATGCGGCTCGCGGCGCTGCGGGAATCATCGTGCAATTCCCCCTCTATGCCGGAGTGATGGGCATGATGGCCGCCAGCGGTCTGCTGGCGATGTTTGCCGACGTCGCCAGCGATTGGAGCAATCAGACCACCCTGCCACTCCTCACGATGACCAGCGCCGCGGTGGTCAACGTCTTCGTCCCTTCTGGAGGGGGACAATGGGCGGTGCAGGGGCCGATCGCGATGATGGCCGGCGCCAATGCCGACGTACCGCTGGGCAAGATGGTCATGAGCGTCGCCTATGGCGATCAGCTCACGAACATGTTGCAGCCATTCTGGGCCCTTCCGCTCCTCGCGATCACGGGAGTCCGAGCCCGGGACATCGTCGGCTACACCGCCCTGGTGATGATCGTCGCGGCCGTCTGGATGGCCATCGGTCTCCTCATCTTCTGACTCAGCCGACGCACCAGGCGTACTGGTCGACGTGATCAACCTCGCCGCCGAGTTCCTTCGCGGCCCGCCAGGGCCAGCGAGGATCCCGCAGGAATCCTCGACCGATCGCGATCGCGTCGGCATCTCCGGCCTCAAGCACCGACTCCGCCAGCCGCGGATCATCGAGTTCGCCCACCGCGATCACCGGCATCGACTTCACTCCCCGCTTCACCGCGGCGGCGTAGGGAACCTGAAACCCGGGGGCCACCGGAATCTCCGCCTTGGCGTTGCCGCCGGTGGAGATGTCGACCGCATCACAGCCACGGGCTTCGAGTTCCTGCGCGAACATCACGGAATCCTCGGTGCTCCAGCCGCCGAGATCATCTCTCCAGTCGGTCCCGCTGAAGCGAACGATCAACGGAAGATCGTCGGGCATCGCCGCCCGCATCGCCTCGAAGCACTCCAACGGAAATCGCATTCGATTTTCGAGTGAACCACCGTATTCATCGGTGCGTTCGTTGGAGAGTGGCGAGAGGAAGCTGGAGAGCAGATAGCCGTGAGCCGCATGCATCTCCACCAGATCGAAGCCGATGCGGGCCGAGCGGGCCGCTGCGGTGGCGAAAGCATCGCGGACTTCTCCCAATTCGTTCCGATCGAGGGCGTGGGCATGGGGTGCAACATCCTCGTAGCTGTTGCCGCTCACGCCCACCGTCGACCATCCACCATCCGCCGGCGGCACGTAGCCCCGCGCCGGAGCCCAGGGCCGGGCATGGGACGCCTTCCGACCGGCGTGGGCGAGTTGAATACCCAGCCCTGCATTGGGAGCCACTTCCTTCACCGTCGCCACCACCCGGGCCAGGGCCCGCTCGCAATCGTCGTCCCAGAGTCCGAGGCAGTTCGGGGTGATCCGCCCCCGGGCTTCGACCGAGGTCGCTTCGCTGATCACCAATCCGGCACCCGAGCAGGCGAGTGACCCCAGATGCACGTGGTGCCAGGCACTGGCGAGCCCGTCGACCGAGGAATACATGCACATCGGGCTCACCACGATGCGATTCCGGAGCTCGAGGCCCCCGATCGACAGGGATTCGAAGAGCCGGGGGGGGGATCCGGCGGGATTGGCGATGGTTGGAGAAGAAGTCATGGCGGCGGAGCCTAGGCGGTCCGAGAGCGTCCGGGGACGTGGCCGACCAAGGTTCCCCATGGATCGGGGCACACACCCCGCTATCATCCATGCCCCGGATGGGACCACTTTCCGTCCAAGACCCCGAACGAGGAACGACCGCGATGCCGATCAAGGCCACCGACGTCAAAAAGGGCCAGTTCATCATCTGGGAGGGCCAGCTCCACCAGATCCTCGAGACCGAGCATGTGAAGCCGGGCAAAGGCCCTGCCTACATCCAGGCCAAGATGAAGAACGTCAAGATCGGCGGGATCAAGATCAACCGCCTGAACTCCGACGACCGCC
>NYSW01000041.1 GCA_002683195.1 Phycisphaerae bacterium
GAGCATCGCTTCCAAGCATCACCATCACTTCCACTGCACCGCCTGCGATCGGTTCTTCGATCTCGAGGGTTGTCCCGGTGGATTGAAGAAACTCCTGCCCCGCGGCTTCAAGCTTCAGAACCACGAGCTCACCCTGTCGGGGCTCTGTGCCTCCTGCAGCTGATCCCCGTCGACCCTGAACCCTTTGAAGGGTGGCTCTAGCCGCGCAGCCTGCCGGTCGATACACTCTCCGACCCACGGAAGTCCGTGGGAACCTGCGGGGCCGTAGCTCAATTGGGAGAGCGCCTCGGTCGCATCGAGGAGGTTGTCGGTTCGATCCCGATCGGCTCCACCTGCAGTCACCGTTCCCGGCCTCGGTCGGGAACGGTTCGTTTTTGGCTATCACACCTTCCAAGGTCCAAGAACCAATCGACGGCCTCAAGACCAAGAATTGAACACAAGCCCATAACAGAACGGCACTTATATCAAATAAGATTCAGGAGCCGGGTTCTTATTCGACAATCTATCCAGAGACTCCCGAAAAAGGGCTTCAATCGAATGTCGCGGTCCTCTATCTTCGAGCCTTCGGCGAGTGTTTCACACCCGTCGGATCGGGAGAGTTGTGTATCCCGACAAGACCCCGGATCGGCTGGCAAATGGTGTTCAGTTGTTCGACACCCGCCAGTCAGCGAAAGAGTGAGAGAAGCACGTCCGCCCGGCCCCTTGGGGCCGGGCGGCTTGCTTTTCAGGGATGCCGGCACCAGCGACGACAGCCCTCGCCTGATCATCCGCCCTTGGCTGGTCGCCTCCGCTAGGATCGAAGCATGCCACGAGAATCATCACCATCACGTTCTGGCACCGCGTCAGCACTCCTGAGGCGACTGACCGCCCCGCTGTCGGCCCTCGCGGTCGCAGGGATCCTCATCGCCGCTGGTGATGCCGGAACCACCAGCGGCCAGGAGACCCCGCCGTCGTCCCCCCGTCGCATCGGACCGAAACTCAAGAACCCGGCCGAGTCCCAGCCCAGGGTGCTGGTCTTCTCCCGAACCGCGGGCTTCCGACACGGCTCGATCCCGACCGGGATCGAGGCACTTCGAGAAATCGGCAAGACACACGGCTACCGAGTCGAGGCCACCGAGGACCCGTCCTGGTTCAGACCGGAGATGCTCTCCCGGTTCCAGGCCGTCGTCTTCCTCAACACGACCGGTGATGTGCTGGACGATGAACAACAGAAGACCTTCGAGGCCTTCATCCGAAACGGCGGCGGCTACGTCGGCGTCCACAGCGCCGCGGACACCGAGTACGACTGGCCGTGGTACGGACGACTGGTCGGTGGCTGGTTCAAGACGCACCCGGCGATCCAGCGGGCGGACGTCAACGTGGAGAACCGGCGATTCCCGGCCACGTCCTTCCTGCCGGAGACCTGGTCGCGGACCGACGAGTGGTACGTCTACCGGGAGAACCCGCGGCCGCGGGTCAACGTCCTGCTCAGCCTGGACGAATCGACCTACGACGGTGGTGGCATGAACGGCGATCACCCGATCGCGTGGTATCAGGACTTCGATGGTGGTCGGGCGTTCTACACCGGTGGAGGTCACACCAAG
This sequence comes from Phycisphaerae bacterium, assembly GCA_002683195.1. The sequence goes on from NYSW01000041.1 coordinate 1,584, forward strand.
GACTCCTACGCCGAACCGCTCTTCCGACGGCATCTCGGCGAAGCCGTGATGTGGGCCGCCGGAGAGCGAGCCATCCCGGCGAAGAAAGACGCCGAAACCGATCCGAAGCAATCCAGCCGATGAATCCTCGCCTGGCTGGTCTTGGCCCATCCTTCGCCCTGGCCGGCGGCGTACTGCTCTCCGGCTGCGGCGGAGACGAGACGAGCCCGGTCGAGGCTCCCCCGCCGATCGCGGATTCATCCGCGACCTCTTCGGCGACGGGACCCACGACCCGCACCGTCGAAGCGCACCCTGACCATGGCGATCGACACACCATGTGGGTGACCGCGACCGCGTACTGCTCCCGCCCCGAAGAGACCGACGACGATCCGTTCACCGCGGCCTGGGGCGACCACCTGGTTCCCGGCGAGAAGTCGATCGCAGTCAGTCGTGACCTGTTGGAGCTCGGACTGATCCATCGAACACCGGTCTGGATCGAGGTCGACGGCGACGAACGCGGTCCGTATCTCGTGCTCGACAAGATGGCCAGACGCTGGAAGGATCGGATCGATCTCTACTACGGCCTGGATCGCACCGCGGCCCTGGAATGGGGAAAGCGTCGGGTCCGGATCTTCTGGAAGACCGACGTGTCCGATGACGCCTGATTCCATCGGTCTCCCGACGAATCGACATCCTTCGACACCTTGTCCACGAACCTCCGCTCCCGTCCCACGACCACGTCCCGGACCGTTCGAGCCGTAGACTTGTCGGCGTGAAGACCGCTCCCGAAACCCCGTCGACCGAACTGCCCGAGGCGTACCGAGGCCCCGCCTGGGAAACGCCCGCGATGCGGCAGTTCACCCGATTCAAGCAGGACCATCCGGACTGCCTGCTCTTCTTCCGCATGGGGGATTTCTACGAGCTCTTCGGACCGGACGCCGCCACCGCGCACCGGATCCTGGGCATCACCCTCACGGAGCGGAGCAAGGGCATGCCGATGGCCGGCGTGCCGCATCATGCGGCCGAGAGCTACCTCCGCCGTTTGGTGGAGCAAGGCATTCGCGTGGCCGTCTGCGACCAGGTCCAGGATCCCCGCGAAGCCAAGGGCGTGGTGGATCGAGCGGTGACCCGGGTGCTGACTCCCGGAACCCTGGTCGATGAATCCCTCCTCGAGGAAGGTCGAGAGAACCTGGTCGCGGCGGTCGCTCCCTTCCCCGACGATCGGGTGGCGGTCGCGGTCGCGGAATTGTCGACCGGCTCCTTCACCGTGGCGGAGTGCGCCCCGGACGGCATCGCCGACCTTCTCGCACGATTCGCCCCCAGCGAACTCCTGGTGCCCGAATCGATCGACCTCGAAGAGTCGATCAGACTGCCGGAAGATCTGGCGACCTCCATCGGTGCGGTCGAGACCCGCCGTGCGGGCTGGCTCTTCACCCCGGAGGAAGGTGACCGAACCCTTCGCGAGCACTATCGGGTCGCCAACCTCGAAGCCTTCGGACTGGTTCCCGATGATCCGGCGACCGCCGCCGCGGGCGCTCTTCTCCGCTACCTCCTGGAGACCCAGGCCGCCGATCGGACGGGCGATCCCGACGGCCCCCGTCCCCTCGCCCATCTCCGCCCCCCGCGGCGACGAAACGACGATCGACGAATGCAACTGGACCTCGCGACGCTCTCCAGCCTGGAGATCGAACGCACCAGCCGCCGCGGCGAAGTCGAGGGATCGTTGCTGTCGGTGTTTCCTCACTGTCGAACCGCCATGGGTCGACGAGCCCTTCGGCGCCGGCTCTGCTGGCCGCTGATCGGGGTCTCGGAGATTCAGTCGCGACACCGCGCGGTCGGTGGCCTGATCGAAGACCGCGAGGCGGCGGACGCGATTCGCTCGGGCCTTTCGGGCATGAACGACGTGGCCCGGATCGCGGGCCGGGTCGCGGTCGGACGCGCGACCCCCCGGGACGTGGTCGCCCTCGGACGCAGTGTCCAGGCGGCGGGTCCGATCGTCGAACTCCTGGCCGAACGCCCCGCTTTCGCCCCCGTCCACGATCGACTCGAGGCGACGATCGACGCCCTCACCCCGTTGGCCGACCGGATCGCCGCCACCTGCGTCGACGAACCCCCGGCCCACCTTCGGGATGGCGGTCTGGTTCGGGACGGGGTGGACGAAGCGCTCGACGAGGCCCGCGTTCTCGAACGCGATGCGACCTCCTGGCTGGTCGATTACCAGGCGAGGATCGTGGAAGAGACCGGCATCGGCGCCTTGAAGGTCGGATTCAACAAGGTCTTCGGCTACTACATCGAGGTCTCGAAGGCCAATGACGCCCGCATTCCCGCGGGGTTCGTCCGGAAGCAGACACTCAAGAACGCCGAGCGGTACATCACCGACGAACTCAAGGTCTTCGAGGACAAGGTGCTCACCGCCGGAGCACGAGGACTCGAACGCGAGAAGGTGGTGTTCGCCGATCTCTGCCGTTCGATCGCGGAACACCTCGAGCCGATCGCGGCGTTCGGCGACGCGATCGCCGACGTCGACGGCACCCAGTGTCTCGCAGAGACCGCCTATCGACTGGACTGGGTTCGTCCCGAGGTCGATGACTCGAACGCCCTGGAGTTGATCGAAGCCCGTCACCCCGTGCTCGACGCGTCGATGCGCGATCGCTTCGTGCCCAACGACGCCCGACTCGCGACCGCCGACGAACCCGCGACCCTCGCCCTGATCACCGGCCCGAACATGGCGGGCAAGAGCACCTACATCCGGCAGACCGCCCTGGTGGTCCTGCTGGCCCAGGCCGGCTCGTTCGTCCCCGCCACCAGCGCCCGCATCGGCGTGGTCGACCGGATCCTCACCCGGATCGGCGCCGCGGACGAACTGCATGCGGGGCGTTCGACCTTCATGGTGGAGATGACCGAGACCGCGAACATCCTGCATCATGCGACCGGCCGCAGCCTGGTGATCCTGGACGAGATCGGCCGCGGCACCAGCACCCTCGACGGACTCTCCCTCGCCTGGGCGATCGCCGAGGCCCTCGCAGCGCGGGGAAGCCGCACCCTCTTCGCGACCCATTACCACGAGCTCACCTCGATCGCGGATCGAATGCCGGCGGTCACCAACCTCCACGTGACGGTGCGGGAATGGCAGGATCGAATCGTCTTCCTCCACCGGATTCAACCGGGCCGGACCGATCGTTCCTACGGCATCCACGTGGCCGAGCTCGCGGGACTCGCGCCCGACGTGGTGTCCCGGGCCCGGGAACTGCTCGCCACCCTCGCGGTTCACGAGGGCGAGGCCGCCGCCCGCGCGGCCGCGATCCCCACCGCTCCGGCCGTGGACGCGGACTCGCAGATGTCGCTCTTCACCGAGTTCCTTCCTCATCCCGCGATCGACCGACTCCGGGAGATCGATCTGGATGCGTTGACGCCGCTGGCCGCCTTCGATGCCCTCCGCGGACTGGTGAAGCAGGCGAAGCCTCAGAATGACGCCTGATTCCGGNCCCTCACGCTCGGGGGTCTCGACCCTCGCCACCTGGCTGGCGATCCTCGCCCTGCCGATGTCCCTCCTCTACGGGCTCGGCGGAATCCTGGGACTGATCGCGGTCACCATGGCGAGCCCCGATCTTCGACGACATCCCGACGATCGTCGAACCTTCGCCACCGTGATCCTCGGTTTCACCGCGGTGTTGATCAGCGGCTGCATCGGCTCCGCCATGCTGATCGGTCCGGGTTCGGCCCCCCGTCCCCAGCTGGTCGGAACTCGGGTGACCGAACGATTCGAAGCATTGGACGGATCGATGGTCTCGCTCGCCGACGTCGATCAACGACTGATCCTGGTCGACGTCTGGGCGACCTGGTGTCCGCCCTGCATCGCGGCGATCCCCATGCTGGAATCGATTCATCGCGATCTCGCCGATCAGGTCAGGGTCGTCTCGATCGCGGCCGAACCGGCGCGGGTCGTCGGACCGTGGATCGAGGCTCGGCGCCGCGAGGTGGCCGCCGGGACCCTCGGCCGTCTGGCGGTCCCCACCTATCCCGTCATCGCCAANGATGCCGGCAGCCCCGATCTCGCCGCCGCGGTCCGGGCGTATCCCACGATGTGGATCCTGGCTCCCGACGGAACCGTGCTCCAGGAGTTGGTCGGGACGCACGACCTCCCGACCGTGCTGATGCTCATCCGTGCGGCCACGGAACGACCCTTGGAACCATGATTCCAGGATGGCGGTCGATGATCAGACGCAGGATCCCCAATTCGCCAGAATCATCGCCAGATCCGCACCATCGATGCGTCCGTCACCGGTGAGATCGTACACCTCGGATTTCTGATTCCAGAACGCGAGGATTCGAGCGAGGTCTCCACCGTCGATCGCGCCGGATCCGTCGTAATCCCCGGGGCACGGCGGCGTCGGCTCGTCGGTCCGATCCGGCAGGACACGGGGGAGCCCGAAGTCCGTTGAAGCCGGAATCTCGTGGCTCGCGGGATCACGACCGCCGGGGTCGGGCGCATGATCTTCTCCGATGATCGGGGATTGAAAACCTCGGCCGGCACNCGTCCGAGCGGGTGATTCGAGACTACCGTGGCCTCGCCCGCGCAGATCGGAATTCCCGACTTCGGGACGACGCGCCTTTGAAACCTCGCTGGAGCCTCTCGGATGGATCATGCCCTCGCCCCGGAAACCCTCGCCGGACTTCATGATTCCGGCCTGGGTTTCGATGCCTACCTCGCGGCGGACCCCGAACGGGCGGACGCCTGGAGACGGATTCATCGACGGGTGACGCTGGACGAGCGCCAGCGACGGCTGGCGTCGGGATTCACCCGCCGCATGCCGGTGCTCGCGATCAGCGGTATCTGGTGCGGTGACTGCGCCCAGCAGGGACCGATGCTCGAAAGAATCGCGGACGCGTCGGATCACATCGATCTCCGTTGGATCGAGCGTGATCGGGAGCCCGACCTCGCACGCCGCCTTCGGATCAACGGAGGCGAACGAGTGCCGGTGGTGGTGTTCATGAGCGAGGATTTCGANGTGGTTTCGATCCTCGGCGATCGAACGCTCACCCGATATCGAGCGCTGGCGGCTCGAAACCTCGGATCGTCGTGCCCCCTCCCGGGCGCTCCCGTCCCCGACGACGAACTCGCCGGAACCCTCACCGACTGGGTCGACGAATTCGAACGGGTCCAACTGCTTCTTCGTCTGAGCCCCCGGCTCCGGGAACGACACCAGGACTGACGCGTTCCCTGGTCATTGGCCATCCCCCCTCGTTCGACGCAGACTCGCCGACCACCCTCCCACACCTGCCGGAACCCCTGATCATGATTCGACGCTCTTCCGCCGTGCTTCTGATCGGATTCTCGAGCCTGATCGCCGCCGGGTGCGGCCACGGGATCGCCGGTCGTGATTCGACGCCGACGCCGCCGGCACCATCAGCGTCGCCATCGCCGAGCGGGACCGTGGTGCCGCCACTCGGGGGATGCGTGATCGAACGACGAGACGGGGCGGTCCCCGCCGACCTGCGACCCGCGATCGAAATCGTCCGGAGTGATGAATACGCACCCTTCACCAAGCATCTCCTCGCCGGGGGCGTGCGGTTTCTTGCTCCCGACGACGTCGACGACGAATTCATGCTGGCGGTCGGCGAGCTTCACGCTTCGACCCTCCGGCCGACGACTCCCGCGATCGATCCCGAGTTGCAGGACGCGGTGCTCCGTTCACTCTTCGCCGCCCGCACCGCGATTCCCATGTGGCGGGGCGAAGAACCGGATTTCCCCCGCGAAGCCGATTGGGATGCCTTCAATCGGCTGTCCGAACGACTCTCGATCTGCGACGCGATCTTCCAACTGGAGGCCGATGATCGCGTCGGCCAGCCGATGGAGGTGATCGAACATCTGCTCCACCACCTCAACATGGTCGCCCTCCACGATGTCTTCCCCGAGGAATGGGGCATCACACGGCGATCCATCCTCCATCGATCCATGCGCCACGCCCTCGACCGAGAGTGGTACGTGGTCGACTACCTCGATGAATTCGACGATCCCGAGGAAGCGGACCGCGTGCTGCTCCAGGAGTATTCGTACTGGGTCATCTCGACCGAATGGGACCTGCAACGACCGTTCGGTCCCGGACATGATGAATGGACGCTTCAGGATCCCTCGGCGTTCCAGCGCCACCAGCCGGAACTCCACGCCGCCTTCGAGCGCACGATCCCGCGGGTGCTCGTCCCTCCGCATCCCGCTGCCGTCGCCGCCTTCGGATCCGCGACGGACTGATCAGGGCCGACGGTCCGCCCCTCCGGCCCACACCGGAAGATCGCCTTCGATGCCTGCGCCGTCGTCGAGTGGAACCTTCCCCCAGTATCGCCGTGAATCGGCGAATCCCCGGGCGGGAATCCGATCGTCGCCCGTGACCCACGTCCCACCGTCGTCGTCGCGATCCGGCCCGAGCAGATAGAGAAACGGCCGGCCGTCGTCCAGGAGATATCGAAGCGACCCGCCGTCGAAGGGATCTCGACCGGGGATCGCGACGTCCCGAAGATCTTCCGGCCATCGGCCGTCGAGACGACGGATCCGCTCGACCGCGATCACGGTGCGGACCAGATCACGCTCGAGGCGGATGCCCGCCGGCCAACCCATCAGATGGTCCACCTTCGGGATCACCAGGGTCAGCGGGAAGTACCGGATCTGCATCAGATTGGAATTCAAGATCTCGTCCGCCGGAAAACCCGCCACCACGCTTCGGGCCCGCGGGTCGATTTCCCAGGGTTCGATCCAGTTCGAGTCTTCGAGCGCATCGAAGTGGTCATTCCAGATCCGCTCGGTCTCCTGACGATCGACCGTCATCGCCGCGAGCGCCGGACCGAGCAGAAATCCCAGCGGATTCGAGGTGGAACCCGGCATCAGGAGATCGCTCGCCCCGAGTTCCGGGAGTCCACGGTTGCCTTCGATCTTCAGGTGACCTCCACCATGCCCGTCATCGGTGTAGAGACGTTGCGCAAGATCGAGAAAGGTGAATCGTTCTTCGTCGAACCGAAAACCCAGTCGATTCTGGTCGAGGCCTGCGAGGACCGCGTCGAGTCGATCGAGCGTGGCCGTGTCGATGGTGTCGGGAGTCGCGGCGACGACGTCGAGCACGATCGTGAATCCCAACTGGTCGATCGCCACTCCGATCAGCTGTGAGATGAGGATCGTTCGGCCGCGAACCAGCCGTCCCAGTTCGAAGATCGCCTCCACGTCGGCCACCAGTCGATCGCCGTCGCCCGCCACCGCCGCTCGGGCGGCATCGGTGGCCAGAAGCCTGGCCGCCTCGCGAAGCGTTCCGAAGTGCGGGAACTCCAGTTGCCAGACCGAACCCGAAAGGAGGCGATCACGTCCGGTCATCGCCGCGGCGGCTGCGGGATCCCACGTCGTACCGAAGAAATCCTCGTCCGCTTCTTCCATTCGGCTGTAGCCCCGAAGCGGAAACCCGAGAATCGGACGCGCGACTCCCTGTCGCAGCCGTTCCAGCGCCGGCCCGGCATCGCGGAAGAAGCCATCGACCATCTCCGGATCGAGCCTCTCCTCCGATTCAGGCGGATCTTCGACCTCCCCGATGGTCGTCTCCCAACCTGGAGCCGAGACGGGCCGTCCCTGCTGTTGGAATTCTGCGAGCGTCCGACCGGTCTCCTCGTCCGCCGACGACGAAAGCTCGTTCAAGGTGCTCATCGCCGCCCGGATCTCCGGCCAGGCACGATCCTCGACCGGTGAATTCCCGGTCGGTGCGTTCATCATCGCGACGTAGTCGACCCCGACGTTCACCTTCGAGTTCCAATGCCGCACCGCCAGAACGACGTAGAAACCTCCGAAGAGCAGGATCACCAACAGACCGGCGCGGATCGCGGGTCGCAGGATGCGACTGGACAGCGATCTCCCCCTGATCACGTCACCGCGGATCGACGCCGCGCGATCCGCCGGATCCCCGAACGCCTCGAGGATCGACGCGGTGGACTTCCCCGCCTTCGACTCATCCTCGAAACGCGCCGCGAGGTCCGCGGCGACGGTCATCGACTCCTGCCTCCGAAGACCCGCGAGCCTCACCACGTCTTGAATGAGTTCCGCCAGCTCCGGGGAAAGATCCGCGCCGCCGATCACGATCTCCAGGGCCGGTCGAGAGAGCGTCCTGCCCTGAAGAAAACGTCCGATGGAGCAGAGGAACCCGGGGCGGGCGGACGCGTTACTCGCGGCGGATTCGTCAGGCATGTCTGGAGTCCTCATCACGGATTGGTTGAACGTTCATTCAAGGCATCGACGCATGAAAACAGCGTGTTTCTTCGTTCCTTCACGGTCGGTCCGCATCTCTTCCTTCGGGACCCGACCTCCGGCGGTTGCATGATAGGACGGAGGGCGTCTGACCAAACCCGCTGAATGCCTCGAAACCCCCTGCTTCCGACCGTACACTCGAACCATGGGCCTTTTTCTCGCCACCATCCTTCTGCTGGGGTCGATTCCCGGCGAGCCCCCCGCCGGGCCGCCGGAACCCGCTGAAGAGGTGGCGGTACCGGAAGATCCACTGTCCAAGGCTCCACCGCTCGAACAGGAGACCATAGAGACCCTGCGGGGAAGTCTCGCCTGGCCGCGACGGGTGATCGCGGTGCTGAGATTGCAGCGATTCGATTGTCCGATCTCCGCCGAAATGGTTCGAGATGCCCTCCACGACCAGCATCCGGCCGTCCGCTCCTTCGCCCTTCTGGTGCTCGGTCACCGGGGCGTGCCCCAGAGATCCAGATGGCTCGAAGCGGAATCCGAAGCGACGGTGGTTCGCACCGCCCTCCGCACCGGCTTCGAAGTCGATCAGGATCGACTGGCCCGGGGCGTCGGCGCCCTGGGTCGAAGTTCCCGCCTCGAAGACAAGATGCTCGCCGCGGAACTCGCCCTGCTCGCGGAGGATCCGGAACTGCATGAATACGCGACCGAACTGGTCAAGATCGTGGTCCTCCGCATGTCGGACCATGAAGCCGGCGCCCTCAGTCCACGCCTGGCCCGCATCACCGGAGGCGAGGATCTGCGCCGGGCCTTCAAGTGGCGGAACTGGTGGAAACGAAATCGACTCCGACCTCTCGACGGTGCTCGCCTGCTCGCCTCCCGACCCATGGTCGAGGAGGCGACCATCGATCCGACGTCGCCCACCCGCTCGAATCCGGCGGACCTCAGCGAGGTCGCTCGCATGTCGCTCGATGATTTCGTGGAACTCTCGGAGCACCTCGAACGGCTCGCACTGCAGCCACTCGACCTCGCGATCGTCATCGACTGCACCGCGAGCATGAGCGGGGAGATCGCGGATGCCCAGGGCGGGGTCGACGACTTGATGCGCTTCGTCGGAGACGTGGCGGGAGGCATCCGGGTCGGCGTCGCGGGGTACCGAGATCGACGCGAGAAGTTCGAGAAGGTCGGTTGGGATTTCACCCCCTCGATCCAGGACGCCCGCGGGAACCTGTGGCGGTTGAACGCAGAGGGGGGTGGTGATCGCCCCGAACTCGTCGATCAGGGGTTGAAGCTCGCGTACGAACGGTTCTCCTGGAATCCGAACCATCGTGGGGTCCTGATCCTGGTCGGAGACGCCCCGCCTCACCCGGGCTGGGGCCGGACGTGCGTCGATCTCGCCCGGGCCGCGCGAAATCGCGGCGTGACCACGCACGTGGTGGGGTGCGATCCGTCGATCGAGGACGTCGATGAACCGAAGGACGACGCCGAAACCGAGGACGTCGAATTGGAGATTGAAGACGGACCGGACCGCTTGAAGGGCGTGTCCAGACGAAGACGGAGTCGAGAACGGAAGGCGATCGAGTTCTTCCCGGAAATCGCGGCCGCCGGCGGTGGACGGGTGGTCAACCTCGCCCGGGACGAAAGGCTGGTACCCGAGATCGCGGGACTCGTTGTCGGCACCGACTTCGAAGCCCCGATGATCGAGTTCTTCCAGGTCTACATGGCGCTCTGCCGCTGATCACCCGCTTCGGACCAGCCGCGGGATCAGTCGGCTTCCGCGTCCTTCACCAGCGTCCACGCCCGCTCCAGAATCTCCCGGACGTTGACCCCGGTGGCTCCACTCGCCACCACAACTTCGTCGCTCCCGACACCGATCGCATGTGCGGTGCGTCGCACAAGGGCATCCTGTTCGTCCGGATCGACGAGATCGATCTTGTTGAGGACCAGAACCTCCGGCTTCTCCGAAAGCGCACCACTGAAGGCGTGAAGCTCGCGGCGGATCACTTCATGGTTGTGCACCGGATCGCTGCCATCCATCGGAGCCAGGTCGATCAGGTGGACGATGACCTTGGTCCGCTCGATGTGCTTGAGAAAGTCGTGGCCGAGCCCGGCACCGTCGGCGGCACCTTCGATGAGGCCCGGGATGTCCGCCACCACCAGTCGTCGGTCACCCGGAAGTTCCGCGATCCCCGGCTGGGGAACCAGCGTGGTGAACGGATAGTTGGCGACCTTGGGACGAGCCTTGCTGATGGTCGAGAGAAGCGTCGATTTCCCGGCGTTCGGCAGCCCGACCAGGCCGACGTCGGCGATGAGTTTGAGTTCGAGCAGCAGGGTCCGTTCGACCACCGGCTCGCCGGGGGTCGATTCCCGAGGCGTCTGATGAGTCGCACTCTTGAAGTGTTCGTTGCCGAATCCACCTCGGCCTCCCCGGGCCACCACCACTTCCTGCCCCGGTTCATCGAGGTCGGCGACGATTTCCATGGTCTCCTCATCGCGGATCTGGGTACCGATCGGCACCCGAACCCGCTTGTCCACCCCGTGGCGACCATGCTTGCTCGATCCGGAGCCCTGCTGACCACGCTCGGCGAAGAAATGCGGGGCGTAGCGAAATGGGAGCAAGGTGTCGAGGTGTGGATCCGCGATGAGGATCACGCTCCCACCATGTCCCCCATCACCGCCGTCGGGCCCACCCTTGGGGACGTACTTCTCGCGCCGAAGACTGACGCAACCATCGCCACCTTTCCCACTTCGGACGAAGATCTTGGCTTCATCGAGCAGATGCATGGGTGAGATCCGAGGGGTTCGAGACGGGGCGGGATGAAAAGACGCCCTGGGCCGTGGCCCAAGGCGTCGAGATCGTATCGATGGGTCCGGCCCGAAGCATCGGGACGGAGGGATCAGTTCCGAGCGGCGACCGCCTTGTCGATCACTTCGTACCGCGGCACGGAAGGATCGGCCGGAACCACGTCGACGAAACGTCCGCGGAAGCGGATGGTGCCTTCGACGCGAGCCATCAGGGTGTCGTCCTTGCATCGCTGGACGAGATACCCGGGCTTGAAGTGGGTACCGCACTGTCGAACGATGATCGATCCAGCCTTGGCGGACTGGCCGCCGTAGAGCTTGACGCCACGGTACTGGGCGTTCGAGTCGCGACCGTTCTTGGACGATCCCTGGCCCTTCTTATGTGCCATGACTGGCTCCGATCGATGCAGCGTCCGGATGGGACGCAGAGGGTTTGACTGAAAAGCGACGGGCTTCCGTCGCCGNGGATCGANGAGTATACCTCGACCTCGATGGGGTTCAAGCACCCCGTTCGGCCATCTCCGTCACCTTCCCATGGGAAAATGACGATTCCGGCCAGTTGAATCAGCGATAGATCCAGCAACCGGCGGACTTGCCACCGATCTGGAACTCGTTTTCGCACTCGGGGCCACGACGATTGGCCCGCGGAATCAGTGCCAGGGGATCGGAGCCACGAGCCTCGGGGTCGCCCGGGACCTCGTACTCGCGCCGAAGCGTCCGATACAACGAAACCGGTTCACCGGATCCGTGGTGCTTCACCACCTTGCGGTCACTCGACAGGCCCCGGATGAACAGGGTGATCTCGGTCACGTCCTGATCTTCGGCGGGCCACATGGCGATGCCGGTCCGAGCGTTCTCCCGGCCGACTCGAAGGTCACCGATGATCCGGTTCTGATCTTCGAGGAGCGGATCACCGAGCAGGCGACGGACCTGGCCGACGGCCCGCGTGGGAACACCACGACCGGAGCGAAGAACCTCACCCGAATCGAGAAAGAGCTCGATTTTCGGCGCAAAGATCAAATCGCGGTTGGTCAGGTTCGTCACCGTGTAGGTGAAGTACCAGTAGTGACGGCCATCTGTCGGATCGACGTACAGCCGGAGATCGCCCGGCTTGAAGTCGATCTCCCAGCCGGGGCCGGAAGCCACGACTGGAGCTGGCGACGGAGCAGCGAATGATGCAGCAGAGAGCATCATGACGGAAAGCAGGGCCGCGACGGCCGTACCTNTGAATCGAATCTTGAGCATCGTTGCGGGACCTCCCAGTATCGGAACGCCGAGTGTAGCAGGATCCATCCCCGATCATGTCCGCCGGAACCCCCGAAGGGTTCCCGGCTCGGGTAGGTTTCTCTCGATGCGTCAGCCCTACCATCCTGCTCCGCCCCCCGCCGGCCGTCGTTTTGATCGGATCGGCCGGGATCGACTCGAAGACGCCGTCCGGGTTCTCGTTCGGGGAGATCGGGCCGCTGCCGCCAGATTCCTCGATTTCGCCGAGTCCACCAANCTGTGCCTCGATCANGTCTGGGCCATGCTGGACAAGAAGGACCAGATCCACGCCACCGTTCTGGCCGCGCCCTCGACCGGCCGGACTGCCGTGCTCTTCGCGAGCCGGGCCAAGGTCCCGGCCCTGGTGCCGGCCATCGGAGGCCTCGTGGACGCCGCGGTCCGTGGCCTCCGAACCACCGACGTGGCGATGGCCCAGGCCCTGGTGGACCCCGGTGACGGCAGCGAAGAGCGGCTCTTNATCGCCGGCGGCTTCCAGAAGCTGGCGGAACTCGACTATCTCGAGCGACCGGTTCCGCGATTCGGNTCCATCGCCCCGCCCCCATTTCCGGACGGGGTCTCGATAGCCCCGTGGGATCCGAACGATCGCCCGATGCTGATCGGGCTGCTCGAGCGAACCTACGAGCACACCCTCGACTGCCCCGGCCTGGCCGGGCTTCGTCGAACCGAGGACATCCTCGCAGGGCATCTGGCCTCAGGAACCCCGATTCCTGAATGGTGGCACATCCTCCGAATCGACGATCGGCCGGAAGGCGCGTTGCTGTTCAACCGTGGTGCGGATGCGCAAAACCTTGAACTGGTCTACCTCGGACTGACCCCGGCAGCNCGCGGAAAAGGACTTGGACGAACCCTCTTGACACAGGGACTTTCTCTCCTCGACGGTGATGCAGCACGAACGATCGTGCTTGCCGTGGACCGCGCAAACCACCCGGCCACGGGGCTCTATCGTCGCGCGGGGTTTCGGTTCTCCGTGCGACGAAACGCGTTGGTCCGACCCGTCGTCGACGGCGAAAACTAGTCGTCCACACTTTTCCACAGGTCGACGCCGACGAGAGGCAAACCCGGTGGATTACTTTTTTTCGTGTTCCGTGATCCCGCATGAATCAAGGGATTCGAATCAGAACCACTCGGTGATCGCGAACACAAACGACAGAGACCGGACGAGACGGCGTTATCTTGGGACCATCGCTCAAGGATGAGCGACTCCCNCCCGCCGCATCGCTCGAACCGATCGATTCACGATCGCTTCGAACCGTTCGGCCACGGGACGTTGGACGAGCCCGATGATATTCGGGACGAGAGTAGTTCTGCCCTCTCGCCCGGCCGCCCATCTGGTCCGTCCCTTCGGCTTCCCCCCTCGGGGGGATGAACCGGAACGGATTCCAGCCAAAACCTGAGATCGATGACCACGCCGAACCAGCGGTGGCGCGATCGATATGTCGCCAGGGTCGATCGGGAGCCTCACCGCCCCGACGAGACCACGGCCGCTGAACGACCGTCCGAACCATGGGAACCGTTCCAATGAAGACCTGCCTCAACGACACCGTGAAAATGACCCCGAGCCGGAACGCCGCCACCTCGGGGGACGAGACCGNCCCGGCCACCCTGCCGGAGCGAATCGGACGAGAGATCGCACGCCGAGTGGGTCCGCGTCGCTGGGACATGTGGTTCGACAGCACCACCGATTTCGTGGTCGAGGACGGCTCCCTGCGAATCGATGCGGACAGCCGATTCGTCGCGGACTGGATCGAACGCCATTTCCGTGACGCGATCCAGAATGCCGCCCGGGCCGAGCTGGGCGACACCGCCCAGGTCCGATTGGAAGTTCGAAGTCGACCGGGCACCCGGTCGACCGAGCCGGCGGAAACCCCGGCGGAAGCACGCAAGGGGGAGCTGACGGAAGACACGAACGTCCGCGCTCCCGCCCCTCGCCGGGACACCGCCCGGCGGCCGGCGAGTCGACGCCGCGAATCCGGCCCCAACCTGGTCACGTTCGAGACCGGAGAATCGAATCGTCTCGCACTCGACGCCTCCCGCCGAGTCGCGGAGGATCTTGAAGGTGCGGCATCGATCCTGTTCATTCATGGTGACTGCGGCATCGGGAAGACCCATCTGCTGCGAGGCCTCTGCGGACGGCGACAGGAAGTCGATCGACGGTCGAAGGTCCGCTACCTGACCGGCGAGCAGTTCACCAACGAGTACATCCATGCGGTGCGTCATCGTGAACTGGATGCCTTTCGCAAGGGACTCCGCAGACTCGACCTGCTGGCCATCGACGACGTCCAGTTTCTTTCCAACAAGAGTTCGACCCAGAGCGAGTTCCTCCACACCCTTGATCAGCTCGCGATGCGGGGCGCCACCATCGTGGTCGCCAGTGATGCTCACCCCCGAACCGTCAATCGATTCAGTGGACCGTTGACCAGCCGCTTCCTGTCCGGCATGGTCGTGCAGGTCGAACGCCCCGACCGAGAACTCCGAGTCCGCCTGACCAAGCGGCTCTCCGCCGAACGAGGCATGCGACTCAGCGAATCCGCGACCGACACCCTCGCCTCGCGGTGCGTCGGTTCGGTTCGAGAACTGCTCGGTGGCCTCGCTCGGTTGGATGCCCTGGCCCGGATCGACGGCATCGAAGGCGAACGAGAGATCGGCTCGATCGCGGTGCAACGGGCGCTCGGTGACGAATCCACCTCGAGTGGCGGGCGACCGATCCGACTCGCCAACATCATCGAAGTGGTCTGCGAAGCGGTCGGGGTTGATCGGGATGAACTCCTGTCGACCGGACGCCATCGCCGAGTGGTGCTTGCCCGCGGACTGTGCGCCTATCTCGCCCGCGAGATGACCAATGCCTGCTTCCCGGAGATCGCCACCGCGCTCGGTCGGACCACGCATTCGACCGTCCACACGGCGGACCGCCGAATCCGTCGCCAGTTGGAAGCGGACGAAATGGTCCCCTCATCGGCCGGCGAGCCGATCGGGCTCCGTGACCTCGTGGACGAGATCCGGCGGTCACTCCGCCGCGGCTGACCAGCCCGGGGCCGTACACTCCGGGAATGACGATGATCGCATGTCCTTCGACCGGAACCGCTCGCCCGAGACTCCGATCGAATTGGTTCCGGCCGAAGCTGACCGGAAGGTTGCTTGCCCTTCTCGTGGCTGCGACCACCTGGGCTCAGGGCAACAATCCCTACGGACGGATCGAACCGGTCGAACTCAGTGTTTCGGTCCTGCAGCAATCCGTCGGCGGCCTCGGGAATCCCGGGCCACTCGAACGACTGATCAAGTTCGATCCGCCGAGCCTCGATCTTCTGCTTGAAGGCCTCCTGGATCACCAGGCGCCGACCATGCGAGTGGTGGCCGGGCGGGCCCTCATCGATCGCGGCGCCGATCCGATCCGGATCATGAAACGAGTCGGTACCAATCCCATCCGGAGTGCCCTGGTGGTCTCCCTGTTCGGTGATGGCCAGATGGATTCCGAGCTTGCGACCGCGCTGCTCGCCACCGACCCCTCGTTATCACCCTCAGCCCGGGCGATCCTCCTCGCGTCGGTCCCGGATCCCGATCGACTCGCTCCCCTTCTCTCCGACGATGCGGCCCCCGAAGTAGCCAGCGGCATTGCGGCGATCAGCCTCGAAGAAAGCCGCCCGGGAGCGGTCGCAGCCTGGCTCGATGGGCTCACGGAGCGAAAGAATCGATCGAAGTCCGAACAGGACCGGATCCTCTTCGAAGTCCTGGCGATCGCCAGCAAACTCGGACTGGTCGACGCGCTGACCGTGATCGCCACGATGTGCGAGGAACGCTCGGAAGACGATGCGTTGAGAGCGTCGGCCGTGCTCAGCCAGCTCGAACTCGATCCCGAGCGAGGCGTCCCGGCCTGGAAGCGGCTGGCGGCGGCGACCCCCGCCCCCCGAATGATTCCCACCGCCCTCCTCCTGGTCATCGCAGAGGTTCCCGCACCGGACACCCTCGCCGACCAACTGGCGTCCAACGACCCGCTGCCGGCGGCGGTACGAACCATGATTCTCGCCCCGCCCGAAGATCGGTTGGAAGCCGCCCGGGCGGTGGTCGCCCTCGGCCATGTGCCGACGATCCGCTGGATTCTCAACCAGGATGCCGATTCCATCCCGCGACCCCTCGCCGAGCGAATCCTCGATCGCGTGATCTCCCGCCAGAGCAGCAACATGATGGAGACCGGAATCGTGGTGGCCACCAGCCTCGGGAGAACCAACCCCGAGGAACTGGCGGAACGGCTCCGAGTGGCGATCGAGAACAAGGACCTGACCCAGGCGGCGATGCTTCTCGAGGCTCTGATCCGCGTTCGGACGCCGGAAGCGGCCGCGGTCGCCACCGAGTTCCTCCAACTGCCCCAAAGAAACCTTCGATCGCTGGCCCTGCTCGCGGTCGCCAATGGAGGTGAACTCGAGGGCACATCGATCCGAAGACTGGGTCGAGCCGCGGCCGGCGGCGGCGGTCTTCCTGAATCACTCCGGCCTCTGGCCGCCTGGCATTATCTCCGACTCCAGGATCGACTCGGCGAGTCGATGCCTGCCATCCTCGACTCCTGATCCACTCTGGCGATTCGCATGGACACCATCCCCCTCAACCGGCCCGACATCCGATCCTACGAAGCGAACATGGTGGAGGCCGCCCTGGAAGGCATGATTCGGGGTGACCGAACCTCCGTCACGACCCTCGAGGAAGCCGCCTGCCGCGCCGTCCGTCGCCCTTACGCGGTGGCTGCCTGTTCCGCCGGCGTGGCGCTCGAAGCAGCCATGCTGACCCTTGGCCTTCGCCCGGGCGACGAAGTGATCTGCTCGGCGTACGCGCCCGCCCGAATCGTCGGCGGCATCGTTCGGGCCGGTGCGACACCCCGATTCGTGGATGCCCAACCAAGAACCGGCAGTATCGACCCCGATCAGATCGAATCGGTCATGACCGACCGGACGCGGGCCATCGCCGTGGCCCCCAGTTGGTTCGATCCACGGGTCCTGGAAATCCTCGCCGCCCTGTCCCGGAAGTACGAAATCCCATTGGTCGAGGATGCGGTGGAAAGCCTCGGAACCACCATCGATGCGGATGCCGCTGGTGGCTTCGGCCGCCTCTCCGTGATCGGCCTGGGCCCCGAGAGTCCGGCGTGCGCTGCCGGCGGGGGCATCATCGTCACCAACGACGAACGCCTCGCCGACGCCGCCCGATCGATTCTGCTCGAAGGCCGGGCCTCCACTGATGATCCGGAGGACACCGGGCACCGGGGTTTCGACCACGTACGAATCGGTATCGACGGCCGTCTGGATCCGATTCGCGCGGCGGTGGCGATCGGGGTGCTCGAACGCCTCGAAGACACCATCGAGACCCGCCGATCACTCGCCGAGCGTTACGTCTCCCGGCTCGGTGGTGAGCCGGAGCTTCAGATTCCAGCTTCCGCGGCATCCGCACGTCCGAGCTGGCCGGCATTCCCGGTTCGCCTCGACGAGCGTTTCGTGAGCGAGGACCGGGATGCGATCATTGCCGGCCTTCGGAGGCACGACATCATCGCGACTGCGGGCTGGACGCTGTGCCCCGCCCTGCCGATCGTCGGCATGCATGATCATGGCGAACATGAAGACGCCTGGCCCATCGCGGCCCGGAACATCCACCTGCCATGCCACCCCGGCATGACGGACCGGGACGTGGATCTGGTCTGCCAGACGCTGTTNCTGATGATGACNCAGAACACCTTCAGCCGCGGCGGAACGTGATTNCATCGCCGGGGCGGCNCTCATCGCGCCCCCCCCACTTCGAATGACGTCATCCCTCGTTTCGACGGAAGATCGATCTGATCCTCCGAATGGAGCGTCNGCACGTCCAGTAGCCCCGGGGGAAGCGCAGCTCGAAGACGTATCCCAGCATCCAGGCCAGTTTCCATTCGGGTACGGGATCTCGCTTGAACACGAGGACCGGCGACTCGTCGATCAGGCAGGTCTTGCGGACGCTCGACCTGAGAAAATCGTCGGCGAGCAATGCCGCTCGACAGGCCTCGGCCTCCTCGGATCGGCACCAGTAGGTCTTGTTGAATCCGATCGCGAAGATCCGGAGTCCCGCCTCGGAAAGCGTCGAACTTCCGAAGACGGCCATGCTCACCTCCGGCCACGCGGCTCGAAAGACGTCGTCGACCGCGAGCACGCCGTTGGGTTCGAGTACGCCGACCGCCAGCCGAAGATCGTTGGTGACGGCGGCGAGATGATGCCCGCCGTCGACGTGGAAGAGGCGAGCCCGGCCGACGCCGGCAACGATGTCGTCGGGCGTCACTTCGAAGGACGAGCGAGCGTCGATGACCACGCGATCCTCCGAGATTCCGAACGCGGCGAGATTCGACTTCAATTCCTCGAGATCACCGCGACCGGAGTCATCATGATTCTCCTCCTGGCGGCCGAAGAGATCGATGACGTAGGCGTTGGCGGTTTCGCCGCTTGCGGTGAGCATCGACACCAGCGACTTCCCGTGGTGAGTGCCGATCTCGACGATCCCCCCCGTCGCAGATGCGTCTTCCTGCATGCGAAGGAGGATCCCGAGAATCTCGTGGTCGACGATCGAGAGCCAACCAGGAATCTTCGCGATCCGTTTGTAAAGATCCATGTCGTTCGCTCGCCTGCACGGAGCAGGACCCCGCAAGGCGTGCTCACTCCCATTCGATGGTGGCGGGTGGCTTCGAACTGATGTCGTAGACCACCCGGTTGACTCCGCTCACTTCNTTGATGATGCGGTTGGAGATCGACGCCAGGACACCGTACGGAAGTCGTGCCCAGTCGGCAGTCATGAAGTCCTGCGTTTCGACGGCGCGAACCGCGACGACGTTGTCGTAGGTCCTGCCGTCCCCCATCACCCCGACCGACCGAACGGGCAGCAGCACCGTGAAGACCTGATTGGTCGATCGATACAGTTCGTTCGCGACGATCTCCTCGAGCAGGATCTCATCGCACTCCCGCAGCAGGTCGAGTTTCTCGATCGTGATGTCGCCGAGGACCCGGACCGCGAGTCCGGGTCCGGGGAACGGATGCCGCCAGACGATCGCGGGCGGCAGGCCGAGGACTTCACCGAGGGTGCGGACCTCGTCCTTGAAAAGATCCCGAAGCGGCTCGACCAGCTCGAAGCCCAGCTCCTCGGGAAGTCCGCCGACGTTGTGGTGGAGCTTGATGTTCGCCGCGGTCCCCGCCAGTGAATGCCCGCTTTCGATCACGTCGGGATACAGCGTGCCCTGCGCGAGGAACCTTGCTCCACCGTACGGGGAGGATTCGGATTCCACCTCGCGAGCCGCCTGGCGGAAGACGTCGATGAAACGGTGCCCGATCAGACGCCGCTTCTCTTGCGGATCATCGATGCCGACGAGATCGGAAAGGAATTCCTTTTCGGCGTCCACGACTCGAAGATCGATGTCGAAGTGATCCCGAAAGGTCGACTCGACCAGGGTCCGTTCCTTTTTTCGAAGGAGGCCGTTGTCGACGAAGATGCAGGTCAGTTGATCACCGATCGCCCGCTGCAGAAGAGCTGCGACCACGCTGCTGTCCACGCCGCCGGAGAGGCCGCAGATCACCCGNTCGTTGCCCACCTGCTCTCGGACTCGATCGCATTCGGCGTCGAGGAACTCGCTCATCCGCCAGTTGCCGGTGCAGCCGCAGATGCCGAACAGGAAGTTGCGAAGAATGTCCACGCCGTGCGGCGTGTGGGTGACTTCGGGATGGAACTGAACGCCCCAGACCGGACGTTCGCGATGCCGGACCGCCGCGAAGGGACAGGTCTCCGTGGCGGCGACCGCCTCGAACCCCTCGGCCAGTCCGGTGACCTGGTCGCCGTGACTCATCCAGACCGATGTTCGTTCGGGAATTCCGGCGAGGAGGCCCTGATCGTTGAGGATGTCCAACTGAGCCCGACCGTACTCACGGTGCGACGCGTTCTGCACCTTGCCGCCCAACATCTCACAGGCCAGTTGCATCCCGTAACAGATGCCAAGCNCCGGAACGCCGAGCTCGAGAATCCGAGGGTCGCATTTGGGAGCGCCCGAGGCGCCGACACTCGAGGGCCCTCCGGACAGAATGATCCCTCGCGGGTTCAATTTCCGAATCGTCTCGATGTCGGTGTCCGGTGCCACCAGCAGGCTGAAGGCACCGAGTTCACGCACCCGCCGGGCGATCAACTGCGTGTATTGGCTTCCAAAGTCGAGAATCGGAATGGTCTCGGTGGCCGGAACCAGGTTCGCGGTTTCCGAGAAAGATCCTGATGTGGTGTCGGTAGTCATTCTGAAGGCCTTGAACGTCTCAAAGGGGTCGCGCTCTGGGAAACCGCGAAGGTTACCACCCCCCCCTCCGGCAGAGGCACGGCCCCGAAGAGATCAGCCCGATGGGTGTATCCTGTCGGCATGAGGAGACCCGATCACTTTTCATGGCTCGCGACCGCCATCACGCTCCTGTCGATCGCCAGTTGTGCCCCTCCGGTGCCTTCCGGCGGTTTTGATGCCCCGGACCCCGCCAGCCGCATCTATGCCGCGGTCGGCGTGGCCGAGCAGTTTCAAAAGGACGGTGCCCGCCCCGACCTGAAGACCCTTCAGGATCTGATCCGAATGCTGGCGTCCGCCGACCCGGCGGCCCGCCTGGTGGCGGGTGACACCCTTCGAATGGTCACCGGCGTGAACTTCGGATACCGGGCTTCGGCTCCTCTCGCGGAACGGGTCGCCGCGACGAATCGATGGATTCGCTGGGCGGACGCCCTGGCACAAACTTCTGAAACGAAGCCCAAGGCATGAGCACACCCTCTCATCCCGTCATTCGGCTTCAAATCCTCAGTCGACCGGATCTGCTCGCGCCCGTCCGATCGATGGTGCTCTCCCTTTCGGAACGATTCGGGTTCGACGAGGTCGAGAGCGGTCACCTGGCGCTCGCGACCGACGAAGCCCTGGCCAACGTGATCAGACACGGATACGACTCCCGTCCGGACGGCCGCATCTGGATCTCCTTCCATCTCATCGATCACCCCGAGCCCTGCTTCCGGATCGAGATCGAAGACGAAGGAAAACAAGTCGATCCGGAATCGATTGCACCTCGCCGGCTCGAGGACGTCCGCCCGGGTGGACTCGGCGTGCACATCATGCGAGAGATCACCGACACCTGTGACTTCGAACCTCGCAACCCCGGCGGCATGAGAGTCATTCTTGAGAAATCACCAGGCAAGGGGCAGGATGCCCCGAAACCCGAATCCTCGAATTCCCCAGACGAAGCCGGGCCCAAGCCCGACCAATCCCAATGAAGTGGACTTGATCCAATGGCCAGAGATTTCCCGATCGATGTCGAGCAAAATGACGGCGGAGTCGTGGTCGTGCGGCCTCTGGGCGAAGTGGACCTCGCTTCGAGCCCTCAGCTCCGTGCGAAGTTGACGGAGTTGATCGGCGGCAAACCCACCCGCATGATTCTCGATCTCTCGCAGGTTTCCTACATGGACTCCTCGGGCGTGGCGACGTTGGTGGAAGCGATGCAGCAATGCCGTCGGAATTCCGCCACCCTCGCACTCGCCGGACTCCAGACCCGCGTTCGAAGCGTCTTCGAGATCGCTCGACTCGATACCGTGTTCGATATCCAGAATGACCTCGAGTCGGCATTGAAAGGCTGATCATGCCGGAGACCACCGTCCGACACAAACCATTGATCGCCTCGATCGAGACTCTCGGCGGTGTCGTCGCCGGAACCCTCGAATTCGTGGGTGGTCTCATGTGGCTTCTGATCGATCTCATTCGGTGGGTCCTGCGATCATTCTTCTCGAGCCGGATCCGCTTCGGCAAGTCCGCGTTCGTATCCCAGATGGTCCGGGTCGGCGTCCAGTCGATCAGCATCGTCCTGCTCGTCTCCTCGAGCATCGGCTTGATTCTTGCCCTGCAGACGGCTCCCAGTCTCCAGCAGTTCGGCCAGGTCGACAAAGTGGCGAATCTCGTCGGAGTCGCGGTGTTTCGAGAACTCGGCCCACTGATCGCTGCGATCGTGCTGACCGGATTCGCCGGGGCCTCGATCGCGGCGGAGCTCGGAACCATGGTGGTCGGCGAAGAGATCGAGGCTCTCGAATCGATGGGATTGAACCCGGTCCGATTCCTCGTGGTCCCGAGAGTCCTCGCCAGCGCCATCAGCCTGGTGTTGCTTGCCGTGCTCGCGGATCTTTCCGCGGTCATTGCCGGAGGCGCGATCGGCGTCTTCCAACTCGGCATCCCCTACGAGGTGTACAAGGACAACACGATCATGCAGTTGTCCAACAGCGACTTCCTCACCGGACTGTTCAAAGCAGGGATCTTCGGAACCATCCTCGGNCTCATCGCCTGCCGAAACGGGCTGATGGTCTCCGGCGGAGCGGCGGGCGTCGGCAANGCGACNACGGACACCGTGGTTCAGACCGTGGTCACNGTCATCTTCGCCGACCTGTTCTTCACCGCGGTGTTCTTCGCCATCGGCTGGTCCTGAGGATCAGGCGCCCACCGCAAGTCGCTCGGCGGTTCGAGCGGGTAATCCCGCGTTGATCGCCCGATCCTGGGCGGACGCGATGTCGTAGGCGACTCGTTCCCAGGTCATGGTCCCATCCGCAAGATCGAGTACCGCGAAAGATGCCCGCGGGTCGCCGTCCCGAGGCTGCCCGACCGAACCCGGGTTCATGATCCAGCGTTGGGATGCGTCGATCTCCACCCGCCGCAGTCCTTTTCGAGGGACGGACACCACCGGAAAACCGGATTCCGAATCGACGTCGCCGACGAGTTGAAATGCCGTGGGAAGATGCGTGTGACCGACCAGGCAGACTGGCACTTCGACCCCTCGAAACGCATCTTCAGCCTGCCGTGCATGCAGGAGATATCGAGCTCCGCCGGGAATCGGAGAGTCATGAACACACATGACCGCCGAACCGATGTACCCCATGCCGGGAAGATTCTCGATCGCCTCCAACAGGTCCGGCCGATCNCGCCGCAGGCGTCTCCGCGTCCAACCGATCGCTTCGCGAGCAACTTCACGAAATCCGTTGGCGAGGGCAGGATCTAGAACCGCTTCTTCATGATTGCCGATCACCATGTGGGCCCGACGCTCGAAAAGCAGATCAAGACATGCCTCAGGATCTGGTCCGTATCCGACCACGTCCCCGAGGCAGACCAGCCGGTCCACGCCGAGGCNGTCNAGGCTTCGAAGGACTGCTTCCAGAGCCAATCGATTTCCGTGAACGTCGGAGATGATTCCCAGTCGCATGGCACATGCTCCGGAGTCAGTCCGGACACCCCATCGCGACGCCTCCATCACGATTCGGGGTCTCCCGCTCCATTGGCATCGGCCGAGAAGGGGCTCGGAGTCAATGGAATCCGGATTCATGGATCTCTACCTTCCCTCAAGAGGCCGAGAAGGCCGTTTTGGCGTTCCAGTAATTCAATGGCCTGGCTTGGATCATCCACCAGATTCGCCCATCCTTCACGAATGGCTCGATGGCAACCGGCGTTCTGAAGCGTGTCCGCGCGTCCAGGTACGGCCATGACCTCTCGCCCGTAGTCCTCGGCCGCAAGCCGAGCCGTGATGAGGGCCCCGCTCCGTCCGCCCGCCTCGATGATCAGGACGCCGACGCACAACCCGGCCACCAGCCGATTCCGCTGTGGAAAGTTCCCCGGCTTCGGCGGGGCCTGCACCGGGAATTCCGAAACCACCGCCCCGCCCTGCTCGGCGATTTCCGCGAAAAGGGAATCATGCTCCGGCGGATAAACATCACCGAGACCAGAGCCGAGAATCGCCACCGTGGTCCCACCGGTTCTCAGGCAGGCTCGATGCGCTGCGGCATCAATGCCGCGAGCCCCGCCAGAACACACCATCCATCCGGACTCCGCAAAGACGGTGGCAAAGCGGGCGGCTAGGTCTTGACCGATGGCGGTACTTCTTCGAGCCCCGACCACCGCCACCCCTGGCCGGATAGTCAACGCCGAAGGATCTCCCAGAACCCCAACCCGCAGTGGCGGATCGTTCATCCCCTCCCAGGTTCTGGGGAAGTTTTTGTCGCCCCCTGATACGAAGACACCACCAAGGCGGTGAAGCCGACGAGATTCCCGGCGGATTTCTCTCCGATCCACACCGGCACGAGCCACCCGAACGCGTTCCACAGACCAACCAAGAGCGATGGCGATCGCGCTGTCCGAGGCCTCGACGGCGGCCTCGGCCGAACCGAATCGGTGCCGCAGCCGCTGGCCACCGCGTGGCCCCAACCCTGGCATGGCTTGAATCAATCCCGCCGCTTCGTTTTCTCTCTGGTGCCGTTCATTCGACATGAACCCAGCCCGATCGACCGCCCCTCCACGTGACTGGAGGCTACGTCACGGAACGTCACGGTTGAAAAGAGAGGCGAAAAGTCNCGCCTCAAGCCGGGTCACTCGCGTCAAACGTCCCTGACTTCATCGTCATCGGAATCCCAAAGGCTGCCATCCTCGGAAACCGGTTCGTACTGGAGATCTGCCGAAGGGGGCTGGGGAATGGCTTCGGTCGCCACCCCGTCATCCTCATCTGCCTCGGCCTCGGCCTCNNCCTCGTCTTCGGCGTCGTCGTCCTCAGCGTCGTCTTCTTCGTATTCCTCGTCTTCTTCGCCTTCTTCGACGTCGTCTTCGGCGTCGTCGCCCTCNNCGCCNTCTTCGNCGTCNTCNTCTTCGNCGTCNTCNNCNTCGTNTTCNTCGTNTTCNTCGCCGTCTTCGACGTCGTCGTCCTCAGCGTCGTCGTCTTCGTATTCCTCGTCCTCTTCGCCTTCTTCGACGTCGTCTTCGGAGTCGTCGTCCTCAGCGTCGTCTTCTTCGCCTTCTACGAC
>NYSW01000005.1 GCA_002683195.1 Phycisphaerae bacterium
GCTCCGGACAGGTGTCCGAGCGGCTGAAGGAGCGGCACTGGAAATGCCGTGTACGGTTTTTCCGTACCGTGGGTTCGAATCCCACCCTGTCCGCTTAGTGGTCGGATCCGTGCAGCTCGGCACGGCTCGGCCGACAACTCGATCGCGGGCTGTAGCGCAGCTTGGTAGCGCGCCATACTGGGGGTGTGGAGGTCGCTGGTTCGAATCCAGTCAGCCCGATTTCGAGAACGACCCCGTCGCATTGCGACGGGGTCGTTTGCTGTCGGGGCATTTTCTCAATCCATTGAGTTCAGTTCGCCTCGCCAGACGAGGGGGCCGCCTGGAGATCTTCGGGAAAGCGGTCGAGGAACTCGATGCAGAAATCAAACTGCTCCTTGAACTGCTCGGGAGAGAGGGTGAACCAGGTGGAAACCGCCGCCCCGCCGGGGGCGAGTTCCATCGTGTGTTTCTTGTGTTGCATCAGCCATTCCATCATGGCCTGATCAATGATGGCGAAAGCCCATTTCTGATCGGTGGAACGGACTCTGTACGCCTGGTTGAATGCATCAAGTTCGAATTTGACCGTCGACATTCTGAACGTCCCCCGTCCCTCCTCGATGCCAAGTGCGGAGAGTCTCTTGCCGAGAGAGTTGGGAGTGATCAGGGTTGGTTGGATCTCAGTCTCGGTGAGGACCAGGATCGAGGAATACTCTCCTTCGCTCCAGTCGATGTCCGAGCCGCTATCTGCATTGAGGTCGTAGTAGACGGTGTCCCAGGCGATGATCGTGTGGCCCTTGTATGAACCCCAGCAGATGTTCCGATCTGACTGCCAGTCGCCGCGGAAGCGATTGGAAGCGAACTGCGGGAAGGCGGATTGAATCTTCGAGAGTCCGATCAGGCGGGTGAAGACCGAAACCGCTTTGGCCGAATGCTTGCCGATGCCGGAAGCATCATGCTTCTTGGAAGGGTTCCGGGGGGGGGTGAAACCAGTGGTATCCGGGCTGAATTCAAGCCCGTTTTCCGCAGCCCAGGCCCGCATCATCTTCGCTCTTCTTCGATTCTTGAACCAGAAGTAGGCCATCTGGAGCGGGCCGATGATTGGTAGGGTCGCGATATCGTTCTCCCTGCTGAGAGGTGTTGGTCACTCGGAGAAGTCCAGGAGCGGCATTTCGCCTGGGATGCTCCCGACCCGATTTCGAGGGTATCCATTGAACATGATGTTCGCATTCATACTCGTGCTCGGCTCCATTCAGGCCGTTTTCGAGTCTCCGGACGACTCGCCGGCGGTCAATGATCTTCGAATCCGGATCGCCGCGATTCGGAAACGAGCTGACTTGCCGGCGTTGGGGGTCGCCGCCCTGGCCGATGGCCGAATCGTGCAGCTTGAAACCGTCGGGGTACGTGCGAACGGACGAGATGCCGCCACTGATCGGAGCGATCACTGGCATCTTGGTTCGTGTGGAAAGGCGATGACCGCGACCGTGTTGGCGCGTCTGGTGGAGGCCGGGTCCTTGTCCTGGGCTTCGACCATCGGATCCGTGTTCGGTGACGTGGATGAGATCCATCCGAACTGGCATCCGGTGACCCTCGCCCAGCTGGTGCGCCATCGCTCCGGTCTTCCGGAGGATCGCACCCCGGACTCCGTCATCTTCCCCAAGGTTCGGCGGATGAACGGGCCGCTTCCCCTTCAGCGTCTCGAAGTGGTGCGTCTGGTTCTGGCAAGGCCTCCAGCCAGTCAGCGAGGGAAGGTGATGGCCTATTCGAACTTCGGTTACGCCGTCGCATCAGCGATGGCCGAGCGAGTCACCGGTCGGCCATGGGAAGCGCTGTGTCGGGAGTGGTTGTTCGAGCCGCTGGAAATGACTTCCGCGGGTTTCGGCCCACCCGGTGCCGGGGATGGAGATGGAATCGATCATCCGCATGGGCATCTCGGTGATCGACCGGTACCGCCTTCGATTCTGGCCGACAACCCGGCCGCGATCGCGGCAGCGGGAACGATCCACGCGAATCTGAAGGACTGGAGCCGATTTCTCGGTCTGCATCTGGGCCTTGTAGACGGGTTTCTTTCGCCCGCGACGATCGAGGAACTTCATCGTCCAGCGTTGAATGGGCGGTATGCCGCCGGTTGGATGACGGGGACTCGTCGATGGGCGGGCGTGGACGGCCTCAAGCCCGGGCCGATCCTCACCCATTCGGGGTCGAACGGCCTGTGGTACGCCGTGACCTGGTTGGCACCGGAACGAGGGTGGGCGTTGATGGCCGTCACCAACAAGGGGGGACCGGATGCCGCGCGGGCCTGCGACGAGGCCATCGGGGTACTCATCAAATCGATTGACGGGGCGATCCCCGACTCAAGTGGGAACCGAAGCGGCGATCAGGGAGACGCTGAAGCATCCCCCTGATCGCGGCATGATCGGGTTCAGGGCTTTTTGGAGTCGCCGACCAGGCTGAACTTCCCGGTTCCAAGATCCTGNACGCCGGCGACGATTCGAACGTCACCCTTTCCAACGGCACGAGAGATCACGCTGGACTGCGCCATGATCCGTCGGATGCCTTCCTGTGCATTGCAGGAGATGGCAACGGGGAGTGCCTTGGGATCACCCGGGGTGCAGTTCATGGTGCACGGAACGATGATGGAGTCGATCAGTCCGGGAAGGTTTCCAGGCAGCGCCGCCGGATCTTCGCGGTGCGTGATCGCGGCGTCGACGGCGCCACAGGCCGAGTGGCCCATGACCACGATCAGATCAGACCCGAGCACGGCCACGGCGTATTCAAGGCTGGCGATGACGGCGGTGGTCGGTACGTTGCCGGCGATGGCACAGACGAAGAGTTCGCCGAGAGGCTGGTCGAAGACGATTTCAGGGGCGACGCGGGAGTCCGCGCATCGGACGACCGCGGCGAAAGGGGCCTGACCGGCGGCGAGTCCCTTGCGGGCTGCCGGAAGGTTGTGCGAAACGGCTTCGCCCTTGATGTATCGGGCATTCCCGGCCATGAGCGTCTTCAGGGACTGGTCTGGCCCGCTGGCGGAACGGACGGAGGGTGCTTTGGTGAATCCCAGGCCGGCCGCAGACATGAGGGCGGCTGAAAGGAGAAGCAATGAAGTTCTGGCGGACGTGATTCTCATGAAGACTCTCCGGGGGTGGTGGGACGATTCATCCGCTAGGCTAGCGGTAAAGGGGAGACCCAGGGGCGGAGAGTTTTTTTGACGACCACGAAACACCATGAGGCCCGCCATGATCCAAGTGCTCTTCCTCACAACGACGCTCGTCCTGACCATGACGGAGTCCGTCACTTCAAAGCCCGGTGTCATCGACGAACGTCACTGGACGGTCGACGGCACTGACTTGACGGAATCCGGTGGAAAGGGACCGGCAATGTCGGTTCGGCCGATTCCCAGAAATCCGGTNGAGAATGGCGTCGCGTTGTCTGGACGAGGTACACCGTTCGTGGTGACACCACGGATCGCCGATCTTGAAGGCGGCCTCCCGGCGGAATCAATCACGCTGGAAGCCTGGGTTTCGATCGACATGCCCACCCAGTGGGGTGGAATCATCGGTGCGATTCAGGACAACGGAGAGGCGGAGACGGGCGTGGTGCTTGGATACGGCGATGAAACGCCCTACTTCGGGGTCGCAAGCGAGGGGCTCGACGATCCCGATGGTCGAATCACCTATCTCAGGTCGCCCGTTCCCTACACGATCGGAAAGTGGCACCATCTCGTCGGAACCTACGACGGAACCGCGATGCGGCTCTACCAGGATGGCGAGCTCGTGGCGGAGAGTCTGGATCAGTCCGGACCGGTGCGGTATTCCGGCGACGAGCCGCTCGCGATCGGTGGCTATCTCGATCGCAACGAGGATCACGGTCTCGACGGCCGATTGCGAGAAGTCTCCATTCTGCCCGAGGCGATTTCGGCCCGGGAGGTTCGTACGCGTTTTGATCGTCAGGCCGCGTTGGCGGCGCTCCCACCGAAAATCGATACCACGCTGGCCTGGATGGTCGAACCATTCCTGGTCTGGCCTACGACCGAGGCGATGAGCGTGGTGGCGGAGACCATCGCGCCGTCCTCGATGGAGGTACGGGTTCGAGACGAGGCTGGGACGTATCGCCGGACGTTTCGCCGTGATGAACCCGCTCGGATCCACGAGTTCCGGATCGTCGACCTGAAGCCGAACACCAAGTACTTCTACGAAGTGGTGGCCGATGCCGGTGAGTCATCCCTCTCCGGTGGTGAAAAGACATTCCGGACCGCGGCCGACCGTGGGGATGCCTTCACCTTCGTGGCGATCGGTGACACGCAGTCCCAGCCCGCCGTCGTGAAGCGGGTGGCGGACCTCGCCTTCGAGACGCGTCCCAGCCTGCTGGTCCATGCGGGCGACCTCGTGACCACCGGAGGAGACAAGGGCCACTGGACCAACCACTTCTTCCCGAACATGCGGCCCCTGATCGAACGGGTGGCGATCATGCCGGTGCTGGGCAACCACGAGCAGGATGCGAAGCTCTATTACGACTACATGAGTCTGCCTGCGCCCGAGCGTTGGTACACGTTCCGCTACGGAGACGCCGATTTCTTCATGCTCGACGGGAATCGTTCGCTTGCGGACCAGTCCGAGCAACTCGACTGGCTGGAGAGTGCGCTGGCCGCCAGCGATGCGGAGTGGAAGTTCGCGATCCTTCACCAGCCCCCGTGGACCAGCGACTCCAACGACTACGGCGATACCTTCAAGACCGTGTCCCGGCAGGGCGATTCGAATGCCCGGAACATCACCGGACTCCTCGAGCAGCATGGGGTCGACATCTGTTTCAGCGGACACGTACACGATTACGAGCGGACCTTCCCGATGATCGATGGAGACGTCGTCCCGTGGGATGAAGGCGGCGTCATCTACGTGACCACCGCCGGCGGCGGTGGGCACCTCGAGGACTTCGATCCGGCGAACACCACGTTCGGCCATCGGAAGGCTCGTCGTCATCACCTGGTGTATTGCGGCATCCACGGCGGGATTCTGGAATTCCAGGCGATGGACGAGGACGGTCGCCTGTTCGACGTCCTCACCCTCGACAAGCGTGACGGACGCCGAAGCGTCGCTCGGGCGGCGCGGAACGGGGTCGAGATCGCACCGCGGACGCCGACCTGGCGGGATGCCCCCGGGGATTGAGTGCGGCACTCCGTCCGCCGCTTTGGTCACACTCGGCTCGATTTCTTCGGATAAGCGTAGATTCGAATGGCATCCGCCGTCCCCTGATNGCTAAATTGAGTCTTGNTTCCGCGAACACGAACGGCCTGTTTCCCGACGCTCGCCGACGTGGCCCATCACATGACTGTAAGAAAGAGCTTNATGCGCAGAATCCACATGGCGAGTTCGCTTTGCCTCTCCATCGCGGCCTTCGCGATCCCCGCGGGGATCGCCGACGCGGGCACGTTCCAGATTTTCGCGACGTTCCCGACCGGGAGTGTGACTCTGGATGTCGACGCGGGGGATTCNATCTCGAACGTCCTACAGAAGATCAGCGACAAGGAGGGGGTCGACCCGGCGGACATGGCGTTGAATCATGACGGCCAGTGGCTCCAGGTGTGGCGGACTGTCGACGAGTCTGGCATTCAGGCCCTTGACACTCTTGAGACGTACTTCGTCACCGAATTCGTGGACCTCGAGACCGGCGGGAACCTGCCCACCACGAAGTTCAATTTCGCCGACGCAACCGGAACGGCTGGAGATGGCTGGCTGCATTTNCAATCGTCCGGCGGGTACGACCTNGCGTCGATGGACCCCTCCCTGTTCGATCTCGATTTGACGTCCTTCGATCGCGAGAGTGACGGGCTGANACGAGGTGACATGGCCAACTTCGACNCGGACGTGAGCTACCGCTGGAAGATTCTGACGGCTGCCGGCGGCATCACGGGATTCGACGCCGAACTCTTCTCGATCGACGCCTCGGGAATCTCCAACACTCTGGCCGGTGAATTCTCAGTGACGCTTTCCAATGATGGAACCACGATGTTCCTGCAGTACAACGTCCCGGGCCCGGGTGCCTTTGCCGCAGTGGCCGGCCTCGTCGCGGTTGGTCGACGACGGCGGCGATGAAATCCCAAGGCCGGAAGGTCTTTCATTCCTTCGGCGGATGGATCTTCGGTTCGATCCTGCGGATCCGCAGTGATCGAAAGTCCACTTCGACATCCATGTTTGCGTGGAGCTGCAGGGCGAGTCGTCCACGGCGTCGACCCGAGTCGTCGCGAAGGCTCGCGGTCGGGTAGCCGTCGACGAAGACATCGACGTCCCCGCCCACCGCTCGGACCCGCATCTCCAGCCACTCTCCGCATCGGGAACGTANTTCTTCGATCATGGAGGGGTCGGGCTTGATCACCCAGCCACGACCGCGCGTCTCGTAGAGGCCGCCGACTTCGGGAGTGGGATCGATCTCCGCCTGGAAACCACTCACGCCGATCGCGTCGCCCAGCTCCTCGACCCGGTGATAGAAGCCGGAGTCGCCCGTGGTGATGCGGAACGAGAGGATCGCTTCGAAATCGTCGTACTCCCGGTCGGTGACCAACAGCCCATGACGTGGGTCGTCCTTGGTGATGCGTCCTTCGAGTACCCCGTCGTTCCAGGTCCAGTTGCCACCGGGCAGGGTGTGCCATCCATCGAGGGAACCGGGNACGAGGAGTTCGGTCCAGTCGTCCGCGACCCATCCATGATCACGATCGAGTCCGAGCATCCTTCGATTGATGCGGCGGAATCGGATCTCCTCGTAGGGGTGTTCTTTGCCGGCCTCGTAGAGACATGCGAAACCCGCGAGTCCCTCCAACCCTCCGATGGTCGCCAGGGAGGAGTACGCGGAAGGGCCGGCGTGTAGGACGTTCCCCTTCGACCAGGTCCGACCGCCGTCCCGACTGCGACGGATCGTCATGGTGTTTCGCCCGCTCGGGTCCGCGGGATTGGAGAAGACGAGGACGCGGCCGCCGTCCGACGCCACCATGGAAGCCTGGCAGATGGGTTCNGGCAGGGTGGGATCTCTGCTCACGACGCTCCAGGTGTCGCCGCCGTCGGTGGAACGCGAGATCGCCCGAGCTCGCTTCGAGCGATCGTAGTTCCGCATGTTCAACAGGAGCGATCCGTCTTCGAGTTCGGCGACGGCGCATTCGTTCACCTGATGGGAGGGGGTTCTGCCCACGATCTTCCAGGTCTTGCCGTGGTCGTCGCTCGCGATGCAGTGCGAGTAGTAGTGCCTGGTGTCGACTTCGATGTGATCGCAGGGNATCAGGAGCCGGCCGGCCTTCGGACCGGATCGAAGCTGGATGCCGTTGCCGGGGCCCGTGGCGTACCACGTCCAGTCGGGACGCTTGGCGGTGGAAGTGATTTCGCGGGGCGTGTTCCAGGTTGCGCCGTGGTCGTCGCTGGTGATGACCCACACGGTCCTCGTTCCCTCGGAGGTCCCGGCAATGATCTCGGATTCGTGATCGTGCCCGAGGTTGCGGGTGGCGAGAAGGTGGATCGTGCCGGTTTCGGCATCGAGTACCGGACACGGNTTGCCACAGGTGTTCGCNCCGTCGTCCCAGACGACCTCGAGGTCGCTCCAGGTGTCGCCTCCGTCGCTGCTTCGCCGGAGAACCAGGTCGATGTNGCCGGCATCGCCGCGTCCTTCGAGTCTTCCTTCCGCGAATGCCAGCAGTGTTCCATCGGCGGCTTCGACGAGGGCCGGGATTCGGAACGTGTCGTAGCCGTTCTCGCCGGAGGTGAAGATCGCGGGATCCCGGGCCGCGAACGCGCTGCCCGAGACGAGAAGAATGAGAAGCAGGTGTCCGAGGACCCCGGTCGGGCGGTGGTGGTTCGAGATGCTCATGTCCGGATGATCACCGGCAAGGCGGGAAAAAGCCAGAGCCCCGACCCAGGGGCGGTACCGGCCGCCGGTTGGGGTTCAGCGATCTTCGACGAGTTTCCTTCGAAGAAAGTCCAGTCGGCGTCGGTGACCATAGGGCGTCTCCGCGGCACCGTGGCCCGCGGAAGGCAGGAGAACGAACTCGAAGTCCTTGTTCGCCTTGACCAGCGCATCGACCACCTGGAGCGTGGATGCTGGGTCGACGTTGGAGTCGAGTCCGCCGAGGATCAGCATCAGTTCGCCTTGCAACCGATGCGCCTGGGTGACGTTCGACTGTTCTTCGTAGTGGTCGCCGATCGGCCAGCCCATCCAGAGTTCATTCCACCAGATCTTGTCCATGCGATTGTCATGGCAGCCGCAGTCCGCGACCGCCACGTCGTAGAAATCACCGTGCGCCAGGAGGGCTCGCATCGCGCTCTGCCCGCCGGCGCTGCCCCCATAGATTCCGACGCGATCGAGATCCATCCAGGGGCGGGTCTCGGCCGCTTCTTTCATCCAGCCGATGCGATCCGGGAATCCTGAATCGCCCAGATTCCGCCAGGCCACGTCATGGAAGGCCTTTGATCTCCAATTGGTACCCATGCCGTCGATCTGAACCACCACCGCACCAAGATCCGCAGCCTCACGCATTCGTCGACTCCGGGACCAGGACTTTGGGACGAAGTGGCCGTGGGGGCCGGCATAGATGTGTTCGATCACGGGATAGGAATCATCCGGATCGAATCGGGGTGGGCGGATGATCACCCCCCAGATGTCGGTTTGATCATCTC
The DNA here is from genome assembly GCA_002683195.1 of Phycisphaerae bacterium. The sequence continues at coordinate 8,628 of NYSW01000005.1, forward strand.
GTCCCTTGGCGACGAATCGTTCAGGAGGAAGCCAGCCGGTGGCCCGAAGTGGGGTGTCGTCGGCTCGGGCGAGTTCGGCGATCAGGGCCCCATCCGCCGTCCGTCGCAACTCATGCACGGGTGGAAGATCGACGCGGCTCCAGCGATCGACGTAATAGCGCCCGTCGGGAGAAAAATCGAGATCGTGGGTCCCATCCCCGCGGGTGAGCCGAGTCATTTCGCCCGTCCGGAGATCGATGATCGCATGGTGGACGTGATAAGGATCCTGTTCCGGATCGAGACCAAGGATGCGTATGCGAGCGGTGCCGGCTTCAGCATCGATGTCATCAACCGCTCTGACCACCCAATCGCCCGAAGTGAGCGATTGCCGTTCTCCGGTGTCCAGATCCACGGACTCCAGATGATTCCAGCCACTTCGTTCGCTCATCCAGAGGGCGCGATCGCCATCGGCCATGATCTGGAGATGGAGTTTTCCTGCGTAATCGACGAAGGTCGGTGAGGTCTCTTCGATGAGTGTCCGGCTCGTACCGTCACGAACATCGATCTCGACCAACCGAAGGGTCTGGTGGCCACGTTCGTTGTAGAGCATCCGTACTCGGTCACCATCCGGGTGCCAACTGATGCGATTGATCGACCAGGGATTCGGGACCAGCGCCGGGTCGAGATCGATTCGGCGGCCTTGCTCGAGATCGAAGACCGAGGGGTGCGGATGCGCGATCCGATCTCCCGGCTTCAGGTATTCGAGCGTTCGATTCCTTGGCTGTATTCCATCTTCGGGCGTCACGTCGATCAGCGTCACCGGATGTCGCTGGGCTTCACGGGTTCGGAATGCGAGAACGAATCGGCCGTCGGGTGAGGCCGTGATTCGTCCCCAGCCGAAGCCGGGTTCACCATCGTCGGCCAGAATCCGCATCGAACCATCCGGTTCCCGGCACCACAGGTCGTGATCTTGAACCATCGCGGTACGGCTTGGCTTCATTTCCTGCGGGTCTCGCTGCTTTGCCCGGCGCGATCGTGCCGCTTCCTTCAAGGTCCGCCATTGATCGAGCGTCTGTCGATTGATTCTCGCGATGCCGTCGTGCGNAGGCGCGATGAATTCCACTCGGTCGTCACGATCCGGGCTCGTGAGTCGCCAGGCGTGGCCTTCGAAGGTGTGTTGTTTTCGTTGTTGGCCTGGCGCGATGCGGCCGTAGCGGTGTGACTTTCCGCCGGCATCGATCCAGATCAGATCGAGTGGGGTCGGCATTTCATTCACGAAACGGAGATTGATTTCGGTGCCTTGACCGCGACTCTTCGTGGCCAGACTCGGTCGCAGATCCTGGCGGTCTGCAGTGATGACCTCCGTCAACTCCCCCGAGACCCCGGAGATCTGGAAGCGGGCGGGACCATTCTTCCCGGGCCGGGTGAATTCCAGAGTCTCGCCATCGATCCATCGGGGCTGAATCGACTCGCCTGGAACGAGGTCTGAATCGCGAAAATCNGCCTCGCAGGGTACGTGAAGGCAGATTTCGAAGGAGATCGCGAGGAGAAGGGCTCGGAGGGGCAAGTCAGACATGGGGGAGATCCGGGGACGGCGGAGAAAAATGATCCGGGATTGAAGCGTAGGGAATCCGGACTGGTCTTGGTATTATTCGCGCGGGCACCCAACCGCAGGGTGACTGCTCGATGGAGACCGGCCCGAGGTCCCATTGAAGAATCGCACGTCGGGTTTGAATCTGGATCAGGTAGGACATGATCAGCATCTATGTCGGGAACCTCGCCTTCTCGGTCACCGAAGAAGAGATTCGCCAGCACTTCGCCCCTCATGGAGAAGTGCATCGAATTCACTTGGTCACCGATCGTGAGACCGGTCAGCCGCGAGGCTTCGGCTTTGTGGAAATGGACGATGACACCGGTCGTGCTGCGATTCAAGCACTCAACGGACAGGACCTTTCCGGTCGCCCTCTGACCATCAACGAAGCCCGGCCGCGTGAAGAGCGTGGGCCTGGCGGCGGCGGCGGTGGCGGCGGCGGCGGCGGTGGTGGTTACCGCGGTGGCGGTGGCGGCGGTGGCGGCGGTGGNGGTGGTGGTTACCGCGGTGGCGGTGGCGGCGGTGGCGGCGGTGGTGGTGGTTACCGCGGTGGCGGCGGCGGNGGCGGNGGCGGCGGTGGTGGTGGTTACCGCGGTGGTGGCGGCGGCGGCGGCGGTGGTGGTCGCGGTGGTGGCTTCAACAGCCCGCCCCCCGATGGTGGCGGCGGCGGCATGTTCGAAAAGGATTCCGGACGTCGTGGACGCGGCAAGGATCGTCGTCGAGATGGCCAGGACGAGTGGTGAACGAACGCCGAATCCTCTCCTGGTCGAAACAGTGATCTTCCCGACGCCCGCACGATTGTCGTGCGGGCGTCGTCTTCTAAGGGAACAGAGCTTCGAATTCCTCGGGCTCCAGCCGAACGCAAGGGATCTTGAAATGCCCAGCCGAAACGATGATCGACGCTCCTTTCTTGTCGCCGCGATCGCGGTGGGCGCGGCACCGGCCTGTCTGGCGGGTACATCCGTGGCGGCAACCTTCAGGCAGGAGGCCACGGCCGGGGCCGAGCCGATCATTCTCGGGGCGGGGAATCAGCGATGGCGTTGTGAACACGACTGGCTCACGCCTCCTCCCGGTCTGGCTTTCGGTGACACCCATGGTCTGGCGGAGGATGCCTCTGGGCGGATCTACGTGGCGCACACGGTCGGCGCCGGGAGTACCCAGCGTCATGCCGTCTGTGTATTCGGACCGGATGGCCGCTTCATCGAGGCCTGGGGAGATGAATTCGCCGGGGGTGCTCACGGACTGGATCTGCGTCGCGAAGCTGACGGAGAACGTCTCTACCACTGCGACACCCGGCGTCGCAAGGTCGTGAAGACCGGTCTTGATGGATCAGTGATCTGGTCCGCCGGATGTCCGATGGAGAGCGGGGTCTACGGGACTGAGAACGATTGGTGTCCGACGAACGTCGCGTTTCTGCCAGATGGAGATCTGCTGGTCGGTGACGGATACGGTCGTTCCTTCGTGCACCGCTTCGGATCCGACGGTGTCTGGAAGTCGATCTTCCTGAAGCCGGGATCCGAAGCAGGCAAGGTGGCCTGTCCGCATGGCCTCTGGGTCGATCCTCGGGGAGACCAACCCCTGGTCACCGTGGCTGACCGAAGCAACCGTCGCATCCAGGCCTTCGATCTGGATGGCAAGGCGGTGTCGATGCACACCAAGGGCGTCCGTCGTCCGTGTGACATCGATTTTCATGATGGCGTGATGTTGGTACCGGATCTCGACAGCGTCGTCACCCTATATGACGAGAAGAACGAGCCGATCGTGATGTTGGGTGATGGCCACCCCACGGATCTTCGCGGGAAGCCACGAGAGGCTTTCAAGCCTGGTCGTTTCGTACATCCGCACGATGCGATCTTCCTCGCTGACGGCTCGATTCTGGTGGCGGAGTGGGTGCCCGTCGGACGAGTCACCCGTCTGGTGAAGGTTGACGGCTGAGTTGATGGCGGCGAATCGGCGTGAATCGACTCCCACCATTGGTGGTGCCTGGTCACTGGTCCTCGTGGCGGCGGGATTTGAAATCGCCTGGGCGATCGGATTGCCGTTCACGGAAGGATTCACTCGGCCACTTCCGACCATTCTGGTGGTCACAGCAATGATCGCGGCATTCCTTCCCCTCGCCCGCGCGACCCGGGTTCTTCCCATCGGTCCCGCCTATGCGGTGTGGACGGGATTGGGAGCGTCGGGGGCCGTGGTTCTCGGCTGGCTCATTCACGGCGAACCACTCACGGCCTTGAAGATCGCCGGTGTGGTGCTGGTGGTCGCCGGGGTCGGTGGTCTTCGGATGTTCGACGCCACACCAGAGTCCCAGACGTGAGCTGGGGGCTTCTGCTGGCGGCATCCGTCTTCGAATGCATCGGCGCGGTTTCCCTGAAGTCGAGTGACGGATTCCGCCGCCCCGCCGCCACGCTTCGCTTCGTGCTCGCCATGCTGCTCAGCATGGGGCTGCTGGCGCTGGCGACTCGTTCCATTCCGGTCGGAACCGCCTACGCCGCCTGGACCGGGCTGGGGGCGGTGGGCACGGCGGGTTGGGGCATGGCGAGGCTCGGCGAATCCGCTTCCATGCGGAGGCTGGGCTTTCTTGGATTGATCGTCGCAGGTGTGGTTCTTCTTCGGCTGTCCGAAGTCTGAATGAGGGTGAGCATCAGGCAAAGACGTCGGAGTGGACCCGGCCGTGGACGTCGGTCAGTCGGAAGTCACGTCCCGCATGGTTGAAGGTCAGGCGCTCGTGATCCATGCCGAGAGCATGAAGAATGGTCGCATGCCAATCGTGAATGTCCATCACGCCATCCACCGCTTCCGCTCCGGTCTCGTCGGTCGATCCGTATGAGAAACCGCCCTTCACCCCGCCGCCCGCCATCCACATCGTGAAACCGCGGGCGTTGTGATCGCGGCCGTCATCGCCCTGAGCGTAGGGCGTTCGCCCGAATTCGCCACCCCACACCACCAGGGTGTCGTCGAGCATGCGACGTTGCTTGAGATCGGCCAGGAGCCCGGCGATCGGCTGGTCCACCGCGAGGCATCGCTCTGCGAGTGCCTCACGCATGTTCCGGTGGGTGTCCCAACCGCCGGCCGTGATCTCGATGAAGCGCACGCCCTCTTCGGCAAGGCGACGTGCGAGGAGGCATTGCCGACCGAATCCATCGGTGGCGTTCGAACCGATTCCGTAGAGCTCGAGGGTGCGTCGATCCTCGGTGCCGAGATCGACGACGTCCGGAACCTCCGACTGCATCCGGAAGGCGAGTTCGTACTGTTCCAGCACGCTTTCAAGTCCCTGAACCCGGCCCGCCCGGCGTTCCCGTTCCTTCTCCAGCTGCCGGAGGAGTCCGAGCTGCCGACGTTGCACCGCTTCCCCGTGCTGGTCGTTCTTCAAGTTGGGAATGGCATTGGAGGCGCTGCTGTTGCGAGAAAGTTCAATCGGTGTTCCCTGGTAGGCGGCAGGAAGGAAGCCGCTTCCATAGGAACCGGCACCGCCGCCACGTGGGTTGATCGTGACGAAGCCGGGAAGATTCTCATTGGCGTTCCCGAGACCGTAGACGGACCAGGAGCCCATCGATGGCCGAACGAATTGGAAGGACCCGGTGTGAAGTTGGAGTGACGCTTGAGCGTGGGCCGGAATCCCGGCCTTCATGCCTCGGAGGAGACAGAGCTCGTCGGCGTGCTCGGCGACCGCCGGGAACAGGTCGCTGATCATCAGTCCGCTGTCACCCCGAGGACGAAACTTCCACGGGCTGGCGAGGAGCTTGGCGTTCCGTCGGTACTCCTGGCCGTCCAGGCCGACCAACGCGGGCTTGTGATCGAAGGTGTCGACATGGCTGGGAGCGCCGCTCATGTACAGGAAGATCACGCGTTTGGCGGTCGGGGTGTGATGTGACGGCTTCAACGCCAGTGGATCGTCGACTTTGGGTGACGCCCCGGCCATTCCGTTGAAGGCCGTCCATCCGAAGCCGAAGGCCAGGGTTTGAAGCATGGCCCGTCGATCGAGTTCCGTGGAAATCCGGTTGGAGCAGAGGTTCATGGTGAGGTTCCAGGCAATCAGTCGAGAGTACGGAATTCGGTCGATTGGAAAATGGTCTGGCAGAGCGTCGACCAGACCATGATCTCGAGTTCGGCGTTCGACGTCCGAAGGGCGGAGCCTCTTCCGGCGGAGCGCCGACCATTGGCTCGTTGGCGTCGTTCTCTTTGGTTTTGAGACGACGCTTTCCGTTGGATTTCCTTCTTGAGGGTCCGTTCGATGTCTTGAAGAAAATCCCGGCAGGCGCGGTACTCGTAACTACCGGGATCGCGTCCGTAGGCGAGCCGGAAGATGAGAGCCACTCGTTCGGTGAAGGAATCGGATTGGGCCAGGACTCTTCGGGCGAACGAATCGGCCTGAGTGGTCACCGATTCGGAGTTCATCAGATAAAGCGCCTGCGTCGCGACATTGGTCTGGTCGCGTTCGCCGGTGACGAATTCAGGTTCGGGGAAATCGAACGTGGCGAGGTCACCGACGATGCTGCCTCGCACCACGGGCAGGTAGATGCTTCGATGATCTTCAAACAGAGGGAGGCCCTGCTCCATGACGCGGTCAACGGTGTTTTCGCGAAGAGCGCCTTCAAGCGTCCCCGCCACGGATCCGATCGGAGGGGTCGTTTCGAGTCGCCCCGAGATCGCAAGCATGGAATCACGAATCGCTTCGGCTTCGAGCGGTCTTCGGCGCATCATGCCGTCGACCAGAAGGTCGATGTCCCGGACCTGCGCCGGCTCCTGGCCGGGGCGTGGATTGCTGGACAGACCGTAGGAACGGGACAGGACGATCTGGCGAATCACGCTCTTGGTCGACCAGTCCGATTCCTGAAGTTGAATGGCGAGGTGGTCGAGCAGCGGGAGGCTGGTCGGTGGCCGGCCGCTCAGGCCGAAGTTGTTCGGAGTGGGCACGATGCCCCGGCCGAAGAGGTGTTGCCAGATTCGATTCGCCCAGACCCGGGCGGTCAGGGGATGGTGTTCGTCGGTGATCCATTCGGCGAGTTCCAGTCGACCGCTTCCGCTACGAATGGATTCGGAGTTTCCAGAGTCGAGCAGACGAGGGAAGCCTCGTCGCACCAGATCACGAGCCTGGTCGAGTTCGCCTCGCTCCAGAAGAGGGACGTCGCGAGGGTCACCTTCTACGGCGCCCATGCACACGAAGTTTTCGATCGTCGGACGACCGTCATCGTCGAATCGTGAGAGGAGCGTTTCACTCACTCGCAATCGTCCCGCGGCCTGCCGGCCTTGTTGCACGATTCGCTGGAGATCGGCTGGGAGCTGATTGCGATTCCTACCGGAGCCTCGGTTCGCGGCGCGAACCTCATCCGCGGCTTTGACTTTCTCCTTGGCCTCCCGTTGAATTCGTTCCGCGAACTGCCGAGAGGTGCTGGAGAGCCGGGGGCCGTCCGGAAGGTCGGCTCCGGCGGGGATTTCGATCAGCGGCGAGGTGTGCCGGATTTGATTGCCCTCCACGCCTCCGAATCGGGTGTCGGTCGAAGCGAAGATTCCGGCGAGTGCGTAGTAGTCGGCCTGGGGAATCGGGTCGAACTTGTGATCGTGGCAGCGGGCGCAGGCGACGGTGGTGGCGAGAAGCCCCTGAGTGGTGGCATCGATCTGTTCGTCGACGACGTCGGCGACGAATTGGGCACGCCCCCGAGTGTTGTGGCTCTTGGTACCGAGCGCGAGGTATCCGGTGGCGATGAGATTCGCGGCTTCTTCGTCTTCACTTCCGGCGGGAAGAAGATCACCGGCGAGTTGCATGGTGATGAAGTGGTCGTAGGGAATGTCCTGATTGAATGCCGAGACCACCCAGTCGCGATACCTCCACGCATGCGGGTAGATGACGTTGCTTTCTTTTCCACTTGATTCCGCGTACCGGGCGACATCGAGCCAGTGGCGGCCCCATCGTTCACCGAAGGCGGGAGAAGCGAGGAGCCGGTCGACGGCTCGATCGAACGCTCCGGGTCGGGTGTCGGCTAGAAAGGCGGATTGCTCTTCCGGAGTCGGAGGAAGACCGGTCAGATCGAAGGTGACCCTTCGGAACCAGGTCTCTCGGCTGGCGTCGTCGGTGGGCTTCACGCCACGGGCATCGAGTTCGGCGAGCACGAAGCGATCGAGTTCAGACCGAGCCCATCCGTCGTCGGAGGTGGCGGGCGGGGGTGATGATTCGATGGGGGTGTAGGACCAGTGACTTCGTCCCTGCTCGATCTCTTCGTCGCTCCACCGGAACTCGGTGCCGGGCACGGTTTCTCGATCGGTGACGCGGGGCTTCGGCATGGGAGCACCCATCGCCACCCATTGTTCAAGGATTGAAATCTCACCCGGGTTCAGGGCGCCACGCGGAGGCATCTGCAGACCGGGATCGTGATATCGGACTGCTTCGATCAACAGGCTTGCATCCGGATCACCGGGAACGATCGCGGGTCCGGAGTCACCACCGAGCAGCATGGCGCCGCGGGTGTCGATCTTGAATCCGGCGCGGATTCGACTTCCGTTGTCGCTGTGGCATCCGCCGCACGCCCCGACGAGCAGCGGGCGAACCTTCGATTCGAAGAAGGCGATGCGTTCGGCCGAGAAGGTCGAGGCTGCTTCATCGCCGCCCATTTCCATTCCCATCTCCTGCATGCCCATGGAATCCATGGCGCCGTCTTGCGGCTGCGGAGCGGGGGCGGAAAACGCCATCAGAGTGCTGGAGACGGCGATACCACCAAGACCAACGATTCGTCTGGCCGTGGCGTGGCGATGTTGGAGCATGTGAAAGGATCCAGAAGTGGTCGGGCGACCCTAGGGTTTGACGTCCCGGGTTCATCGGGGGACAACAAATCTCCAACTGAATCTATTCTCCCATCAGGGCAGCACCGGCGGAAGGCTCTGGGTACCAGTTTTTTTCGCCAGTACTCAACAGTCCCCCCAGAAGGCGAGAAGAAGACCGATATCTGCGCCTCCGACGGTGCCATCGCCGTCGAGATCTTCACCGCCGGACCCGATTTCCCCCCAGGCGGCGAGCAGAAGGCCGACGTCGCCGCCGTTGACCTGGCCGTCCTGATTGAGATCGGCGGGGCAGTCGATCTTCGGGCAGGCGGATTCGATCACGGAGATCTCATCGATTCCGGCCTCGACCACCGAACCCGCACCAAGGTCACTCGCGATCACCCGAATCCGCACGGACGAAGGGGCCTTGGTCGGGGCGGGCAGCGGAAGCGAAAGACGTCGCCACTGGGTGGCGCTCTGCGTCACGTCGGCGATCTGGTTCCAGTCGCCGCCATCCCAGGATGCTTCGATCAGCAGGCTGTCGGTGTTCGGGTCGGCACCGGTGTCGTTCGAGTACCACAGCGACAGGACGACGGCGCGGTCGGTGTCGTCGGAAGCGATCAGCGAAATCGCGGGGGAGACCAGCGTGGTGCGTCCTCCATCGACGTCGTTCTCGCCCAGGGTGCCGCCGACGGAGCCCTGGCCGGTGACGAAACACGTCGTCCCCGGGTCGGAGTCATCGTTCTCGGGTTGAGCATCGGTGCCGTTGGGGTCGACTCGAACCCAGATCCCGGTGGTGGCATCATCTCCGGAAACGCCGAGGGTCCAGCCGTTGTCGTTTTCGACGTCATCTTCGAAAAGCAGGGTGCTCTCGATGATCTCGATGTTCCAGGGGAGTCCCTCTTCATTTGAGAGTTGAAGGAGGATGCCGTCGGTGGTTTCAATCTCGAAGAGAATCCCGGTCTCCGTCCCACAGTCGCCGGTGGTGAACTGGGCGGTGAAATCCCCAGAGGGCGTGACGTCCATCGGTACCCGTTGGTCGGCGCCGTCGGACCGAACGACCAGAGTCGCGGTGGTGGAGTCAAGTGCGGCGAACGCCGACAGGATCGAGACTTCGACCGTGACGGTCGAGTCCGGGGCCGCGATGGTGGGAAGGGGCGAGATGAAGGTCACGCCCGCCGCGCCGAGGACCTGCTCACCGGTCCAGAGCAGTGACTCGAGGATCTCTTCGCCGCTCGGAATGATCTGTTCGGGTGGTAGGACGAATCCGAAGTTCCCGGTATCGCGGAGTTCGTAGGTGAACGAATAGGCGCCGGCTTCGTCCCAGCCCCAGTCGAGACTGGTTCCGCTGGCGATGTAGAGGTCGTGGGCTGCTTGCGGGTCGAAGCTGACTCCATTGACCGAGGCGATCGCGGCCGCCATGCCCAGCCCGATCGCTCGATGGATCTCTCCCGCGGGCCCCGCAGGTTCGGATTCGTCGTAGCCGTACGGCCACAGGACCAGCTGCGAGTAACAGTGCACGTCGAGGAAGATGGCGAGATTCGGTGTGGCGAGCACGTCATCGCGAAGAGCCTGGGTTTCGGGTTCGCTGAATGGTGCCGGGCCTCGATAGATATCGCTGCTGGTTGATCCGCTCGAACCGGGTCCTCCCCAGTTGGCGGAGAAGTTCCGGTTCCAGTCGACGCCGGAGGTGCCGTCTCCATTGTTTCGACGGTTCTTCCTCCAGAGTCGATCGTTGCTCCAGGTGTAGGCGTAGCCATCAGGGTTGGCCAGCGGCACGATGTGCCAGGCCAGTCCATCGACCAGATCCGTGATTCGAGCATCCGAACCGTGACCGTTGACGAGCGTGTCGGCGAAGTAGGCGATGGTGGCGGGGCCGATCCACTCGCGAGCGTGGGCGCCAGTGTTCACGTACATCGCGGGTCGGGTCGCCGGATCGTTGCCACAGATCGTGTACGCGCGGATCGGGCGGCCTTCGACGCTCAACCCGATGGTCCGGCCGGTCATGAGGTCCGGTCGGGCCGCGGCGAGGCCGTCGTAGAAGGCGAGGATGTCGTCTCCCTGGTGGTATTCGTCGAAGAAACCACCGCCCGCGATCCCGCCCTCGAAGGCTTCGATGCGTTCAAGTTCCGAGTCGAGCATCATCTGAACGTCGGGGATGAGGATCTCGTGATCGATTCCCGAACGATCGAGGGCGTCGAGGCGATCCGTCTCCAACATGAAGTCCATCGTTCCGAGGCCGAGGGATTCCGACCAGAGTCGGCCGCCGATCGCCAGCATGGTCCGTAGCTCACGAAGATCGTCGAGCTCGGTTCGAACCACCACGTTGTCGTCGTATCGGACCCTCTCCTGCGCCACGGCACTGGAAACCAGCGTGAAAGGTGAGGCGATGAGCAGAACGCAAGCGAGAGGATTCATGTCTGGGGCTTTCTAAAACGCAGGCTTCGAACCTTGGACTTGATTCAGATCCGACTCTCGAGTGAACTCCCGGTTCCTTTGATTTTCGGATGCACGCCAAGTCCGTCAGGTCGAATCCGTCGGACTCGCCAGATAAACGGCATCGGGAGTCTTGTTCTTTGACCTTCCAGCCGGTCGGTCTTGGTCCCGATTCGTTGTTTGGACAGGCCGCGGCCCCACGATTCCTCGTTCTCTTATGAGCGGAGGATCCGGTGAGTTGCTTCGGGCGCCCCTTCCGATCCACCATCAGCGGGGTCTGTGGACCTGCGATCACTTCGTGGGGTCGAGCCATTCTGCCAGTTGTTCGAAATCCAGTTCCGTCGGAGTGGACACGGGCAACTCGTTTGCGGTGAGAATTTCAGGCAGATCAGGGTTCAGGACTTGGGTGATGCGGCTGGAACCGTCAATAAAGCTCAGGGCGTAGCGTCCATCATCGGTCCAGAACGCGGGGACGTCCTTCCACTGCCGGCCACCACTTGGATTGAGATCAATGACCCAGCCTCCACGGTTGTAGTTCGAGCCCGGGTCTTGCTCGGGAATCGTGTAGAAGGTGTTGGATGGATTTCGAACCTTGCTTATACGATCGACTGTCGGACCCCATGCCGCATTTGGGTTGGACTGCGGGTTGTCGGGAAGGTCGCTGATGAAGCCATTGAGCGAGTAACTTCGCACCCTCTCGGACGGATCCAATGGTGAGCTGAAGGCCTTCAGGTCTCCGATGTAGTCCCAAAGAGCGCCTTCCTTGATGGCGAGATCGGTTTCCGCCGCGTCGGATCCGCTGCCCAGAATCCTGTCCCCATTGCAAGGCTCATCGGGAGTGGGTGCCGTGCAGTTGTAGCTCTTGACCCAGAAGGAATCTCGGTCAATCAAGCCCTGATTGAATCCAGACGGTGGCGGCCATTGGCTTTGGGGACTCATGAACTTGCCATTGTTGTCCTGGCTGAAACTGACGAGTCCGACTTGCAGTTGGTGCTGGTTACTCATGCATTGCACCAGCCGCGCGGAAGATTGGAAGTTGGAGACCGAAACAAGAACCAGCGCGATGAGCAAGGCAATGATGGCGATGACCACGAGCAACTCCACGAGGGAGAAACCAGATCGGGGTCGTCGCACTGATGATGGTTTGGTCGAGATATCCATATGTTCAAGGATAGGCCATGCCGGTGCTTCGGCCAACCCGGGAAGCGTTTAATCCGTTTTCAANCNTGCTTTGATGACGCTCTTTGCGGATGGTGGATCGNCCGTTTGAACCGCGGACGGGCCCCTCAACCCAGGCCGAGAATGTCTTCGGTGACGCTGGAAAGGCGTGTCCAGGAATCCAGAAGGTGGACTTCGCCGCTTCGGCCACTGGTGATGGAAAGGTCGCGAAGCCATCTTCTGAGCCATATGGCCGGGGTCGCGGGGGCGAGATAGACGCGAGGATCGACGGTGCTGTCGACGTCGCTGACAAATTTCCGGAATTCTCGGCCGTCGACCTGCCGACCGTTTCGCGAAGGATCCAGAACCGTCATGCGATGGTTGCATCGGTCTCGNACGCCGACCAGAAACGTCGTGGGCAGGTCGATTCCGAAGACATCGAGTCCCACCCGCTCGGCGACCGCGCAGTACGCGAGGGCGCCGGTCACCGGGAGGCCGGGCACCCCGGCCAGCACCAGGTCGAGATCCATCGCGTCGGGGTGGTAGGTGACCTCGTCTTCTCGCCCGAGGCCCAGTTCGACGAACAGGATCTGGTCCAGATGGGCGAGCAGGCCATCCACGCTGCGAGCATCTTCCGTGTTTTCCCGGCCCGCAAGGTGCGGCACCCGGCTTCGAACCCGCTGCGCGAGTGATTCAAGTCGTCCCTGTGTCCCCGCCGGATCGAGGTCGGGCCGCCGGTGCGCTCCAAGGGCGAGTACCGAGTGCACGAGATCCCGNTACCGATCGAGTTCCGTGAGAGAGGCGCAATATCTTGAGGTCCAATCGATCATGGCTGAAGTCACCGCGGTCCGGAAAGAGGTCTTGGGTCTGCGGAAAGGGACATCGGCCAGACCAGGGTTCGACCCGCAGGAACCTCCGATATTGGCTCTCCCGCGTCCGTGGAGGGACCCTCGGGACGGCGGGCATTTTCTTTGCCTACCCTTGGCGACGCCCTGGGCCATCAAATGAACGATCTCTCCGAGGTTCCTCACACATCGTCGCGTCGCAAGCCCGGTCGGGTATCGCTCCGATTCGGCCGACATCAGTTCGCCGCGGCCGCCAGCGGCAGCCTCTTGTTGGCAGGTTTCATTTTCGTCCGCGGNGGTTCGTTCGATGTCGGGCAGGCTCTCTACCTGCTCGCGATGGCGGTCGCCGCGGGAGATGTGGTGGTGGATACCGGCCGGCAACTGATTCGCGGGGTCCTCGATGTCGATCTTCTGATGCTGCTTGCCGCCATTGGAGCAGTGCTGCTCGGAGGTTTCGGCGAGGCTGCGATGCTGCTCTTCCTCTTCGGGCTCGGTCATGCACTCGAGGATCTGGCGATGCAGCGGGCAAGCGGGGCCATTCAAGCGCTGGGAAGTTTCGCCCCGGAGATCGCTCGGCGCATCGACCCCGAAGGAAATGAAGCCTCGGTCAAGGTTGGTGAGCTGGTAATTGGAGACCGAGTCCGGGTGCTGGCCACCGAACGACTCCCGGTTGATGGCGTGGTGATCGAGGGGGAATCCAGCATCGATCAGAGTCCGATCACCGGTGAGAGCGTGCCGGTTCCGGCGTCGGCCGGCACGTCGGTTTTTGCGGGAAGTCTCAACCTGGATGCGGTCCTCGAGATCCAGACCACACGGGCATCCGAGGAGAATCTCGTTTCTCGCATGGTGCGACTGGTGGAGGAAGCGGAGCATCGCCAGGCGCCTTCCCAGCGAACGGCCGAACGCTTCACTCGGATCTACGTCCCCGTGGTCATCGTGGGGGTGGTGATGTTCATTCTGGTACCGCCGCTTCTGGGCTGGCTCGATTGGGCCGAGTCCATTGAACGAGGCTTGACGGTCCTGGTCGGGGCGTCACCCTGCGCTCTCGCGATCTCCACGCCGGCGGCGGTGCTGGCGGGCATTGGTCGCACGGCTCGTGGAGGCGTTCTGGTGAAGGGAGGAGAGGCGATCGAAGCGTTGGGATCGATTCGATCCCTCGCCTTCGACAAGACCGGGACCCTCACGCGGGGAAGACCCGCGTTGCGGCAGACGGTCACCGCGGGCGGACGAACGGAGGAAGAGGTGCTTCGAATCGCTTCGGCTCTTTCCAGTGAAAGCACCCATCCTTTGTCCGCCGCCATCGTGGACGCGGCCGAGGGCGCGGGCCCCATCCCCGAGGCCGAAGGCGTTGATTTCGTTCCGGGTTGTGGCATGCGGGGCCGACTTGAAGGTCGAGCGGTGCTGGTCGGCGGTCGGCGACTGCTCGACCTCGAAGGCGTGGCCGTCGATGAGGAGCTGGCCACCGCCGCGGATTCGATCTCGGATCAGGGATCGACGATCGTGTGGGTCGCGGAGGCTGGCCGCACGATCGGAATTCTGGGATTGGTCGATCTGGAGCGGCGATCCGCCGGTCCGGTGCTCGAGCGACTTCGGTCGATGGGGCTTGGCCCGTTGGTGATGCTCAGTGGTGATCGTCCGGGACCGGCCAGATCGATCGGGGAACGGATCGGCGTCGATCGGATCGAGGCCGATCTTCTCCCGGAACAGAAACTCGAAGCGATCGTCGCCCAGGCCCGCGATCATGGCAGTGTCGCCATGGTCGGCGATGGGGTGAACGACGCTCCGGCATTCGCCGCGGCGACGGTGGGAATCGCCATGGGAGGATCCGGGACCGACGTCGCGCTCGAAGTCGCCGACGTCGCGCTCATGGGTGACGATCTCACCCGCCTTCCCTTCGCGATCACCGTGGCCCGTCGAACGCGAGAGATCATTCGGCAGAACGTGCTCGGATCGATGGGCATGGTGATCCTGCTGGTCGGACTCGGGACCACCGGCCTTATCGGGCTCCCGCTCGCGGTGGTGATGCACGAGGGGAGTACCATCGTGGTCGTGCTCAACGCNCTTCGTCTGCTCCGCTCCGATGATGAGATTCTCGAGGTCCCCGCATGAATGACACTCCGATGAGTGCCCGCGATCTGGGTAAGACGTTCCCCGGTGGGATCGAAGCGGTGGCGGGGGTGGATCTCGATCTCCAACCTGGAACCGTGACCGCGTTGCTCGGTCCGACGGGCTGTGGAAAGAGCACCGTGCTTCGGATGCTCGGCGGTCTCGAGGTTCCCACGGTGGGTGACGTTCGAATCGATCCGGACATCGAGGTGGGTTTCTGTTTTCAGGATCCCCGACTGCTGCCGTGGCGGNACGTCCGGCGCAATGTGGCCTTGCCCCTTGAACTTGATCGCCGGCCCGCGGCGGAGATCCGTGAGCGAGTCGATCGGCAACTGCGGACGGTCGGACTTCTGGATGCGGCGGATCGTCTCCCGGCGGCCCTGTCCGGCGGAATGCGGATGCGGACCGCGGTGGCACGAGCCCTGGTCGGTGATCCGCAACTGCTNCTTCTGGATGAACCGTTCGGAGCCCTCGACGAGGTGACGCGATTCCGGCTCGACGAAGAACTTGCATCGCTGGTCCGCGATGGTGGNCCGACGGTGGTCATCGTCACCCACTCGATCGCGGAGGCGGTCTTCCTCGCGGACGAGGTTCTGGTGATGAGTCCGCGACCGGCTCGGATCCTCGNCCGTTTTTCGGTCGACCTCGGACGTCGCGACGCGGCCTTGCGGACGACCGATGACTTTCTTCATCTGCAGACCAGGGTCTACGAGGTTCTCCGCAACGGCATGGAGGAGGCCACATGAGCGGTTTCAGTCGAGCATGGTCGAACGCCTGGCCACCCGTCGCGGTGGTCGCCGTCCTGTTGTCGCTCTGGGAACTCGTGGTCGTGATCTTCGGGATACCGGTGTATCTCCTTCCCGCGCCGCACGAGGTGATGGAGGAGTTGTTCACCAACGCGCATCGTCTTTCTCTGGCCACGGGTCGGACCGCAATGGCGACCGGCCTCGGTTTTCTGATGAGCGTCCTGATCGGAGTGGTGTCGGGAAGTCTCCTGTCCATGGTTCCGTTCGCCCGCCGCGGTGTCTACCCGCTCACCCTTCTGCTCCAGATGGTTCCCCTGGTGGCGATCGCACCGATGCTCGTGATCTGGTTCGGGTACGGACTTCCGAGCGTGGTCGCCGCGGCCTGCATCGTTTCGGTGTTTCCGGTCATCGCGGGGACCCTCGACGGGCTGCAGTCCGTGGATCGCGGCCTGGTCGAGATCTTCCGAATCCGAGGAGCCGGCCCCATTCGAACCTGGTGGTTGCTCGAACTGCCATGGTCGCTTCCGAGTCTGTTCACCGGGCTCAGGATCGCGGCCGGACTCGCAGTGATCGGCGCGATCGTGGGAGAATTCGTGGGAGCCTACGGTGGTGACCGGGCGCCACTCGGAGCGGTGATCACCAGTGCGTTGAAACAGAATCGGACCGAGACCGTCTTCGCCGCGGTGGCTCTGGCCTCACTGCTGGGCTTTCTGCTCTTCGGTATCGTCAATGCCGCAGGCTGGCTGCTTCTGCGTCGCTGGCATGCATCCGANTCCTGANNGCCCCCCAACCCGCGACCGGAACCACCGATGTCGANTNTCCGTCCTTGCCGCGTNCGCCTGCTGCCGATCCTGAGTCTCNTCACCCTGCTCNTCGTCGCNGGTTGNCGCGAGGGNGGAAACATGTCGGCGGGTGAGACCGGNGGNCTNCGNAAACTCTCCGTNCAGNTGAANTGGTTNCCGGAGCCGGAATTCGGNGGNCTNTACGCCGCGTTGGAGAACGGACANTTCAGGGCCGCAGGGCTNGATGTGGAACTCATCAAGGGCGGNGCGGACGTCCCNGCGGGACAACTGGTCGCCAGNGGCAACACCGAAGTGGCGGTGGTCTCCGCCGCTCAACTCGCCACCTTGCGGGCTCGTGGCGGACGCGCCACCGCGGTCTTCGCATCNTTNCAGAAGGCTCCTCGATCGGTGATCGTGCGGGCGGANTCGGACCTGAAGACCTTGAAGTCCGTGTGGGAAGCGAAGGGACGCATCATGGCCGACAGTGGTCTGCCCTGGGTTCGCTGGCTCACCAGCAAGTACGGACCGACCGGGCTTTCCTTCGTTCCCTACGGCGGCTCCCTCGCCCCGTTCATCTCCAAGGACGTCACGGCCATGCAGGCTTTCGCCACCGCGGAACCGGTGCAACTGGAGGCGGACAAGGTGCCTACCCGGGTCTTCCTGGTGGCGGAGACCGGATATGACCCGTACGACGTGGTGCTCGCGGTCCACGATGATCTCCTGACCTCCGAGCCCGTCACGGTCGAGGCATTCACCCGAGCCCTCGCGGCCGGTTGGAAGGATTACCTCGCGAACCCCGCGGCCACCAACGCGGTGATCAAGCGACTGAACCCGGATTTCAGTGCCCGCACCCTCGAACTCGCGGCAGCCAGGCTTCCGGCGTTCGTGCAGTCGGAAGACACCGCATCCCACCGATTGGGATGGATGACCGCCGAGCGATGGGACACCCTGCTCGACCAGTTGGTGACGATCGGCGAACTCGATTCCTCCGAGCGGACCAAGGTGGGGACCATCTTCCTCAATCCTGGTTCGGCTCCGAATTCCAAGGATTCCCAGTCTCCGGCCGCTTCTTCCGCCGGATGAGCGGTTCCCCGGTTCTCTAGGATGGGTGCGTGGCCGAAGCCCGAACGATTCTCCACGTCGACATGGACGCCTTCTTCGCGTCGGTCGAGCAGCGCGACGATCCCGGATTGCAGGGACGATCGGTGCTGGTCGGAGGCCGTGGAGGACGTGGAGTGGTCGCCGCAGCGAGTTACGAGGCGAGGCGGTTCGGTTGCCGATCCGCGATGCCCATGGCAGAGGCGTTGCGGCGGTGTCCGGAGGCGGTGGTGGTGTCTCCCGACTTCGGCCGATACGAAGCCGACAGTCGACGGATCATGGAGATCCTCGAATCGGCTTCGCCGCTGGTCGAGCCGCTCTCGATCGACGAAGCGTTCGTGGACGTCACGGGTTCGCGTCGACTGCTGGGCGAGGGTCGGACCATCGGGACCATGCTTCGGGCGCGGATTCTGGAGGAGACCGGACTGACGGCGAGTGTCGGAGTCGCGAGTTCGAAATTCGTGGCGAAGATCGCCTCGGACCTCGAGAAGCCGGACGGACTGGTGGTGATTGAGGACGAAGGTCTCGCCGTGCGACTCGCATCGCTGCCGATCTCCAGGATGTGGGGCATCGGACCGAAGACCGCCGTTCGTTGTGAGGCCAGGGGCATCCGCACCTTCGGTGATCTCCAACGCACGCCCCCCGAATCTCTACGACTGGTACTCGGTGATGCGGCGGCCCGCTTTCACGATCTCGCCCACGGGCGGGATGACCGCCCGGTGGTCGGCGACCGGGTCGCGAAGTCGATCGGGCACGAGCAGACCTTTGGGACCGATCTTGCGGATCCATCGGAAGTGGAGGCGGTGCTTCTCCGACACGTGGAACGGGTGGGCACTCGACTGCGAAGGCATGCCCGCCACGCCCGAGGGCTCACGGTCAAGATCCGGGACGGAGCGTTCGTCACCAACACCCGTTCCCGCACCTTCGCCCAGCCCACCGACCGNACCGANCATCTCTGGGAGGCCGCNCGAAGTGCGTTTCGAGAATGGGAGTTCCGACCGGTCCGGCTNATCGGTTTCTCGGTCGANCGTTTCGGTGACGAATCACCNTCGCTCTTCGCCGCNGACGANCCGGACGANGGACGGCGACGNCGCCTGGATGCGACCACGGACGCGATTCGCGCNAANTTCGGCGGTGATTCGATCGCCCGGACCGCGGCCGCGTTTCCNCCCGGGGCGGCCCGNGNACGNAGCGAGGGTGCGGAACGNCGNGAGACCTGAGATNNANCGNGGGTGGAACGANNAACGACGCGCGGCANCNGGTGCCGCGCGTCGTTCTNNTCGNNTCNTGCTTCGNGAATTCAGGANGAGATCATTCGGGTGACTTCATCTTNAGGAACTTGACCTCTTCCTTGCCGTCTCGCTCGATGACCACCTGGACTTCGTCTCCGGGCTTCAGGTCGGCGAGTCGCCCGACCAGGTCCGCTCGGGTCTTGAGCGGAAGCTTGTCCCACTTCTTGATGATGTCGTCGGGCATGATGCCGGCTTCGGAAGCGGTCGAGTCGTCGCTGACGCTCACCACCTGAAGGCCCCCGCCATCGGGGAGCGGACGGCTTCGAATACCGAGGCGAACGCGAAGGGCTCGCGGCCGGGCTGGTCCGGCGGCTCGATCGGAACCGGAATCGGGTGACGCGAACTTGAATCGGTCGGCCCGGGTGGCCGCGTTGTAGGCGATCTCGTGGAAGAGATCGATGGTCTTCACCCCGGCGGTTCGGTAGATCTTGTCCGCCGTGTCATCGGGGGTGTGATAGTCGTCGTGGAAGTCGGCGCAGATGGCGAAGAGGACCGGAACGCCCTTCCGGTAGAACGAGGCGTGGTCGCTGCCGCCGCCCCGCATGCCTTCCTGCAGGACGATCTCGAGGCCCGAGGCGTCGAACATCGGCTGGGCCCAGTCCTTGAGGCCGTCGGCGCTGTCCGCACCGGACACGCTGAGTCGATCGTTGATCACCCGCCCGATCATGTCGAAGTTGATCATGAGCTGGATGTCGTCCAGGTCGTGGGTGGGATTGTCGACGTAGAACCGTGAACCGTTGAGGCCACTCTCTTCGGCATCGAAGGCCGCGAAGAGGATGGTGCGAGCGGGTGCGTCCTCGGGGAGTTCGTCGTAGGCCTTTCGGAGGCTTTCGCCGAGCATCATGAGGGCGGCGGCGCCGGACGCGTTGTCGTCCGCGCCGGGGTGCAGGTTTCCAGAACCGCGACGGGATCCGAATTCGCCCATGCCGAGGTGGTCGAGGTGACCGCCGATGATCACCACTTCATCCGCGAGCTCGCCTCGTCCGGGAAGCATGCCCATGACGTTTTCGGCGTAGGTCGGCGTCTCGGTGATCCGGCCACCGATGCTGGCCTTGCCGTCGAGCATCACGATGGTGGTGCCCTGGTCGGCGCTGCGACGCAGATCGTCGATCGATCGTCCTTCGGGCTCGGTGGCGTCGATCAGGCGACGGCCGGCTTCCGGGGTGAGCATCACCACCGGAATGTCGTCGATGACCTGAGAGGTGTCCCTCATCAGGGTTTCGGTCCGCTCGTCGTCGGCTCCGGGCGTGTTGATGAGGATGACGCCCGCGGGATTGCGGCGGGCGAGGGCTCCGAACTTGCTCGAGAAGGTCGACTTCCTCGACCAGCGTCGTTCGTTCCAGAGGCTGTCACCATCTTCGTCCATGGGTTCGAAACGGAGCATCACCGCGATCTTTCCCTCGAGGTCGAGCTCCTCGGGGAAGGATTCGTATCCTTCCGGNCCGTCATCGATCGAGTAGCCCACGAAGACCAGATCGCCTTCGACCGTGCCCTCGGCTCCGAGTCCGGTCAACTCGAAGTCCTCGCCGAGCTCGAGCTCGAGGCCTTGATCGACCGAACAGACCTGCTCTGCGAATTCCCGGGTGGTCCCCATGGGGAATGGCTGAAGCCACGATCGTTCGCCGGAGTCCGGGTCGGTCCAACCGGGTTCGAGTCCGGCCTGGTCGTACCAGTAGGCGACGTAGTCGCGGGCGTATTCCATGCCCTTGGTTCCAGGCAGACGTCCCTCCATCCAGGGACTCGCGAGCACCGTGATGTGGTCGTTGAAGATCCGCTCCGCGATCGGAGACTCGTTCATGGCCTCCCGGATGCGGTCCTCGTCTTCAGCCGCCTGGGCGCCGGTGATCAACGAGCCGGCGACCGTGGCGGTCACGAGCAGAATGCGGGGGCGGTGGATGAAGGGTCGCAAGGTCGGTCTCTTCCGATGTAGGAATGAATCTGAAGGTGCTCCGGTCTCACCGGAACGGGAACGGCAGGATAGAGGCCGAGATCCCGGTCGGATACTCCGCCGGGAGGATGAACAAACGAAACCGGCCTTGGTTGCACGTTCTGGCCACTCCGGGTTCGTAGACTCCNGTGATGATCTCCCTTTCTCGTCTCCTGNTCGTGATCCTCGCCCTGATGCCNNTGGGGCTCCTNCGNCCCNCNNACGGGGGTGATTTTCATCCNCAGGACGGNCCCCACGTGGACGTTCGNCTNTTCATCGAAGANGANGTGGTCCGGATTCGNCTGGAGATGAACCTNGTNTTTCTNGACGAGATGGTCGATTTNCCGCGGGANAACGGTGATCGGATCTCCACCNTGGAGTGGACGGCCCTGCCTTCCGTNCTCGAGGCGTTCTTCGAGACCGAACACCCGGTGATCATCAANGGGACCCGNGTGNGNCCNTCGTTCGAGAAGCTCCAGATCAACGANCCCGANCTGCGACTCCTCCCGCTCTTTCCGGTGTCGGGCGAACGAGGTCTTCGAAAAGTCAGATTCGANTTGGTGTANCCGGTTTCGGATCCGCCNCCCGCGTCGGTGGATTTCGGTTGGACGACCTTTCCGCCGAACATNCTGCTCGACGCCGTGGATCCTCCCCCCCTGGCGATCGCGGCCGAACTCGACGCCGANGGAGTCCGGACNCCACTGATCTTCTCNCGGACGGAGCCNGGNTACGTCTGGTACGCCACCGGAGCGGGGATCGAATCCCGNTTGATGNCGGTNCCGGGGGTCGAGCGAACTTCGGCGACCGAGGTACCGGTGNTGGCGATCGGTCTNTTCATGCTNGGGAGTNTCGTGNTCGTCGTGGGCCTGNTCGCCGCCCGNTCGAGCGGNTCATCGCAACCGGTGCTGCTGTCGATGGTCATCGAGGGACCGCTGCTCGCCGCCGGGGTGGCNGCGCTGCTCTTCGGGTGGGGGACCTGGNNGATGGGTGGAGGGACGATCCTTCCCGATTCCGAGGAAGCGGAGGCGATCTTCCGCCCGCTCCACGCCAACGTCTACCGAGCCTTCGATTTCGTGGCCGAGGATGACGTCTACGACGCCCTGGCTCGCAGTGCCGACGGTGGTTTTCTCGACACCATCTACCGGACGATCTATCGCGGTCTCGTGATGCAGGAGGAGGGAGGCGCGGTGGCGCGGGTATCCGAAGTCCGACCGATCGAGGTCGACGTGTCGGACATCGAACTCGTCCGCGACGAGCAGGGCGTGGAACGTCCGGGCTTCGAAGTGACCTGCCTCTGGCAGGTCGACGGAGTGGTGAGCCACTGGGGGCACGCACATCGTCGCACCAACGAGTACCTGGCCAACTGGTCGGTACGGGAGTTCGATGAAGGCTGGCGTTTCACGGCGTCGGAGATCCTCGCCCAGGATCGCATCGACGAATCAAGCACCGATCCCGATGATGATCCGGATCATGAACTTGAAGAGCTCGAGGCCATGGACGCCTCTGGGGAATTCGAGGTCTGAATCGAAGCGGCTCCCCGTGTTCCTCCGCCTGTCACCTCGTCATCACGTCTGGCGGTCACCCGTGGGATGGCCTTTTCGGTAGGCGATCGCGTGACCGGCATCGATCTGTGAGAGATGCCAGGGACCGATCCGGGCGCATCCGAACACGACNTCCGCTCCGGTCGCGGTGACCACCATCGATCGGGCGGAGGCGGTGGCGATCAGGAGCAGGCCGAACATGACGCAGACCACGCCGATCGAGAGGGTCAGGCCGCTCATGATGCTCCCGGCGGGCCCTGTTGAACCGCCAATCGCTTCCATGACGGCACCGGTGATCGGACCGCTCACCAATATCGAGAACGCGTTGAAGAGGAAAAGCAGTCCGAAGATCAGGCGAATGATCCGGCGGCGGGTTTCGAGCGAGGCGCTGCCCGCGGCGGAAAGCCAGACGATCGCCATGGACGGCCTCATGAGCGAGGGGCGGGCGACGGCGACTCTGGCGTCGGTGCAGATCAGTGTTCCGCGGTGACCGAGGATCGCGTTGAGCGGCGATTCCCGCAGGGCATCCAGAAACGACTGGATGATGACGAACCGCACCTGTTCTCCTTCTTCCAACGAAATTGGGAGGCCCAGCCGAGTGAAGGGATTCGGTTGCGATCCGTCACGGGTCCCGTCGTCACCGCGATCCGAAGCCGCATCGAACATCGAAGGGGTCGATCCGATGAGGTCGTTGGAATCATCGTCGGTTTCCGACCGATCGATTTCGGCATCGATCCGGGTTCGTGGAAGACGGGGGCCAGCGGTGACTGGTGGGTCGGGATCGGGGTCGAGACCGAGGACCTCGGGTCGCGGATCCACCCGGGGCCGGATCGGCGCGTTCACGGTGCCGGCCGTCGATGCGGAGGACTCTTCGGCGAGACCGGCGATCTTCTCGAAGGGGCTCCACGTCCGGCCGTTCTCGCGTCGGATGAAGTCGCCCGGGCCGAGTCGCTGTTCGCTGACCAGTCGCTGCAGCTCTTTCCGATCGAAAGGGCCGTATTCGTCGCCATCCACGCTTCGCACGATGTATTGCATGACGGTCTCGGCTCGGGTCTGGTTCGTGGATCACGGGTCGACCGGCACGATCGCCTCGACCATGTCGAGATCGTCGGCCTCCGAGGCTGGTTTGTCGAGTCGAAGTCGCTTGATACGTGGGAATCGAAGTGAGAATCCGCCTCGGTGACGATTGCTGGGCTGTGCGGCATCGAAGGCGATTTCCATCACGACCTCGGGTCGGACCATCCGAACGGGGCCACGACGCTGAAGGGTCGAGCGTCGGATTCGGGCATCCAGGCTGGTGATCTCCTCATCGGTCAGGCCGGAATACGCGCGGGTCAGGGTGACCAACTCCCGGTCCGGACGACTCGCAGGCCCGTTCCAGGCGGCGAGGGTGTAGTCGGAATGAAGGGTCGCNCGCCGNCCNTGNCCGAGGGTCGCNGCNGTCATGACCAGNTCGANNGTGTAGGGCTCGACCTTCCACTTCCACCAATCGCCCCGGACTCTCCCGCCCCGATAGATGCTGTCCATTCGCTTGATCACGAGCCCCTCCACCCCTCGCTCACGGCTCCGGGNTCGGACCGTGGCGGCGTCCGACCAGTCGGCAGGCTGGAGTCGGGGAGCCANTCGGATCGCATCGCAGGGATCGAGGTCCCGGAGCAGTGATTCCAGTTCTCGACGCCGCTCCCGCAAGGGTTCATTCCGGAGATCCCGACCCTCGATCTCCAGAACATCGAACGCGAGGAATGCCATGGGCACGCCTCCGAAGAGGAGCGGCTCCACGGAATGGGACCCGATTCGGCGTTGGAGGATCTGGAACGGGCGTGGTCGGTCGCCCTCCACCGCCAGGATCTCTCCGTCGAGTACCGCATCCCGCGGAAGACCGGCCGCGGCCGCGGTGATTTCGGGGAATGATCGTCCGATCGATTCGTCGTGTCGGCTCCAGAGGGCGGTGGTGTCGCCCCGTCGAACGAGCTGGCCCCGCATTCCGTCCCACTTGGGTTCGACGAACCATTCGTTGATCGGCCCCAGCAGTTCGGAGATGGCCTCGGCATCCTCGGTGCGAGTCGGATCGGAGAGCGCCGCTTCGATCGGGGAGGCCAGATGGAGTGGGTAGGGCTGGGCATCGTCCCCGTCGTGCTCCTCACCGGAAATCAGACGTCTCACNCCGTCCGCGTCCAGTGGCGGATCTCCGGCCAGTCGATGGGCGATCACCGGAGCCTCGACGCCCGAGGCCTCCGCCAGGGCGGCGATGACGATTCCGCGGGCGACCCCGATGCGAAAGGCTCCGCCAAGCATCTTGTGCAAGACGAAACGTTCGTCACGATCCAGGACCGACCACGCCTCCTCGATCTTCGAACGGGCGGTCGTGGGGGACTGCAATTCGGGCGCGAGGACGAAACGTCGAACCACCTCGTCCAGAGTCGGGGCCTTCGATTCATCGGGGGCATGGTCGGGAACCAGTGATGCGATGGTCTCTGCCAGATCACCGGCGTGATCGTGGCACGATGCGACCAGCCACTCGGGAATTCCCGCCTTTTCCGCAACCCAGGTTCGGAGCACGGCGGAGGAGATGCGGCGCCGGTCTCGTCGTCCGAGGAGCACCGAGAGCGCACGCCCGAGGTCGGCCTCCGGCGCGGTCGTCAGATATTCGACCAGGAGCGACGTCTTCTTCCGAGTGGAACGGGTGGCCGCCAGATCGGTGACCAGTCGACTGAACCGTTTCATGGCTTCGCCTCCGGGTTGGAGGGTTCGGGTTCCTCGTCGCCGGAGTCTCCGATGTACCGAGTGTCGTAGATGATGCTCCGCAGTCCGCGTTCGGCGAACCATCGAGCGCCAGCTTCGACGAAGCCATGGGTCAGTCCGACTTCCTCGCATCCAGTCTCTTTCACGGTCGCCAGCAGTCCCGGCCAGTCGACGTGGTCACTCATGACCACCATCTCGTCCGCGGTGGTTCTTCGGCGGGGGCCACGAAGCATCGCCCATCCGCTCGCGATCACCGTCGCCGCGGGCTGGAACGTTCGAAGCCAGGGACCCGAGAGCGCCGAAGGAGGGGCGAGGACGATGGCCGGACGAGCGAGCTTCTTCAACTCCGTGCGATTGGCGGGTCGGGTTTCGGGCAGAACGACCCCGGCTTCGCGGTAGGCATCGTTCATCTTCTGGACGGCGCCGTGACAAAGGATCGGGTGTTCCGAACGGCCATCAGGGGCGAGGGCGGCGAGGAGACGTTGGGCCTTGCCCAGGCCGTAGGCTCCGATGACGACATTCCGGCCGGTACCGAGGTGCCGGGCCACCGTTTCGCGGAGTTGCCGGGCGACGATTTCGGGATCGGTCCAGCGATACAGGGGCAGACCGAACGTGCATTCGCTGATGAAGCGATGGCAGCGAACGGGTTCGAAGGGCAGACAAGTGGGATTGGGGAGTCGGGCGTAGTCGCCGCTGAAGACCCAGACGCGTCCCTTGACCTCAACCCGGATCTGACTGGAGCCCAGGACGTGGCCGGCGGGGNGGAGGGAGATCAGGGCATCGCCGATCCGGCGGCTCTCTCCTCGCGGGATGCCCTCGATGGTCGTCCCAGCCCCTCCGATCCGTCTTTGGAGGATTCCAACCCCGTCGGAGGCGGTCAGAACGTTCCGGGAGCCCCGCCGTGCGTGATCTGCGTGGCCGTGGGTGACGATCGAGTGCTCGACCGGACGCCAGGGATCCACGTGAAATCCGCCCGCGGGGCAGAAGAGCCCCTCCGGGGTTCGAACCAAGAGGTCATGATCGGGTTGAGAATCAGGCATCACAGGCGTTGCACGAAGGTATCCTCGGGTCTCCCCTTCGCTTTCGGAGAAGACCGCGTGATTGATTCCCCGCTTTGGATGCTTTCCGATCAGAGTTTCTCGTGGCTATCGATTTTGGCGGATTCCACCGCCACCGGAGACGGACGATGGTGGCGATTCCTGGGCCGTCTGCACCCGTTGATGGTTCATTTTCCAATCGGTCTCGCCATCGCCGCCGCGGCGGTTGAATTCGTGAACATCCTGAGACGGCGGCATGAGGCCTCTCCCTTCGCGTTCACGGCCACCGGATTCGCGGCGATCGCGGCCTGTTTCGCCTCCTGGTTCGGTTGGCTCAATGCTGATTTCGAGAACGCGACCCTCGACAACACGCTCTTCCTCCACCGTTGGCTGGGGATCATTTCCGCCGCCGGATTGGTGGTGGTCTTCCTGGCCGGGTGGGCCGGGCGGTCCGGTGTCCGACTGCGGGCCTTGAACGGCTATCGATGGGGATTGATCGTCTGTGCGATCCTGGTCGGGGTGGGGGCGCACTTCGGTGGCTCGATGGTGTACGGCACCGGGTATNTCACCAAGGTGATCTTTCCGCCGGTGAAGGCCGAAGCGGCCCCGGTGGAATCGGCTCCGGCCGCACCGACCGTACCGCCCGCTCCCACGGCCGTGGTGGATCCGAAGGGCACCGAGGCGCCGGTCGGCGTTGAGGCGGAAGCGACGGAAGTGGTGACGCCCACGGAGAAGTCCGAAGATTCTCCGGCTCGGATCGTGGACGATGGAAACGCTCGGACCGTGTCGTTCGTTCGAGATGTTCTGCCGATCCTCGATGCCCGATGCGTGGAATGTCACGGACCGGACAAGGTGAAGGGCAGTCTTCGAATGGATACCGCCGCCGAATTGTTCTCCGGCGATCCCGAGTGGTGGTCGGTGATGCCGGGCAAGCCGGACGAAAGTCTCCTGTTGGAGCGAGTCCTCCTGCCCGCGGACGATCCTGATGCGATGCCACCGAAGGGTGATCGTCTCACCAGTGCCCAGATCGACACCATTCGGATCTGGATCAGCGAAGGCGCGTCGCACGGCGACGCCGCCACCACCTCGGTGGCCCCCGTGATTTCCACCGAGAAGTCCGAGCCGGCGAACGCCGTGGAAGCCGCGCCCGAACCGGCCCCGATCGATCAGGCCGTCATCTCCGCGGCGGTCGCTGCCTTGCGAGATCGGTCGGTGGTCGTGATGCGGATCTCTCAGGCCGATCGGGAATACGAACTCAATGCCAGCCTGGTCAAGCCACCGTTCGCGGACGAAGACCTGGCTCGTCTCGATGGACTGCAGCCTCTTCTGGCCTGGGCTGATCTGGGCCGCAGTGCCTTGACCGATGCAGGCCTCGAGCCTCTCCGCGAGTACCAGAACCTGACCCGATTGAGTCTGGACAACACGGAGATCGGAGATGCGGCGGTCGACGTGCTCCTCGCGCTGCCGAAGCTTGAACGGATCAATCTCTACGGTTCGAAGTTGACCGATGCCGGGCTGGCAAGGCTTGCCGCCCACCCCGGTCTGGATCGAATCTACTGTGCGAATTCCGCGGTGACTCCGGTCGGGGTCGCTGCCGCACGAGCCGCCAATCCGGGGCTCGACGTCATCGGCCCCGAGGCCTCGGCGGACGATTCGGTCGAAGCGGGCGAGTAGCGGATTTCGAAGACCGACTCGAGCCGGACGGTGGGGCAAGGCACCCCGGTCGGCTCTCCGATGGTCAACACCCCGAGAAGGATTCGAACCTTCGACCTGCGGATTAGAAGTCCGCTGCTCTATCCAACTGAGCTATCGGGGCAAGTGATGGAGATCCTAGCGACCTCGTCCGGAACTGCCCACGTCAGTGGCGATGGATCGTTGTTCATCCGCTCGTCCCGGGGGCGGCATGTCGCCCCCGGGCGGCGATCGATCTCGGGCCGCCGCCGCATCGGGGGTCGGCGAACTTCGTCCGCTTGGAATCGAGGTTTCGGACGCCGGAAACCGGTCTCGCGGATCTCCAGGAACACCTGCACCGCCTCGGTGCGGGGATCCCCGCTGGTTTCACGTCGGCTGCCGCCCGGTCGATCAGTGATCACGGCACCGTCATCTGTGGTTGGGGATGCGAGGGTTCCTTCTTTCAGGATGCCGGGGTGGTGACGCTTCCCGGTGGGAAGCCCGCGCCCTGCCGCGGCGACTTGAAGAGCGGCCGCGTCGACGGTGGCGATCGAGTGGCCATCCAGCCCGAATGAAATCCTCTCGCTCGGGACTCGAACCACCGAAGCGAGGTCTTGGCGGTGTCAGGCCGTTTCCGCGATATCGGTCCATGTGCGANCCATCTTGGCTGACGATTGGATCCGCAGCGCCGGTCCGGTCTCGACATTCTTCACCAAAGGCTTGATTGAAGTCCTCGTACCAAGGATGATTCGGCATCGGAAACCGATTCGCCCGCGCGGGTCCGGGACGAATTCATGGCGAGCGGATCACGCTCGAAAAATCCGGTTCGACCGACTGTTTCTGGTTTCGTCGNATCATCATCTTTTTCGACACGGGGGTAGCACTCTTAAACCATGGCAACCGACCCCCGCTACAAGATTTCGGTCGTGATCGCGACCTACGACCGTCCGGAACGTCTCCGTGAATGCCTTGAGTCCCTCACCCGGAGCGTCTTTCCCCGCGCTCTTTTTCAGGTCGTGGTGATCGACGATGGCAGCCCGNAATCCTCCGTGGAGGTCACCCGNNCGTTCGAATCGNAACTCAACATCCGATGCATCCGTCAGNAGAATCTGGGGCCGGCGGCGGCACGCAATCGCGGTGTGTNGGAATCCTCNTCGCGATTCATCGCCNTCATCGACGATGATTGTCGGACGGATCCCCAGTGGCTTTCGGTGATCGTACGCAATCTCGAAGCGACGCCCGATGTCTTCTTCGGCGGTCGCACGCCNAACGAACTTTCNNGCANTGTCTGCNCGTTGGCGAGTCAGACGATTCTGGACGCGGTCTACGCGTTCTACAACGCTGATGAAAGCGATCCGAGATTCTTCGCCTCCAACAACATCGCCCTGGGCCGGGATCGATTCGTCGAGCTGGGTGGTTTCGACACCGCCTTTCCCCTGGCGGCGGCGGAGGATCGTGATTTCTGCGATCGCTGGAGGTTTCGGGGCTGGCCGATGCGTTTTCTCCCGGATGCCGTGGTCATGCATGCGCACTCGATGAGTTTGCGAGGTTTCTGGCGACAGCAATACAACTACGGTCGAGGCGCCTTCCATTATCACCGCCTTCGCCGGCTGCGAAAATCCGGCGAGATCTGGCAGGACACCCGGATGCACGCCGTGCTGCCGAAGCTCATGTTTCGGGCATTGGGCGAAATGGATTGGTCGACTCGAATCAAGGTCTTCAGTCTGCTGTTGGTATGGCAGATCGCCAACCTGTGCGGATTCATCCGTGAGTCCCTGTCCAGGAAGAGACCGGCCAGTGGTCGACGTGAGG
>NYSW01000042.1 GCA_002683195.1 Phycisphaerae bacterium
GAAGATCTTCCCGGCCCCCGGCTCTTCTCCTGTCCGCCCGGCGTGGAGGAGGACCTTGCTCGCGACTGGATCGAGTTCGAGGATCTCGGTGCCGGTGGCGGTGGCGAACATCTCGTGCCCGCATCGCTCGTGCGTCTCGACTTCGACACGGATCATCATCGCCATCGACTGGAAGCACGATGGCTTCCACCCAACACCAACGGAATCGCCGCCGGCAACAGCGAGTCCGAAGCGGACCTGCATGCGATCTGCGAAGTGGTCGAGCGACACGCGATGGCGGCTCCGGCCGCGATGATCTCCATGGATCCCGACGGAACCTCGGATCCTCTGATCTCCACCCTCGCTCGGCATCTCGACGATGCCGAGATCGAGGTGAGGCTCCAGCTTCGACTGGGCCGGACCCGCAACGACCAGCATTTCGTCCGGATCCCGACGTATCTCTGCCTGCTCATCGACCACGGACCGAAGGCGATCAGACGGCCTTCGTCGTTCGGATCGGGATCGCATCCGAGTCCACGAGTGGCCATCCTCCGCGCGATCACGGAAGCGGTGCAGGCGAGGACCTCCCTGGTCGCCGGAGCCCGGGACGATATTCTTCCCGAGGTCTACGAGCGATCGAGCCAGGCGCACCACGATCAACCCGAACCGGAGCGAATCGGCAGCCAGCCCATCCAGCCCCTTGGAATCACGCCCACCAACACCGGGAGGCTGGTGGAAGCCTGCATCGGTCGACTGGCGGACGCCGGATTCGATCGCGTCCTGGCCCGATCGCTGGAGTCCGCGAACGAGGATGCGGCGGCGGCGGTTCCCGTGCGGCGGATCGTGATTCCCGGCATGCACTTCGACCCCGGCGTCCAGCGACTGCGAGCCGCCTTGCAATGAAAGACCTCGCCCCCATCGTCGCCTTCGCGGGCCCGTCGCTTCCCCGAGCGAGGGCGCTCGAGATCCTGGGCCCCTCGGGAATCGTGCTTCCACCCGCGTCCGCCGGGGATCTCATCCGGGCCCTGCGGCTGCGTCCCCGAGCCCTGGTGCTCCTCGACGGTCGATTCGACGACGTTCCATCACCCTGGCACAAGGAGCTTCTCCTGGCGCTCGAACTGGGAATACACGTCTTCGGTGGCGCCAGCATGGGGGCCCTCCGCGCGGTTGAATGCGAACCGTTCGGGGTCGTGCCGGTCGGCCGCATCGCCGACTCCTATCGATCCGGCCGTCGCGAAGACGACGCGGTGGCGATCTCCCATCTCCCGGAAGCCGGTGGCTGGCGGCCGATGTCCACCGCACTGGTCGACCTCGAGGCGATGGTCGAATCGAGCACTCACGACGGCACGATCTCCGCGGAGCGGGGCTCGGAACTGATCCGCGAGGCCCGTGAAACTCCGTTCCCCCATCGCGTCCTCCCGGCTGACCTCCACGCATCCGAGATCGAGCCCGGGTTGAAGGAGAGAGACGCCATCCTGACCTGCCGCCAAGCCGCGGAAACCGAAGGCGGACGAAACCCCGGCCCGCGGGTTCCGCGAACGACCTGGCTTCTACGGCTGGCGAGGTTGGCCCTGGGAAGCCCCTTTCCCGCGTGCGCCGAGCTTCCCGAGGTGGAACAACGCTTCCGCACCGCCGTCGATTCGGCCCCCTGGCTCGGCCCCCTCTTCTCGGATGCGATCACCTTCGGAGCCGTTCAGACGCCGTTGGCCCGATCCTCGCCACTCTCGAATGAACGCCGCGATGCCTTGTCCCGATACCACCTCGAACGAGTGCCGGATGCGGGGTCGTGGCGCTCGCTCGGCACAAGACTGGCGGCAAGCATCACCGATCATCAAATTGAGATTCTGGAGACGATCGGTGAAATCACCTCCGGCGACGGCCCGAACGATCTCATGGCTCCGGATTCCGGCTCTGGCGTCTATAGCGACGCCCTTGCCCGGCTCATCCGCTCGGAGGGACTCCCACCGGTGCATGATGCTCTTCTTGAGACGGCTCCGGGTCATCTTGCTGATACCATCAGTTCGTATCTGTCATGCGAATCTCCTTCTATTGAACAGGGGTGACGAGAGATGACTTCGGGACAGGAACAGCCTCTTTCGGCATTCACCATGATCTCGAAGCCACGCTGGATGTGGCTCGTCATCCTCACGCTCGCCGTCATCGCGCTCCTGCTCTACGGATTCCTGGGCTCCGTCCCGAAGACCGTCCGGGGAGCCGGACTGACGCGTACTCGTCTCGATCTCTACACGGTCGCGGCACCGCAAGCGGGCATCGTCGAGAAGATCCATATCGAGGTCGGCTCGAAGATCGCGTTGAACACGCCGATCTTCTCCCTGACCGCCACGGTCTTTGAAGTTCAACTCCAGTCGGCACGAGACCGGCTGGATCTTCTTCGTTCCGATGATGAAAATCTCACCGCCACCTCGGAGTCAACGCTTGCCGAAACCCGTTGGCGACTGGAGTCGTCGATCAGCGAAGCGAAGAAGAGCATCGAAGATTCGACGGAACTCCTTGATCTCCGGAAGAGCCTTCTCGACGAGCAGGAGAAACTCCTTGAGCAAGGCTTCGTCGCGAAGGAGACGGTCCTCGCCACTCGAACCACCGTGGCCAGTCTTCGCTCCGAAATCGAACGCGCGCGGACCAGCATCACCGCTTCTCGACTCGAAGCGACCCAATCCGAAGCCACCATCGCTCAGGCCCGCTCCGGGCGACGCGAAGCGATCCAGCAGGCTGAAGCCGCGATTCAGAAGTTCGAGAAGCAGCAGCTCAACGATTACACCATCCGCTCGGTGGTCGCAGGCACGGTCCTCGAGATCTCCACCGCGGTTGGAGATCCGGTGGGCGAAGGCCAAAAGCTGCTCGTGGTGGAACCCGAGGGCATGAAAGACGGAGTCATCGACGTCGTCGCCTTCCTGCCCCAACGGAAGGCCAAGGAACTCGAGGTCGGCGATGCGGTCCAGGTGAGCCCCAGTTTCGCATCACGCAGTCGATACGGGTTCATGAAAGGCACCCTGACCAGCATCGATCTCTACGCCGCGACCGATGGCGTACTCCAGAATTTCATCGAATCGAGTTCGATGATCACGGATCTCGAGCAGAAGTATCAATCCGTACTGGTGGCGAAGGTCAAACTCGAACGTGACCCCAGGACCGAGAGCGGCTTGGCCTGGAGCACCCGAGATGGCTGGCCCGGCAAGATCTCACCCGGGACCATTCTCCGCATCCAGGTCATCTACGAAGTCAACCGACCGATAGACCTCCTTCTTCCCTGGCTCAGGTCCCTCATTGGCGAATGACTCGACGAAATCACGAGTGTCGACACCCTCGATTCTCCAGATGCAGCCGACCGAGTGCGGCGTGGTATCACTCGCCATCATCATGGCAAGCCTCGGCAAATGGGTTCCCATCGCCGAGATTCGTGCGACCACCGGGCTTGATGGAAACGGACTGAGCGTGGCCGGTGTCGCGCGGGCCGGACAGGCCTACGGACTCGAGCCCCACGTCTACCAGTGCGAAGTCGATTCGATCGACGCCCACCAGATGCCGGTCATCGGCTGGTGGGAACGACGGCACTTCGTGGTGATCGAAGGACGGATGCCTGGCGGCTGGCGTATCAACGATCCCGAAGCAGGACATCGTCTCGTCCCCGACGCGGAGTTCGAGTCGAAGTTCTCGGGCATGATCATCGAGTTCACGGCGACGGATGCCTTCGAACGCGGCGGTCGACCCCCGCGGACCATCCCGTCGCTTCGCCGGATGATCGGCGGCGGTGGCGGTGGCTTCCTCGCCTGCGCCGTTGCATCCACCGCGGTGATACCACTCCATCTCGCGATGGCAGGTTTTCTCACTTACTTCGTCGACCACGTACTGGAGAATCCAAGCCCGGAAATCCTTCGCCCGTTTCTGTTCGGCGTGGGGATCGTCGTGATCCTGCGAGCGGCGCTCTCCTTCATACTCGCCCAGACCCAGTTGAGGCTTCGAACCGCGGCAGGGCTTCGAATCGAAGTCGATTTTCTGAAGAAGACGCTCGGCCTGAGCGACCGGGAACTCACGCTTCGCCTCCCCGGCGACATCCAGCAGCGCATACCGCTCGGCAGAAGCATCGCAGGAAGCGTCGTGGGTTCGTTGTCGACCATGCCCTCCCGGATTCTCTCGGTGCTCGTTTTCGGAGGCGCGGTCTTCCTGATCTCACCGATCGTGGGATTCGGTGTGATCCTCGCCTCCATTGCAGGACTGGGGATCGTCAAGGGAGTCAATCGACTGCTCTTCGAGCTGAACACGAAGACCCAGATGGCCCTCTCATCCCAGCGTTCCACGATGTTCGCCGGCCTCTCCTCGCAGGCCTGGCTGTACGAATCAGGATCGGTCGGTGGATTCCTCGAACGATGGACCAGTGAACTCGCATCCGCACGTTCCCTCTCCCAACGGAGTTCACGGACGAAGCTCTTCGCGTCATCGAGCCGAGGGCTCCTCTCGCAGCTCGTCTCACAAGTCGCCACCCTGGTCTTCGGCGGACTCGGCGTGATCGCCGGTGATGTGACGATCGGCGAACTGGCCGCTCTCCAACTTCTGGTCGGCCACGCGGAAGGCTCACTCGGAGGCCTCATCGGATTCGCCCAGTCCCTCCCGATTCTCAAGTCGAACATTGCGCGGCTTGACGACATCATGGACTGCCCCGATTCCTCCACCGAGCGAATGCTCGGAGCCGGCGGCGCCTCCGGTCCATCCGGGCTGAAACTCGAGAACATCGCCGTCGGTCGCCAGAGTCGTTTGAACGGTCTGGCCGCTCCCGGGGTCGTCACCGTGATCGAAGGGTGTCCCGATCGTGTCGTTCACGGCCTCGCCAAACAACTCTCTGGAAGACTCCGAAGATCTGGAACGGTCACCTGGCAAGGGACGGAGGAATCCGACCCCTCGCTTCCACGCGTCCGCGTGGTCCGCGGACACTTCCCCCTCTTCCCCGGCACCTATGCGGAAAACCTTGGAGGTTTCGATCCGAACCCTTCGCACGATCTGATCTGGCCGGCGTTGGTTTCGGTCGAACTCGATGACCGGTTCGAAGCCCTCCCGCTTGGACTCCAGGCTGCCGTACACCCGGAAGACGGCTTCTCTTCGGGCGAGGATTCCACCAGACTCGAACTGGCGACGGTTCTGATCGACGCTCCCGAAGTCGTGATCGTCGCCAGCGGGATGGCATCGCTTCCTCAAAATGATGCGGTGGATCTCCTCTCCACCATGGCTGCGAGCGGCGCCGTCGTCCTGGTCATCGAACCCGGGGCGGCCGTTCCCGAAGATGCGGTGCGCATCGCCATCGAAAATCCCACGGAGGATGATCGATGACGCTGAATGATGCAGATCGCAGCGCCATGGATGATGCCCGAGAGTCCCTCATCCGGACCTCGCTCAACTGGCATCGCCTGCCGGGAATCGGTCTTGACGTCGAGGCCACGGCGGCGTGCAGGGCGATCGAACTGGCTTTCCGAAACCTCGGCGTCGATGTGACCCCGCTCTCCATGCTCGCGGACGTACCGGATCTTGCGACCGCCGTCGCGCGAATCGGTCGGAGCCACGAGGTCTTCGGGCGAACCATCGATCTCCAGCCCGACTGGTGGCGAAGCAATGGCGAGATTCTCGTGGTCGACCATCGCACGCTCGGGCCGTGCACGCTCGTGCCCCAGGGAAGTCGCTGGGACGCCATCGTTCCGAAATCCGGATCTGAAGCCAGAAGTCTGAAGGTGGATCAAGCCTTCGCCCTTGAATGCAGTCCCGTCGCCTACGAGTTGATACGGCTCGTACCGACCGGCGACAGCAGCCTCTACCGTCTGCTGAAAACCGCGACCCGTGGCCGCTGGGGCGAGATCTGGTCTCGAATCTCCGCCGGAGTGGTTTCTGCGATTCTCGGGCTGTTGATTCCGATCGTGACCGCGATCATGATCAATCAGGTGATTCCCGATGGAGAAGCATCGGGGGTGGTCGGAATCGGCCTGGCGCTGCTGGTCGCCGCTGGCGCGACTTCGATCCTCGGTCTGCTCGGCGGACTCTCGACCCTGCGATTCGACAACACGGTCGCCTACCGAACCGAAACCATGGTCCTTGCCCGAGTGATCGACCGGTTCCGTCGGGTGAAGAATGAGCACTCGGACGGAGAGATCATTCAGAGAATCACTTCGGTGAACTCCGCCATGGGGACCATCACCCCCGCCACCGACAAGGTCGTGGTCGAGGCAATCCGGGGATTCGCTCACCTCCTGCTTCTCTTCTACTACAGCTGGATCCTCGCTGCCGTGGCGTTCGCGGCCCTGGTGATCGCCCTGACCGCCATCTTCATCGAGTCATTCCTTCAGAATCGATTCGTGGCGGGTTCGCAAGCGGCCGCGGGAAGATCGGAGAGCCTCTCGATCAAGATGCTCGAGGGCCTCGATTCCATCCGGGACCGTGACATCGCCGAACCACTCCTCTTGAGGTGGGCGGCACAACGAGGCGAACTTTCCAACCTCGGCTACTTGTCGTCCACGGTTTCGAACATCCGCACCCTCACCCTGACCCTGCTCGGCGGAACGGTATCGCTGCTGGTCTACTTCCTTGCCACCGGGCACTATGCGGGAGACCTGAACACCGGCAATTTCGTCGCGGCGACCATGGCGATCTCCGTGGTGATGGCATCGCTGGGCAAGACCGCCGGGGTCGTCGCCGCGATCGCGACCGTCGCCCCGGTGTTCAACCGGCTTCGCCCCCTGCTCAAGACCACGACCAGCGAGCACGTGAGCACCGATTCGCCCACCAATTCCAAGTATCGATTCGAATTCGAGGACGTTTCGATCAGCGACACGAGCTGGGGACGGACCGACCTCGCTAACTGCTCGTTCAGAATCGAACCCGGAAGCCTCACCGTGATCGCCGCGGAGCGGGTCGCATCGTCCAGAGTCCTCCTCGAAGTCATCGTCGGACTCAGGCCCCCCCAGAAAGGCCGGGTCCTCCTTGACGGTCGCAGTCTCGACAGCATCGACTCGGGCGCTCTTCGAAGGCTCGGCGCGATCCTGATCACCACGCCCCGAGTCCTGCCCGTGACGCTTCGGAAGAACCTCGATCTCGAGCGGAA
This sequence comes from Phycisphaerae bacterium, assembly GCA_002683195.1. The sequence goes on from NYSW01000042.1 coordinate 7,079, forward strand.
GTTCGAGGACGCCCAACTCGACGAAGCCATGGAGCGAACCGGGCTGAAGGCCATCGTCGACAAACTGCCGCTGGGCCTGAACTCGATTCTGGACGCCAGAAACATCAGTGCGATCCTTGCCACCCGACTGGCGGCCACTCGCAGCCTCCTCCATCCCTTCGGATTCGTGGCCGCCATCGATCAACCAATCCTCCAGAACACCAAATGGGGGCGAGACTTCATGGATGAAATCACCCGTGGCGAGTGCACGAGGGTGATCGCGACGTCGGCCCCACGATTTCTCGCACGAGCCGATCGAATCCTCGTCCTCGACGACGAGGGCATGCTGGTGGCGGATGGCGATCTCCAATCGCTTCGTGACGGCAACGCAGACCTTCCTCCTTCGATCCTGGAGGCGATTCGTTGATCTCTTCCACCACCATCCTTCGCTTTCGAGCCATTCCCCTGCTCGCGACGATCCTGCTTGCCGGCTGCGCCCAGGACTGGGTGGAGTCTCGTGACGGGATGAGCCGGCGTGAACTCGAGCGGATCAGAACGATCGACACGCTCGAACTGTCGAGTGCCTCCGGTCCAGATTCCACGACGGACTCCGACGCCGCGATGCCCGAGGATGCTCGGATCTCCCGACTCCGACGAATGCTCGAAGACGCCGAACCGAGTGCGGTCGAAGTCGGACTCGATGAGTTTCGATCCGCCCTCCTGTCGAACAACCTGCAACTGGAAGTCGCACGCTTCAGCCCGGAGATCGCCGCGGCCAGGGTCGAAAGCGAATACGGCAAGCTGGATGCCACTTTCGGCGCCACGGTGATGGCCACCCAGCAGCTTGAGGATGCCAGCAGCAACAATGCACCCGACCTGGCCCTGGACTCCCAGTACGCCGAGGCACAGACCAAGCTCAGTGTCCCACTCGCCATTGGTGGCTCGATCGATTTGAGCGCCGACCTCTATCGATACGAAACCGAATACCTCAACACCTCGGGAGAAATCGAGGGTACGAACGCCAAGGCCTTTCCAGCCAATCTGTCCGCCCAGGTCACACTCCCCATCTTGAACGGGGCTGGATACGACGCCAATCTCGGCCCGATCGCGATTGCCGCCTACGACGAACGAATCTCCGAGGTCGAGCTTCGTTCAATGCTCTCCTCGCTCCTTTCCTCATCCGAGCAGGTCTATTGGCAGCTTCTTCGATCATGGAAGTCGACGGAGATCCAGCTTCAGCTGCTGAAGCTCGCCCGCCAACAGGTCACCGACACCGAGGCCCTGGCGAAGGCAGGTGTCGTCCCGGCATCCCAGAGATTTCGAGCCCAACTGACGGTGGAACAGCGGCAGGCAGGTCTCTTCGAAGCCGAACTCGACCTTCGCCGCGACATGAGATCCGTGAAGATCATCATGAACCGGACGGATCTGCCGCTCGACAACGACCGGGTCGTCAAGCCGTCGACCAAGCCACTGCTCCGATCCTTCGTTCTGGATCGCTCGAAGCTCGCCTTGCTCGCGGTGGACAATCGATCCGAACTCCTGCAGGCAAGACTCCAGCTGGAGCAGGACGACCTGAAGATGCGGATCACCCGAAACGCCCTGCTACCTTCGCTTGGCTTCACGGGGTCCGTCGGACTTCTGGGAATCGGATCCGGTGGTGGGCGAGAAGCGATCAATACGATGTTCGACGGCACCTATCCCCCGGGTTGGTCGGTGGGACTCGATCTTTCGATGCCGATTGGAAATCGCGAGGCCGAAGGCGAGTACCAGTCGGCGGTGATCAGCCGGCTGCAGACCCTGTCGAAGCAACGGGAACTCACCCTGCAGATCGCCCAGAACGTCTACGACGCGGTCGATCAGCTCGAATTGACCTGGGCGCGACTCCTCGCCTACCGGCGAGCCCAGTCGGATGCCGAGAAGAACCTCGACGCCTCCAGGCTCCTGTTCAAGAGTGGCGGGTCGAATTCCATGGATGTCGCCCTGGCGATCGAGGACCTTGGTGACGCCCGCCTCTCCATGCTCGACTCCGAAATCACCTATCAGATCGCGATGATCAACCTCGCCACCGCGACCGGGACGACCCTGGGTCGCCAGGCGGTGGAGATCGGCACGGGCGACGAGACGACCCCTCACACCCCACGCTGATCCACCATCAACCGGCCGGCTGAGAATGAAGATCGCCCGAGCGTCGAGGACGCCCGGGCGATCGATTCCACGTCTTCAGGCATTCCGCTCAGGTGATGAAACCTGGAACCACGGCGACTTCGACCTCGGCAACCACGGTCGTCGTGGTCTCCGTGTCCTGGAGTTCGGTCGTCTCGGTGACCGTGACTTCGGTCGTCTCGGCTTCCACTGCTTCGGTGGTATTGGTATCAACCGACTCGGCACCCGCACCGGCATAGATCTCGGCGTCGTCGAGGGCGATCTCGGTGCCACCCGAAGCCGGAATGGCGATGTGCATGGTCTGAGGATCGTCCACTGAAACCATGAACTTCAACCCGCCCGGCGCCGTGGCACCGGCGGCAAGGATCGCGGCGTTGACATCGGCTCGAATCGCATCGCCCGTGGCATCACCCTGATGTACATGCCAGATGGCCCATCGACGAACGTCGGCGATCGAGGGGCTCGCCGGGAGCGTCCCGTCGCTGATGGATCCATGCTTGTCTTCGGTGACCACGATGTGTCGGGTGCCGGCTTCATCCTGGAGGATCTCGTAATTCGGATGAGGATGGATCGTGACCCCACATTCCGCGGAGACTCCCTCGGGGTCGGATTTGAATCGAGCCCGAAATTCCGGATCGGACGCAGCGCGAGCCAGCATGCTGGCGGCTTTCATGGAGTTGGACACGGTATTGATCTCCGGGGTTTGATCGGTACACGACGAATAGATTGGCCTGCCGGTTTGGGAGCAGACCTCAGACGCCCCGATGGTAAACGAATCAAATCCCAAGCGAGATGAATTCTCCCCGGAAGGCGTCGATGGCGACGAAATCCGGCCCGAACGTCTCAGGATGATTCAGCCGGGCTCCTTCGGCGGGGTCATTTCCTGATCGCTACCGGTATCTGGAACCCCGATCTGGACCGGCATCGCCCCCTCCCCCGGGAGTCCAGCGCGGATCGCTCCCGCATCGAGAAGGCGTCGGAGAAGAGAAACCGCCTCCAGCGGCTCGAGATCAAGCTCTCCGACGAGGGTCTCCACGATCGAATCGATGGTTCCGCTGGTCGGAAGTTTCGTCTCGAGCCGGTCTCCACTGATTGGAGAGCCCAGGCGAATGGCGTGATGGTCTGAAACCACCCGCATCGCACTGGAATCCGGAGAGTCGGCGAATCGCACGCCCTGAGAACGCGACAGCATGGCTCCTTCCTCTGGCAGCGGAATCCGAATCTCGTCCAGCAGCCGATCGATCACCGCGATCGCATCCTCCAGGCTCTCGAAGGGGATTTTCGCCGACTCGTGAACCCCGTCCGGCCGGGAGTCGGAACTCGGACACGGAGTCACGAGTCGAATCGTCCGCCCCACGAAATCCACCATCACTCCAGAAAGACAGGCAATGGTTCCGCCCGGCCGCACTTCACCTTCCGAGGTTCCTTTCGCTTTCATCCGGGTGCGGGCGCGTCCCGCCGCGAACTTCAGGCGGAGGTCCTTCCGAAACTGCGGGAGCATCTCCACCAAGGCGAGTTCAGAAGCGTCGAACCACGAGATCAGGGTGCGGTAGTCGCGGACCGAAAGCACTGAAAATCGATGCGATCTTGCCGGGTGACGCGAAAGGGTCGCCAGGACCGAGGCTGCCCGTTCGGGTTTCCGGCCACCGAGTGCCGTCACGGTGGCCGGTGCCCCGCCCACGATTTCCGCGAAGTCTTCCACGAACGACTCGTAGTCGGGATGGTCGAGAGGATCGGTCGCCCAGTAGAGGATGCCGTCCAGCGCCGCCGACCGACCGTAAATCGAGACGAGGTGCTGAAGCAGCCCACGAAACAGCACCACGTTCTCGGGACTTCGATCGAAGATTCCATCGAGGGGCTGAGCCGAGACTCCGCAGAACCAGCAGCGACCGCTGCAACCCCGCGTCAATTCCATGGCGAAAGGAATGTGACGGATCTGGTCTCCAAGAGAAGGGGCCAGTTCGAACTTCAATCGCGTGATCTGCCGCCATCGCCAGTTGGCGAGCGCCGGGCATCCGGGAGTGCGTTGGTCGCGTTCGGTCTTCACCGACTGGTGGCGTTCCCGCGCGTATCGCCTCCAGTCGGCGACGATCCCGCCGGCTTCGGCCACGCCATCCTCACGGGTGGGGTCCGTCAGGATGCCGAAATCTTCGGGCGAGACGAGGCGAGCGAGCTCCGTCGGGTCGAGATCAACCCCGAGATCATGCAGAGCGTCGGTGGGGCGCGCTCGAAATCGGTCGGGGAAGTCGGGGTCGCAGAACCAGGCGTCCACGAACCTCTTGACCTCGGGGTACGAGGCCGGCATCGAGGGTCGGAACCGCCACCGGATATCCGGTTTCACGAACCTGCCGCGGTGATTGAAAGGGGCACGGTCTCCGAATTGACCTGTTCCCAATCATCGGGATCGCGAAGCGTCCCCGTCCGAAACACCCGGTTCATCGTCAACAGAGTGTCCATGGCGTCGAATCCGAGCTCCATGCGACCTTCGACGAACTCCTCCAGGGTCCGCGCTCCCGCGCAAAGACGGTCGGCGAAATCGCGAGCACCCTCGACCCCGTCCAGCGTGATCTTCATACCACCCCCGACGATGGCGAAACTGGTGTCGCTGATGACGTCGATGGTGGTGGTGTCCGGATGCAGGAGTCCGACCGGGTCTTCTGGTTCGAGCGCCTGAGGCATTCGATGTTCGATGCATTCCTGGATGAATTTCTCGACGTCCTCCCCGGTCTCGAAACCGGTCTCCGCGAGGATCCGGTATCCCAGCGGCCAGCGGTCGGTCGCCCGACACGGCGTGATGAGCCTGATGTTTCGCTCTGGAAGATTGACGAGAAACCCGGAGACGCAGGCGATGGAGCCGGTCTGCTCGAGGTCGTATCGGAAAGGAACCTTCTTCCCCGTCTCGAGCCGTTCCATCACGACCTTTCGGGTCCGACCGGCGGTGGCCTTGGGACTCGCTCGATTCTCGAACTGGGGGATCAGCTCCACCAGGAGGAGTTCCTCCGGATCGAAGTACTCGTGGATCAGATTGAAATCCTTCTTCGTGGTGACGGAGAACCGTTGAACGAAGGCGTTCCGGGTCTTCGTGAACTCGAGCAGCCGGCGAGTCCGCTCCGGATCCCGCATCGCGACCGCCGTGGTGGTCTGCGGGAGGTATCCGAGTTCGTCGTGAAAGACATCGATGAACTTCTCGTAATCGGGATTGTCGAACGGCTCGGTCGCCCAGTAGCAGAAACCGTGCTGGGCGAATTCCTGTCCCATCACGCCTCGGAATGCCCCGAGAATTTCCCGCCAGAGCGTCTCCGTCGAATCGTTGAACGGGATGTAGCCCTCGTACTCGGCCGCATCCACGCCACAGAACCAGCAGTTCACCGTACAACCGCGACACAACTCGACCGCGAATGGAGCGTGCACGACCTTTTCAAACTTGGCGACCCCCTGGCTGAAGACCCCCGAGTTGATCATCCGCTGCCGCCACCGCCGATAGCGATCGTCGACGGGTGAACTGTCGCGGACCTGCTTGGCGTGCTTCATCTTCACATGAATGAACCGCCGGTATTCAGCGCAGATCTCCGAAAGCGGCCGTTGTCCGTTGGTGGCCTCTCTCGCCTGCTTCTTGAAGACCAGGATGTCGAGGTCGTCGGGATCGATCTCCTCGAGCCCGACTTCGGCGAGGGCCTTTTCGCGGTCCTCGTGATATCGATCACGGAAGGCGAAATCAGCGTGCCAACGCTCGACACTGCGTTTGAACAGACCGAGGTCGTCCACATTCGGTTCGTAATCCGAGTAGTCAGGGAGATCACATTCAGCCATCTCGTCGTTCATTGTCTTCGCCATGATCAGACTCCGGGCTTGAGGAGGACACCGATCCGAGTGTACCGAGCCAATCCCCGGCTCCAACCAGGAACCGGATATCAATGTGAAACACCCATATCCGCGAAACCTTCGAAAAACCTCCGTGCACGACTTTCCGGGCACCAGACCATCAGGAGCGGGCCGTGGCTCCATGCCGTTCGCGATAGGCTTCAATCCGGGTTCGATCCCCCGCCCCGAGTCGATCACCGAGGTGCTCGAGCACATCGTCCAGGTCGACGATCGAGGCCACCGGCATCGAAAACTCCTCCGAGAGTTCGTCGAGGGCGGATCGGGTTCCCGTCTCGCCCCGGCGTTCTTGACGGTCCACCGAGACGACGAGACCGGCGAGGCTCACATCGGCCGCCGCCCGAAGGATCGGAACCGTCTCTCGGATGGACGTGCCCGCGGTGGTCACGTCTTCGACGATGAGCACTCGATCGCCGTCTCGGAGCGGTCGACCGACAAGCACTCCACCCTCTCCGTGATCCTTGGCTTCCTTGCGGTTGAAGCAGAACTCGACGTCGCGACCTCGCTCCGCGAAGGCCATCGACACCGCGGTCACCAGGGGGATCCCCTTGTAGGCCGGTCCGAAGAGCACGTCGAAGCCGTCCGGGAAGGCCGCTTCGATCGTGTCGGCGTAGGCCCGACCCAGCGTCGCCAGTTGCGTCCCCGACCGATAGAGGCCGGTGTTCACGAAATACGGGGTCTTCCGTCCGCTCTTCGTCGTGAAGTCGCCGAAGGTCAGAACGCCGGCCTCGGTCATGAAGTCGATGAAACGCCGTTGATAATCTTGCATAGACGCATCGTATCGGCCGTTCCGCCACGGTTGTCTCCTCACTTCGGGCGCTGGCCCGGAGGCATCACGACCGTTGTTTCAACTCGCCACTCCCCGCGGTCAGGTTCTCGGGCCTTGTTCGTGATTGGGGCGAAGGAGGAGCCCGAATAATTCAGCGGTCGGATCGAATTCCTCTGGACCCGAAAATCATCGTCGGTATCGTGAATAANGACGAAATCGAGAGACCCGAGGGAGTGAATACACATGTCCAAGACCCACCCCGGAGCGATTCTGCTCGCGGCGTTCTTTGTCTCCACATCGGCGGCCTTCGCCGAAACGATCGAAGTCCCGGCTGACCATCCCACGATCCAGGCCGCCATCGAAGCGGCAGTGCCCGGAGACGTCATCAATGTCGCCGCGGGTTCCTTTGTGATTCGCACGGCGATCGATCCGCTGGGCAAGGGGATTGAAGTCCGTGGAGCATTGGATGCAGAAGGCCGGCCGCTCACTCGGATCAACGGCGAGGCGACCACTCGAATCGTTGATGTCAAGACCGGCGAAACCAACACCACGGTCTTCCGAAATCTCCGGTTCGAGAACAGCGCTCGCACCAGCTTTGGCGGCGTGGTTCGAATCACTGGCGCCTCGCCGGTCTTCGAGACCTGCGAAATTCGNGGGGGCTCTGCGATCTACAAGGGTGGCGGCGTCTGGACCCGCGACGACGCCGCTCCGATCTTTCGCGACTGCCTGGTCACCGAGAATCAATGCGAAATCGTCGGCGGCGCATTCTTCGCCGACGATTCGAGCGTCATCACCATCCAGAACTGCGTGATCCGTGACAACACGGCTCAAAGCGGGGCGGCCATCTACATCAACGGATCCGCGAACGCCGCGCTCGAAGACTCGACACTCTGCAACAACCAGACCACTCAGATCGACGGTGCCTTCAGTGATCTCGGAGGGAACTCCTTGACGAATACCTGCGGCTGCCTCGGGGATTTCAATGGAGATGGAATGGTCAATGGAGTGGACCTCGGATCTTTCTTCAGCTTCTGGGGGCGCTGCCCCGCTCCCTGCCCCGCGGATCAAAACAATGACGGCGTGGTGAACGGCATCGATCTCGGCCTCTTCTTCGCGTACTGGGGCGAGTGTCCCTGAACGCGGCGAGACGCCGCCATGCGCCATTCCGAGGGATGTCCGCTGGCCCATTGTGGTCCGATAAAATATCCATGGCCTTTTTTGCGTCCTGTTGCGCCGATTACTCGACTTATAGGATTCCGGTGCCATGATTCAGTGCGTCGTTGCCCTTCGTCGGCGAGAGACCAGCTTCCGGTCTTCCGTCAAATTGCGACGTTCCGATCCATCCCGGGTCGGCTAGGGAAGCGGAAAAGGGTCGTTGCCACAGCGTGGAAACTGTGCGGCGACGGAAATCGATCTTGATCGGTTTCCAGGCTCGGTGCTCCCGAGCAATGGAAAAGGAATTCAGACATGCAAACTTTCCGTGCCGCGGCTGTTGCTGCGCTGTGCTTGTCGGGTTCGGCCATGGCTGATCTCGATCTCGCGTGGGAAGGAATGGTCGCCAAGGAATCGATTCGATACTCCTTCGACCAGACCTACTCCTGGGACTCGGCCGCCCGAGATCGAACGCAGTTCGCGTTCGCCGGAACCCTCGCCTTCGACGGCACCGACCTCGCCCTGCTGTGCATAGAACTCCAGCAGGATGTCACCGAGGAACTCGTCGCCTACTCGATGACCCCCTTCGAAGCGCCGGATGGCGATTTTCAACGAAGTCTCATCCTCTCGAGCCTGTTCACCAATCACTACGACGAGGTGGTTGAAAGCGGGTCCCGCTCGATGGCGGCGGCATTCGCGATGATGACCTGGGAAATCATGAGCGAAAATTTCGACGGTGACGCGGAATTGATCATCGATCGCATCGATCCAAGCATGGGCGCCGTCCAGTTTGGAGAGTATTCCGAAGATGCCGGCGGTTACTTTTCGGCCATGAAGGACACCCTGTTCGTCGCGGATGACAGTTCCAATCTGATCACCTACCGCAACGATCAGTATCAGGACTTCGTGGGGCAGGTCCCGGCCCCCGGTGCCCTGGCCCTCTTCGGACTCGCCGCGNCCATCGGTTGCAGACGCCGCCGNAACTGAGAGGTTTCTTCAGACTTCACGCCGGGTCCCATCCGACCATGGCGATACGAACCNGAACGGCTGACGCCGGTCCGGTTCGTTTCATCTATGCGATCGCGGTTTCGGGGATTCTCAAGGGAAACGCATATCCGTCGCGTACCCTGAAGATCATGCACCCATCACCAGATTCTCCCGCCCGCCGTCGCATCCTCCTCGCTGGCGCCGCGACCATCGCCGCTTCCGTGCTTCCGGCCCCAAGCCTCCTCGGGCATTCAACCCCCTTCCTTCGGAATCCGGAAAGACCCCTGCGGTTCGGGGTCTTTGGATACGGCATACGAAGCCGAAACCTCCTGGATCGGTTTCTCCAGCAACCCGGCATCCGACTGGTCGGCGTCGCCGAGGTGCATCCGGTCCGATTGGAGGCCGCCATGCGTCGAGTGCAAGGNGATGCCCGCGGCGAACTCTGCCGACCGTATGACGATGGAATGCGAATGCTTGCGGAAGCGAATCTCGACGCGGTCATGATCGGCACCCCCGATCACTGGCACGCGGTCCCGTCCATCGAAGCATGCCGCCGAGGCATCCACGTCTACTGCGAAAAGCCTCTGTCCCGGTCGATCGTCGAAGGACGAGGGATCGCGAATGCGGCCGCTCGCAGCGGCATCGCGTTTCAGGTCGGGAGTCAGCAACGAACGGAATTCGGACGACATTTCGTGCGAGCAGCGGAACTCGTTCGGGACGGAGCCATCGGCGATGTCAGCCGGGTTCGTATCGGCGTCGGTGATGCCCCGGTCGCTTGTGACCTGCCGGCCCGGCCACTTCCCCAGACCATGAATCACGACGCCTGGGATCGATGGCTGGGCCCTGCCGCCGCTCGACCGTTTCACGAGGACCTGTGCCCGATCGACGAACATCGTCACTACCCCGCCTGGCGGAAGTACCGAGAGTTCGCCGGGGGTGGCCTGGCCGACATGGGGGCACATCACTTCGACATCGCCCAATGGGCCCTTGGCCGGGACTCGACCGGACCTGCTCGGATCCTCCCGCCGGCAACGGGAGAAGACCGCGGCCTCCGACTGGTCTATGCCGACGGAATCGAGCTCGTTCATGAGGGCGAGATCGACTGTCGATTCGAAGGATCCGATGGATGGATCGAAGCGGGACGAGGGTATCTCCGAACGAGTGATCCCAGCCTGCTGGAAGCGACCATCTCCGAGACCGCTCGAATTCCCCGTCCCAAGGACCACATCACCGACTGGATCGAAGCGATTCGCGAGAAACGCCCGACGATCGCACCCGCGGAAGCGGGACATCGCACCGCGACTCTCTGCCAACTCGCCGCGATCGGATACGAGCTCGGCGAGCCTCTCGAATGGGATCCGAATCAGGAACGCTTCGTCGGCGACGGTGCCGACCGGGCCAACCCGCTCCGGCGCCGCCCCGGCCGGACGACCTGGACGGGAAGTGGCGAAGTGATTCGGCAATGATCAAGGAATCATTCGAACCCGAGGCGAGGCCCTCCAGGCGAGCGGGACGAATCCACGGATTGATCATCATGATCGGCGCGACCGGCTTCGGACTGGCCAGCCGTTGGACGATCATCGCCACCTGGCCGCTCCTGGGGACCTATGGCGGCGATGCGGCCTGGAGCGCGGCCGCCTGCGGTGGGTTTCGCTTGCTCTTCCCCGACATCCGCAGCCGATCAGTGGCCACCCTCGGCCTGCTGGCCGCCACGCTGGTCGAATTTTCCCAGCTCGTCCATATCGGTTGGCTTGATGCGATCCGAGCAACCACGCCGGGAGCCCTTCTCCTCGGGCGTGGATTCCTGTGGTCCGACCTCGCCGCCTACACCGCAGGAGCCATCGCGGCGGGTTGCCTCGATGCCACGGTCAGCCTTCGGAACGACGCCAGCCGATGATCGGCCGAAGATCGACATTTCGAAATTCGATGTAGGCGCCCTCGCTCTGGAGCCCGATCCGTCCCGGAACCTGACGACACGCCGAAGCCTCGTTCTGGAGCAGACCGTTGACTTCCAGGGTCAAGTGCCCGCGATCCAGCCGGATTCGGTAGCGATTCCATTCGCCCAATGGTCTTTCGTTGGTTTCATGGGCCTTGATCGTGCGCCGCCCTTTGGTCCGATCGGCATCCGCCGTCATCGGAAAATCACCGATGTTCCAGATGTCACCGGCATTCCGCGAATGCAACTGCGCCTCGATCGAGTTGGGCCAGACGGTGTCCTCGCCGACGGTACGCAGCAGGACCCCACTGTTTCCCGCCCCCTTCGCCGGATCGAATCGCCACTCCAGCGTNAGCTCGAAGTCTTCGAACTCCATGTCCGTCTGGAGGTACCCGATGGGCTGACCGTTGCACACCAGAATCCCATCCTTGACGGACCAGGCTTTCGTTTGATCCACCGAACCATCACGGTTGAACGATCTCCAGCCAGCGAGAGACCGACCATCGAAGAGTTTCATGGTGGCCCCAAAGACCGGATCGAGCCGCCTCGCCTCCACCTTCGGCGGAGGACCGAAACCGAAGACCAGGCTCTGTCCGAGCAATGCGAGGAGCAGGAATGCCGCAGGGAGCAGCCCGAATCGCTGAAAGTGACTCATGACGCGAAGATACCGAGATCATCTCGTTCGCGTTGATCGGTGACTGACCTCGCCATCCACACGAACGGGCCGCGTCGCCTGAACTCCCCAAGAACAACGCCGCCCCGCAGATGCGGGGCGGCGTTGAATCGCAGTCGTTCGAACCAGTCGGCCGGGGTCAGCAGCTGCCCCAGCGGCCGATGAGCAGGCCGAGGTCGGCAGCGTCCACGATGCCATCTTCATTGACGTCCGCATCAGCGTTCGATGTTCCCCAGGCTCCGATCAGAAGACCCAGGTCGGCCGCGTCAACCGACCCATCGCCATTGATGTCTTCCGGACAATCCGGTCCACCGACGGGTTCACAATCAATGACCAGTGATCCTTCGCCTTCGTCGCCATCCACGGGCGATCCAACGCGAATCAGAAGTGTCTGGCCTTCGAGCACCAGAGTCGAAACCGAGGCGTCATCACCGCATCCGGCATCCGCACAGGCGATGGCACCACTGCCATTCGACGGACAGGAGCCCGAGAAGAGGCTGAGACGGGAGTTGAAGTCCGCACCACAGGTGGAGATGCTCGCGAAGCCGGTGCATTCCGCCGTCCACTCGAACCAGACATCGGCGAAGACCTGGCCGCCGGTCGTGGTCGAGCAGCTGATGGGATCATCGAAGCCGGAACCGCTGGCGTCCACGATGGTGAATTCGGTGATGCCCTCACCCACCACGAGGCTGTCCGAACAGTCGTCGTTGGCCGGGGGGTTGGTGATTTCGTCGAATTGAAGATCCAGGGTGAAGGCTCCGGCCTGCCCGTTCGGGCTGCCCACCTGGATGACGAACTGCTGTCCGGCAAACACCAGGCCGGTCGCGATCGCGTCATCACCGCAGTCATCATCGCTGCAGATCACGATCGGGTCCCCGGAGCTCGGGCAGGAACTGCCGTTCCAGACCACGATGCGGGAGTTGAAGTCGGCACCACAGGTACCGACGGTCAGGAAGCCGTTTTCCGGGGCGGCCCACGTGTACCAGACGTCGTTCTCGACATCCGGGCCCGTGGAGGAGCTGCAGCTCAGGGACGCGTCGACGCCCGAGGTCGAGGCNCCCGCNGTGGTGCCTTCGTTCGGACCGGAGACGAGGGCGAGGGCTCCGGAACANTCGTCGTTCACCGGNGCGGTGCCGCAGTCGTCGCAGGGNAGCTGGACGCGGTAGTGCTCGAGCACGCANCGCATNCGAAGCTGCTGCTCGTAGGTGAANTTGTTCATGCAACTGTCGACCGAGTAGTCCATGTAGTTGCGNTGNTTGTTNTGTGACTGCCCGCAGGAGNTGCTGCTGCTGCAATTGCTGGTCGAACTCCCCTGAGGGAGGGTGTCGCAGATCAGGTCACCGTTCTGGTTGCAGTTGCTCTGGCTGGAGCAGCCGCCCGAGAAGGTGTGCTCGAGGCCCAAATAGTGACCCACTTCGTGGGTCGCGGTCCGACCACGGTTGTAGGGAGAGGCCGTCGCACAGCCGAGATCCCCGAACGCGGTGTAGAGGATGACCACGCGGTCCTGGGTCTGGCCGTCGATGTTCGCGCATCCGAGAGCGGGAACGTAACCGAGTGCCCCGCTGGCGGTGTTCGTGTAGATGTTCAGATACTCACGGGTGTTCCACGCAAGCGAGTTGTAGTAGTTTCCACCGTCGTTGAACCAGGTGGTGTTCTGCGAGTACGTGATGCCGTCGGTCGCGGCGCCGTTGGGATCCTCGGTGGCAAGGAAGAACTCGATCTTGCAATCGGTTCCGGGCGCGCCTGGGGTGCCTGAAATCGCGTTGAAATCCTCGTTCAGAACGTCGATCTGACTCTGAACGCATGTCGGCGAAATGTAACCCTGGCTTCCAGATGAGTTCTGAATGACGTGTACCACGACTGGAATCCGGTACAGCACACCACCATCGGAGTCGTAGATGCCGCTGGGATTGGTGCGGTTGCAGGTGCAGTCGTTGGACGAACCACCGGCGACACCGTCGGCCGGAAAATCATCTTCGCCCGAGGGGCGAGCGGCTTCGGGTGGCAGTCCGCAACGACGTCCATTTTCGATGAACCAGTCGGAGGCGAGGTAGTCCCCCATCTCATCGAAGACCATCTGACCATTGGAATCGTTCACCTCGACCCGCCCGTCGTCATGAACCCAGAAGGCCGGAGGTGCCGATGGACCGACCAGGGCGCGACGGCCCTGAACGTTCTGGGCGATGGATGGAGTGGACGCCATCAGGGCGACGACTCCGACGGAAAGCGCGAGGAAGGGTCTCATCTGCAGTTGTCTCCGAAGACTGCCGGACATCCGTCCGGCCCGGGGGGGGGGAGTCGCGTCGGACGAACGCCCCCGGGTAAGGAAGACGATTCACCCTGTCGTTGCCCTCACAATATGTCTGGAAGACGTGACTTGGTCGTTGAAAACCAAGGTTTTGGCTAGGAAAGAGTGATTCGGGGTCCTCTTGTGCGATCCAATGCACAGTTGATGCTCGAACAACCCACCCGTCCGCGTATTCTCAGGGCATGCGGAAGAAATTGAAAATCGGCATCATCTCTGGATTCCTCCTGATTACCGGGGCTGGGGGGGCCTCGCTTGCCGTCGGTGGTATCGAGCCCGACGACATCGAAGTCCAACGCCTTGCAAACCACCAGACGGACCGTCCGGTCCGATACGGCCGAGATATCCGCCCCCTCCTCTCGGATCGATGCTTCTCCTGTCACGGCACCGACCCCGTCACTCGAGCCGTCGATCTCCGACTCGACTCCTTCGATCAGGCGACCCGCGACCTCGGCGGCGGTTTCAGCGCCATTGTTCCCGGAGATCCCGCCGCGTCCATGTTGTTCGAACGGATCACCAGCCGCGACCCGCATGAAATGATGCCGCCCCCCGAGGCCAACAAGCCCAACCTTTCACCCGAGGAGATCGAATCCATCCGCACCTGGATCGCGGAGGGCGCCGAATACGAACCTCACTGGGCCTTCGAATCCCCGACCGAACCGTCTCCGCCCGTCGTCTCCGACCCGGACTGGAGCCGCAACGAGGTGGATCCGTTCATTCTTCGCCGCATCGAAGCGGTGGGACTGAAGCCCAATCCCGAGGCCGACGCCCCCACCCTCGTCCGACGGGCTTTTCTCGATCTCACGGGACTGCCGCCCACGCCCGAGGAGGTCGATGCATTCATCAACGATGATCGACCGCAGGCCTTCGACCACCTTCTTGAAAGACTCATGACCGAGGAACCGTATCGGTCGAGGCACGCCGAACGAATGGCGACGCCATGGCTTGATCTCGCTCGCTACGCGGATACCGCCGGCATCCACATGGATGCCGGCAAGCAGATGTGGCCCTACCGCGACTGGGTGCTCCGCGCCTTCCGGGAGAACATGCCGTTCGATCGGTTCACCATCGATCAACTCGCCGGTGACCTGGTCGAGAACCCGACCATCGATCAGCTCGTGGCGAGCGGGTTTCACCGCAATCACGTCACCAGTGACGAGGGCGGCGCGATCGCGGATGAATACCTCCTCGAGTATGCCGTGGACCGAGTGGAGACGACCGGGGCGGTATGGCTGGGCCTCACCGTCGGTTGCGCCCGTTGCCACGACCACAAGTTCGACCCGATCACCCAGGCCGACTTCTATGGTCTCATCGCGTTCTTCAACAATGTCGAACAGCCTGGGATCTACAGCCAGATCCCAGACTCCAACCGCGCGTTCGAGCCCGCGGTCGAGATCCCCCGGCCCGAGGACGAGGCCCGAGTGAGCAGCCTTCAACGGCGGATTGCAGAGATCGAAGCCGAACGGGCCACGCCGACCGAATCCGAACGCGTCGCGCTCGCCGAGTACCTCGACCGGCTGAAAACCCCCGACGGCCTGCGCTGGAGAACGGCTTCCGCGACCCAAGCCACCAGCGAACGCGGGGCCGAGTTGCAGATTCTCGAAGACGGCTCGGTGCTGGCCACGGGGGAGAATCCGGATGCGGATGCCCACGTCATCCGCTACCGACTGGATGGAGAGGATCTCGATGCGCTGCTGATCGAAGCCCTGCCGCACGACTCCCTCCCCGCCGGAGGCATCGGACGAGCGGCGAATGGAAACGCGATTCTTTCGGGAATCACCGCAGAAGCGATCTCGGTCACCGATCCGACGAACCGCGTCCCGATCACCTTCCGCTGGGCGTGGGCGGATCACGAACAGCCCGACGGAGACTACCGACTGGTCAATGCTCTCCGCCCCGATGACGGAAGAGTCTGGGCCGCTCAGTCCCATCAGATTCCGGGACGGCGAACCCTGATGTTTCTGGCCGATCGGCCCATCGGCTTCGTCGGCGGAACCGACCTGGTCGTTCGAACCTCCTTCGAGTCACCCTTCGCGCGGCACGTGATCGGCCGCACCCGGCTTCACGTGGCGCAGACCACGGAGTCGATTCGTTCCGCCCTGCCTTCCGCGATCTCCAACTGGTACATCACCGGTCCCTTCTCCATCGCGGACGCCGCGACCGGATACCAGACGGACTTCGGTCCCGAACCTTCGGACGCAATCGATTTCGCCACGCGTTTCAACTCCAGGAAAGACGGCACGGGTGGAGACACCTGGCGATACGCACCCGGAGTCATCGACGGCCGAACGGTGACCCTGGCTCAAGGCATCGGGGCCGAACTCATCGCGCGTGAGATCTGGAGCCCCGACCAACGAGATCTCCCGATCTCCATCGGTTCGGATGACGGCGTGCAGGTTCGGCTGAACGGCGAGATCATTCTGGAAGACCGTTCGAATCGAGGCGTCGCCCCGGACCAGAATCGGACGACCCTGCGACTCCGGGAGGGCCGGAACACCCTGCTTTACAAAGTGGTCAACACCGGCGGTGCAGGTGGCATGTACTACCGGGCCGATCCGCCCGCCTCTGAACTCCCTCGGGATGCGGTGGCCGTGATTCTCCCGGGCGAACTCGTACGCCCGGCGATCGCCGATGCCGGAGAGGAGGCCCTTCGAATTCGAATGTCCCCTCGCTATCGGGATCTCGGCGAACGATCGGACGTGCTGAAGCAGGAACGATCGGCCATTCTTGCGAACGTCCCGAAGACCTCGGTCATGAAGGAGCGGTCGATGCCGCGACCGACCTATGTGATGGACCGTGGCCGGTACGACACCCCGGATGAAGATCGCCCGGTCGATCGATCCGTACCGGCGATTCTGGGTGCGCTGCCACTCGAGATCGACGCCCCGAACCGTCTCGACCTGGCCGAATGGATCGTGGGGAATGAAAACCCGCTCACTGCTCGAGTGGTGGTGAACCGGTACTGGCAGATCCTCTTCGGCCGCGGGCTGGTCGAGAGCGTCGACGACTTCGGATTCCAGAGCGCGTGGCCCAGCCACCCGGACCTGCTCGACCATCTCGCCGTGAACTTTCGAAACAGCGGCTGGGACGTGCAGCAACTGCTGCAGAAGATCATGAGCAGCGCGACCTACCGACAGTCGGCGCGAATCCGGCCCGAGGTCGCCGCGATCGATCCCGGAAACGAACTTCTCGCGCGATTCCCACGCCAACGACTCGAGGCGGAGCAGATCCGCGACCAGGCGCTGTACGCATCGGATCTCCTGATCGAGGACTTCGGTGGCCCGAGCGTCAAGCCCTACCAGCCGGACGGCCTCTGGCAGGAGGTCGCGATGCTGCAATCCAACACCCGCTACTACGAACAGGGCGAGGGGGATGATCTTCACCGACGAAGCATCTACACCTACTGGAAGCGAGCCTCCCCCCCACCGTCACTGCTCGCCTTCGACGCACCGACTCGGGAATACTGCAACGTCCGACGACTCGCCACCAACACGCCGCTTCAGGCTCTGGTTCTCTGGAACGACCCCCAGTTCGTGGAAGCGGCGCGAATGCTCGCGGTCCGCGTGCTACGCGAAGATCCCGACGCTGACGATGACGCCCGACTGGATCGTCTCTTCCGTTTCGCGACCGCCTCTTCGATGCCCGCTTCGGTTCGTCCGATGGTGCTCGAGACCCTCGCCGGTTTTCGCGATCGGTACGCCGCGGATCCCCAATCGGCGATCGAGTTGTTGCAGGTCGGGTCCGTCGACGTGCCCGCGGATCTCGACCCCGGGGAACTCGCCGCCTGGGCGATGATCGCCAATGCCGTCTTTTCCAGTGATTCCGCGATCGTCAAGGACTGATCACCGGGGACACGAACTCTTCCGCCTGAGCTTTCTTCTGGATATTCGGCCCCTCAGGGCCGGAAGGCCCGTTTCTGGATTCGATTCTTGACGGGGACCCAAACTTTGAATAACACATAGTTAAATCATGATCCGGGTGGCACCGGGTCTGAAACCGTGACTGATGATGCAGTCACCGCCAGCTCGGCCCACTCAAGCGAGATCCGGCCGATGCACCACGCCACTCGTACTGAACCGGCCGAAGCGAAGGGAAACCCTTCCGATCACCACGATGTGGCGATCATCGGGGGTGGACCCGCCGGCTCCACTCTGGCGTCGATCATTCTGACGCACCGCCCACGATCGAAAGTCGCGGTCTACGAGAAGGAACGCTTTCCTCGTGATCACGTCGGAGAAAGCCAGCTTCCCGCGATTGGTGCCGTGCTCGACGAGATCGGGTGCTGGCACAAGGTCGAACAGGCGGGATTCCCGCTCAAGGTCGGCGCCACCTATCGCTGGGGACGCAGCCCGGAACTCTGGGACTTCGACTTCATCTCTCCGGAGGTGGTCGAAGCGATCGAACGACCGACCCCCTACGGAGGCCCGCGAACCCAGACCGCGTTCCAGGTCGACCGCGCCATCTACGACGAGATCCTGCTTGATCACGCCGACCAACTCGGCGCCGACGTGCACCAGGCGACGATGATCAGAGAGGTTCTGCGGGATGGCGACCGGGTCGAAGGACTTCGGCTTCAAGACGGCCGGGTGGTGACCGCCGACTGGTACGTCGATGCAAGCGGACACGCGGGGATTCTTCGTCGCGGCATGGACGTGAAGACCGTGCCCCAGACCAATCTTCAGAACATCGCGGTCTGGGACTACTGGGAGAACGCGGAATGGGCGGTCGAGATCGGAGTCGGTGCCACCCGGGTCCAGGTCCTCAGCCAGCCTGCGGGGTGGATCTGGTTCATCCCCATCGGGCCGACCCGGACCTCGATCGGCTACATCGTCCCCGCGGATCACTACAAGGAATCCGGCCGGACGCCGGAAGAGCTCTACCACGAAGCCATCAAGGCGGATCCACGGGTGTCGAGTCTCACGCGGAACGCGACCAGCCGTGGCATGGTGGAAGCCACCAAGGACTGGTCGTTCACCGCGGATCGAGGTCACGGCGAGAACTGGTTTCTGATCGGCGAATCCGTGGGGTTCGCGGATCCGATCCTCGCCGCCGGCATGACCCTCGCACACACCGGCGCGAGGGAACTCGGATACACGCTCGTCGAACTCCTTGACGGCGTCCCCGAAGCCGAAGCCGATTGGCTGAAGAATTCGGTGAGTCGACAGCAGATCCGACGGGTTCGCCAGCACATCAAGTTCGCGGACTTCTGGTACGCCGCCAACGGTCAGTTCACGGATCTCCAGGAACACTGCCGGACCATCGCTCGCGAGTCCGGGGTGCAGCTCACTCCGGAAGCGGCGTGGCGATGGCTCGCCCAAGGCGGGTTCACGACCGACAGCGGCGTTCATGCCGCGGCCGGCAGCTTCGATCCGGGGACCCTCAAGCAGGTCCAATGGATGTTGACGAACAAGGCCTCGTCCTGGCAATTGAACAAGTTCAACGTCTTCAAGATGAACACTCGGAATGCCAGAAGAGAGCGGATCGCGATCTATGCCGAAGGCCGCATCGATCGCAACGAGTGCCTGGTTCGCGGCGAGAACGTGCTGCCACTCGCCGGTTGGTACGGCGTTCTGGTCGACCTGATCGAGACCCACGGCCGGGTCGACCGGATCTTCAAGGCGATCGCAGCCAACTATGGCGGAGCATCCGGCGTGTCAGGACCGCAGCAGCAGTGCATGCAAGCCCTGGAAATCATGCTCACCGACCACTGGGTCGTCGGGCGTCTCGATAAGAAGGTTCCGCGGATCCGAGTCGAATCGTCGGACCAGGAATCTCTCTACATCCATTGGAATCGGGATGAAATCCCGCAGGATCGGGCGTCGGACGCTGACTGACCCGGCCCCGCGAAGGCATCTCCATCGGATTCCCCTCGGCGACGTCGCGTCCGCGGGGTATGCTCGAAGAGCCGACACCGGAGATTCAACATGCCAGAGAACCGAATTCGCGAAGAGAGCCACGACCCGCTCGAAGGCTATCTGCGAAACCTGACCCGACGCCGGTTCTTCGGAGGTGTCGCCGGTGGTCTGCTGGGCGGCATGGGAGCCACGGCTCTGGGATCGCTCGCCGATGGCAAACCGGCTTTCGCCGGATCCCGCGTGAATGCGGTCGACGAGATCCTTGCATCACTCCCCCACCACGCTCCGAAAGCCAAGCGGGTGATCTACATGCACATGGAGGGGGCGCCGAGCCAGCTCGACCTCTACGACCACAAGCCGGCCCTGCAGGAACGATTCGATCAGGATCTTCCAGCGTCGATCCGCAACGGCCAGCGGATCACCACGATGACCAGCGGCCAGAACCGCTTCCCCGTCGCGCCGACGATGTTCAAATTCGAACGCCATGCGAACAACGAAGACGGCGTGATGCTTTCCGAACTGCTCCCCCACACCGGGCGGATGGCGAAGGACATCTGCTTCATCAAGTCGATGCAGACATCCGCGATCAATCATGAACCGGGCATCACCTTCTTCCAGACTGGAAGCGAGATCCCCGGTCGACCGTGTTTCGGGTCCTGGATGAGCTACGGGCTCGGAAGCATGAACGACGACCTGCCGACCTTCGTGGTGATGATCACCCAGGGGATCGGAAACATGCAGGCCCTCTCCGCCCGATTCTGGGGCAGCGGTTTCCTCCCCAGCGAACATCAAGGATGCAAGCTTCGCGCCGGACGCGATGCGGTCCTTCATCTTCGCGATCCGGACGGCGTCAATCGGGAAGACCGCCGACGAATGCTCGACCTTGCCGCCCACCTGAACGAACAGGAATTCTCAGAATCGCTCGATCCGGAGGTCAACGCCCGCATCGCCCAGTACGAAATGGCCTACCGGATGCAGATGTCGGTCCCGGAACTGACCGACTTCAGTGATGAATCCACCGACACCCTGGAGATGTACGGCCCCGACGTGAACACGCCCGGAAGTTTCGCCGCCAACTGCCTTCTGGCAAGGCGGCTCTCCGAACGCGGGGTTCGATTCGTCCAGTTGTACATGCGAGGATGGGACCAGCACGGCAACCTCCCGAACGAGATCCGGGCCCAGGCGAAGGCCGTCGACCAGCCGCAGGCGGCGCTGCTTGCCGACCTCAAACGCCGCGGCCTCCTCGATGAGACACTGGTCCTCTGGGCCGGCGAGTTCGGGCGAACGGTGTATTGCCAGGGCCAGCTCGCACGAGACAACTACGGCCGGGATCATCACCCCCGCTGCTTCACCGTGTGGCTGGCGGGCGGCGGCATCAAGCCGGGCGTCTCCTACGGAAAGACCGATGACTTCTCCTACAACGTCGAGGAGAACCCCGTCCAGGTCCATGACCTTCACGCCACCATGCTTCACCAGCTCGGGCTCGACCATGAGAAGACGATCTATCGGCATCAGGGTCGCGATTATCGACTGACCGACGTCCATGGAAAACTCATCAAGGACATCATGACCTGAGCTGGCGGATCAGCCGATCGGTCGCTCCTGCCTCGTCTCGCGTCCGGTCTGATCGAGACCGCAGCGTCGTGACCACCGGCCGAGCACCGGAAGCGTCACGCCGTAGAGGATCAATCCCCCCACCACGCAGACCAGATGGTGCTCGTGCACGAGCATCGTGCTGATCGAGACGGGAATCGCCCAGGCGAAGGCGATCCATTTCCACGGGCCACCGAAACGCCGCGCCACGATGGTGGCGACCGTCAACGAGTAGGTGACGTGAAGCGAAGGCGTCTGGTTCCACTGCGACACGTTCTTCATCCCCAGAGGCTCGAAGAGGTAGGCCCCCCAGACGCCGGTGGGCATGTCGTTGGTGTACGCGTTCTCGATCGGGAGCAGCACGAAGAACGGCGCCGCGATCACGACCTGGAGCATGAACAACGCCATCGGCGGCACTGCCTCCCGCGCCGACCGGAACAGGAACACGATGCAGATCACGGCAAGATCGAGCGTGAAGTAGAGGGGAAGGATCCACCCCTGGAACGGGATCCGCCCCTCCCATTCGAAGGTGAGTGGCAGTCGTCTCCCCCAGAGGTCGCTCAACTCGTGAGCCCCGCTCCAGACGATCGAGAATCCGATGAAGTACAGGATCGCGACCAGCAAGGCGCCAGGTCTCCCGGACGGGAACCTGTCAATCCAACGCTTCGATTTCTCCCGGCCTTGATTCATCGGATTCCGCCACGGGACTGGTTTTCGACGATCGTACCGACCGCAACACCTCGTTGCCTCGCCCGCCCACCGCCTCCGGATGCCTGCCGGTAGGGTCTTGGCATGGATGAACACGGCACGACCAACGAAGCGGGGCAGAAACGGATCATCTCCGGGTTCAGCGCGACCGGCATCTGCGTCGCCTCCATGATCGGGATGGGCATCTTCACGGTGACCGGCGTCATCGGATCGGACCTCGGTTCCACCACCAACCTCCTGCTGGCCTGGGTGATCGCAGGGGTCGTCGCCCTTGCGGGCGCTCTGACCATCGGCGAGCTGGGCGCGATGCGGCCGAAGGCGAGTGCGCAGTATGTGATCGTGCACGAGAGCCTCGGGCCGACCTGCGGCTATCTCAACGGCATGATCACCCTGTTCATCGGGTACATCGCCGCCCTCGCCGCGATCGCGATCGTCGCCGGCGAGTACATCGAGGACCTGGCGCCCTGGACCGAACCCAGGACCACCGCGACCGTGCTCCTGCTCGGCCTCGGGGTGATCCACGCGATCACGGTGATCGGCGGCAAGCGGTTCAACGACGGCCTGGTCGTCCTGAAGGTCCTGGTGATCGTCGGCTTCATCGTCGCCGGCCTTTTCATGTCGGTCGAGCCCATGATTCCGGACGCGGCCCTGATCGAAGCGGCGAGGACGATGCTCCCGGACTCGGCCCTCGGAACGATTCCGATCAACGCCGAGCCGGCCGAGGTGCTCGCGCATCTCCGCGATGCACCGTCACCACCAGTCTTCTCCGCGGCCATCGGACTCGCGGTCATCACGATCTCGTTCGCCTACCTCGGCTGGTCGACGGCNGCGGAGGTCGCCGGNGAGATCCGCGACCCCGGGAAGAAACCTNCCCCGCTCGATCATCGGAAGCGTGGTGGTCGTCGGAGGCCTGTACCTCCTGATGAACGTCGTGTATCTCCGGGTGATCTCCCCCGCCGCGATGCTCGAGCTCGACCAGAACGGCGACATCGTTCCGATGGCGAACATCGGCGCGATCACGGCCCGTCATCTCTTCGGAGACGTCGGCGGCCGGCTCGTGATCGGGATGATCGTGGTCCTCTTCATCTCGACCCTCAGCGTGTCGGTGATGACCAGTGGACGCGTGGTCGCGGCGATGTCCTGGAAGGGTCAGCTTCCGACTTCGTGGGGCATGCTCAACCGTCGAGGCGCTCCCACGCTCGCGATCATCCTGATGACCGCTGGCACCATCCCCCTGGTGTGGGCCTCGGGGCTCAAGGCGCTCCTCGAGTACGTCGGCATCCTGACGACCTTCGCGGTGTGTCTCACGATGCTCTCGGTCATGGTCCAACGAGTCCGGGCTCCCGACCTGCCCCGACCGTTCCGGATCCCGCTGTACCCGATCCCGCCGCTGCTTTCGCTCGGCCTGGGCATCTGGTTGATCGTGACCTCGGCGATCGAGGACTGGATCCCGGTCCTCGCCTCCATCGCGACCCTCGTCGTGATGCTGGTGTTCCGACCGTTGCTGAACCGGCAGGGCTTCAGGACCTGAGCAGGATCCGTCCGGTTCGCCAGATCGTGACGAGACGGCTTCCGCCGACGCCGGGGGCCGATCGATCCTGGTTCAAGATCTCAGTCCGCCGGGTACTGGGCGACCTCGCCGTCGTCACCCGATTCGATGAGACGGCGGTACACCTTCGCCAGCTCCGCGGCGGGGATCCCAACCATGCCGGAGAAGAAGTCGAGGACCCGTTGCGGTGATTCCTCGACCAGCCCGGGCGAGACCAGGCAGGTCCGGATCGGCCGGGATTCGGTCGCTGCCGCCCCGACGAAGGCCCGGATCGCGGCATTGACCATCGAAAGATGACTCATGCCCGGCATCGGGTGTCGGTCGAGAAGCCCGCTGGTCAGCACGACGGCACCGCCGGGTCGAACGAACCGAGGGGCCGCCTTCGCCACCGCGATCTGCCCCAGAAGCTTCGGTCGGAAGGCATCGAGGGCCTGAGAGAGGTCGAGTTCGTCCAAGAGACCGGGCATTCCGCCTCCGGCGCAGACCACCACCGCATCGAGCGATGGCTCGGCCGCCAGACGGCCCACGAACGTCTCGATGCTCCCGAGATCCGCGAGATCGACGGATGGATCGGTGCTTCGCCCGGACGACATCACCTCATGATCGGACGACAACTCCCGAACCACCGCACGGCCGATGGTGCCATTGCCACCGATGACCAGGATTCGTCGATCACTCATGGGGGCTCTCCTCCAGGAAAGGTGGTCATCCTACCGAGCGGATCCGGCTCGACCGTCTTGAACCACGGACACGTGCCGATCCACGATCCCGGTGAGGACCCCCTCCGAACCGAATCGGAAGAAGTCCTTGTGATCCGACAGATCGACCCGATCGACCTCGACGCCACCGAGTGCCAGTCGATGCCAGGCCGCGAAGCGTCGATCCCGCCCCCGCCTGGATACGAGTCGCACCGCGATTTCCGCCGCCCGGGGCCGGTGCGCACCCAACGCATCGATCAGCAGTCCTGCGTACTCCCGGTCCCGGGAGTCCGGGAGTCGACCTCGGGGATCCCGCGAATCAGGCAGCAGGCTCGGCCCGCGATCCTTCGTCATCCGACGACCGAGAGCACGGAGGGGATCGAGGTTCGACATCGAGTCGATCGCGGCATTCATCGTGTGGCGAAAGCGATCCGGGAACGCCCCGTCGACGTGGATCTCCGGTTCGATCAGGATCGGCATCGGCAGATCGATGCCTCGTCGACGGCACGTCGCCGCGACCTCGAAGGCGATCCACCCACCGATCGAGTATCCGACGAGAATCGGAGGCGATTCGCCCGTGCCCTCGATCACCAGATCCACCACGTCCGAGATCAGATCGCTGAATCGCCCCGGGCCGCGGCCGCGATCGAGGACGGATCGACATCGATCGAGATCCAGATCGATCGCTTCGACCGTCGCCCTCGCACCCAGCGGAGCCCAGATGTGTCGCAGCGTCGCCTCCCCGTGAAGACCGGGCAGGAAGAGGACGGTCGGTCTGCCGGGCCGTTCGATCACTCCATGACGACGATGCCCGTTCACGATCTTTTCCACCACGCCATCGGATGCCGCCTTTCGAAGGCGTTCGGAAAGATCTCCGATGTCCCGAGCGGCATGCACCAACGTCAAGGGAAGCGTTCGGCCGCATGACTCCTCGAGGATGGCGTGCAATCGCATCGCCCCGAGGGAATCACCGCCAAGCTCGAAGAACGAACGGGACGGATCGTCGACCCTCCGTCCGAGCACCCGGCCCACCTGCGCCGCCATCCAGTCGGGGGAATCGAGGTCGACGACCAGCGGCGCCTCGACCACCATCTCGGCGAAGAGTGAACGAGCGGCCATGCGGTCGGTCTTGCCGGAAGGGGTCCGAGCCAGTGATTCCACGAATCGCCACCGGCGAGGAATCGCATACCGGGGCAGGACGGACTCCAACCTCGCCTCCATGTCGCTGATCCAGGCGTCGGTCTCGATCTCCATCGATCCGGTCTCCACGACCACCCCGAGGATCCGATCGGTCCCCACCCCGATCGCCAGCACGTCGATCTCCCGCCCTTCCTCGATCCGGTTGATCGCCTGGCGAACCTCGTCCAGCTCGATCCGGTAGCCACCGATCTTCACCTGATCGTCGTTTCGACCGCCGAAGAGAATCTCTCCATCGAGAGTCCAGGATCCACGATCACCGGTTCGGAACCACCGCCCTTCCGCTCCCGCCAGCGATCGAAAGCCTCCCTGGTCCTCGTCGGTCGGCATGTACCCGAGGGCGACCTGTTCACCGCCGATCCAGATCTCCCCCTCCACGCCCGGTGGCACGCGTCGCGCCCCCTCGTCGAGAATCCGGATCTCCGTTCCCCGCTCCGGTCGACCGATCGGGATCGAGTCATGATCGGTCGATGTCGCGTCGATGACATGAGCCGTGACCGTCACGGTGGTCTCGGTCGGTCCGTACCGGTTCATGAGGCAGATCGATGCATCCGTCAGCTCGAGCCAGTTTCGAATCAGATCGGGATCCGCCACGCTTCCACCGATGTCGACGTGGCGAAGAGTCTCCGGAATCGGTTGATCGATCCGCGCGACGTGTTTCATCCAGGCCGACCACAGCGCCGTCGCGCAGCCGAATCCCGAGATCGCACGTGAACGGAAGGCCTGGGTCAAGGATGCCGCGCTCGCGAGATCGGCACGATCGAGCACCACGATCGTGCCACCCCGGACCGCCGGATACAGGACTTCGGCCGCTGAGGAATCGAACGCCACCGACGACGTCCATGCCGATCTCTCGTAGGCCAGGGGGTGAATGGCCTCGGCGACCGTCTCCAGGTACTGATCGAAATTCCGGTGGGAGAGCCGGACGCCGCGCGGAACGCCGGTGCTTCCCGAGGTGAAGAGCACGAACGCCACGTCGTCCGGTTCGGGCCGACCGATGCCGTGAAGCACCTCACCCGACTTCCCGGTCGATGGAGCGGCGGAGATCCAGTCCATCGAATCGTCGGGCATGGCGCGGCCGGGCTCGGTCACCCCCACTTCCGTTCCAAGAATGTCCAGGATGCGTCGGACGCGATCGTCGGGGGCGAGTGGATCGAGCGGCACGAATCCGGCACCCAGGCAGAGCACCGCCATCATCACTGCCACGAAGGGTGTGCCACGATCCAGAGCCACCGGAACAAGATCACCAGCGACGACGCCGGCGAGGCGGAGCCGGGTCATCCAGGCCTCCGTCAGTTCGGCCATCTCACGATCGGTGGCACCACCGTCCGCGACACAGTCGACGAAGACCCGGTCGGGATCGGCGGCACGCAACCGTTCCATCAGGACCGCCATGAACGATTCCGGCGCGGGAATCGACTGGCTCCCCTCCCATGACCGGACCATGGATGCGGTGCCACCGACGACTCGAGGCAGGCCGCCCATCGGAACATCCGAGGTTCTCTCGAGGGCTCCGCACCGGTGCTCATAGAGATCAGCGAAGGTACCCATCGCCCACTCCGGACCGGTCACCGACCAGGTTCCGTCCGTCGCCCGACGGAAGGTCCAGCAGGCGGGCGGTCCCGGGTCCGGAGTGTTCTCGAGCACGCGGATCGGCAGACGCCCGGGATCAAGCAGTGGCTTCTCACCCACGCCGATCCGGTCGAGGATGTCCGCCAGGAAAGGTCCTCGACGACGGGTCTCGGCGAGGGCCGCCTCGATCGACTCGGCCAGGCGACCCATCCCGGTGGTGGGATCGATCGGCACCTTCACCGGCGCCAGAGGGTGGAGCAGCGACGTGACCTCCGGATCGACGCCGGGGCCGACACCTGCCCGGAGCTCCGCTCGACTCCAACCCAAGGCGAACTGGATCGAATCGTCGCCGTGGATCGCATGACAGGCGACGAGCCCGCAGATCAGGTGCTCGAGGCCGTCGCCAAGCACCATCTCCCCGGAATCACCCGACCCCATCCAGTCGCCGGTCTGATCGAAGGCACCCAACCGCATCCGCCACCAGAGTTCGGTTCGAAACCTCGCGGCATCCCAGCGCTCGATTGCCAGAAGCTCGGCCTCGTCCCGTACCGTCATCCGAAGACCGGCCCCCTCGATCGCCCTGACGGGTGGCTCGCTCCGGTCGACCACCAGGCAACCATCCCCACATCGGACATGAAGTCGTCCGTCGTCGCCCGTCCACGTCGCACCGGGGGCCGATTCAGGGTTCGGACAGTCAAGGTCCTCGCAGGCCGATGCCCCGATCAAGGCATGCCACCGGTCGTCGAGTCGGAATCTCGGCCGTCCCACGTAGTTCGGGTACGGACCGAAGTCGTGGGCATCGACCACGCGTCGAATGGAAGCGACGGGCGACCGCCAGTCGGTCTCGATGCCTCGACGGCACCAGTTCTTGCTTCCAAAACACGTTCGCAGGGATGAATCCTGGGCTCGAGCGTCCGGCGTCTCCTCGCAGAGCAGGGGCATCAGTCGCTCGAAGGAACGACGCCCGGCCTCCACGCAGCGAACCTGCAGCGCGAGGGCGGTGTCGTCGGCTTCGATCGGAACCGATTCGGTGACCAGAAGATCTCCGGTGTCGATGCCCTCGTCCACCAGGTGCCAGACCACTCCGTGCGCGGTCGCGCCGTCGAGCAGGGCGCGGGTCGGCGCATACAGCCCCGCATATCCGGGCAGGGGTCCATCATGGAAGTTCACCACCCCCCGAGCGGGGTGTTGAAGCACCCTCGGAGGCAGGATCCGCAGGTTGAAGACGCTGAGTATCCAGTCGCAGGGGACCTCGAGCATCACATCGAGATCGGCATCGACGTCGAAAGTCGGAATCCCCCTCGATCGACACTCGCCCGCGAAGGCATCGCTCGCCGGAAGGCAACCGACCACCTCGAAGCCGCGCTCGATCAGTCGCCGAAGACAGCCGTCGGCGACCGCGGCATCACCGATCAACTGCACTCGCACGGCACCGGTTGCATCTTCGCCCGTCATCTTCAACGCACCTCTCCCGGGTCATCGGCCACCGACCGCGACTTCCACGATCGCCATCGGAAGCAGGATCCCGATTCGAACACTGCTCAGGAACCGTCTTCAGAGCCAGCCTCGGGGGCCGCCTCGGGCTCGGCCGCCGGAATCACGATCTCCGCCGTGAAGACGCCCTTCGGGTCTCCTCGCTCGGCGAGGGTTCTCGTGATCACCTCTACCGTGCGGGGGACGATCCCCTTGAAGACCACCTGATCACCGCGATTGACGGTGACGGGCTCGTCCAGGTCGACCATCGAGTCGTCGAGCCTGATTCGAAGCCCACGTTCCCCGCCTTCGATGATGTCGATCACGTTGCCCGATCGTTCGACGACGATCCGCTCGCGTGCCTTCGGCTCATCGACCGCGAGCCAGTAGAAGCGATCGTGGGTGACGTCGTCCTGAAGCCAGACGATCCGGTCCGGACGGAGATCGCGTCGATGTCGGGCCATCCAGGGGACCGCCACCGCATCCTCCCGGTCCATCCAGTGCCCCTTNCCTTCNTGGACGACCACCTCGTGCGGGTAGCCGCCGGCATCCTTCGCCGCGAGATCCGCGAGTTCCTTCTTCCAGCGGCGGGCGATCTCGTTCCGCTTGTACGCGCCGTCCTCGCCCCCCATGTGAAGGGTGAACGGAAGATTGCGGAGTCCGTCGGCCCGGGTCTCGTTCGGATGTCCCGCCATCATCGCCGCGGCGGCGAAGCGGTCCGCCATTCGCGGTGCGAGTTGATAGACGCCATCACCCCCGGCGGAATAGCCCATCAGGTAGATCTTGTCGGGATCCACCCCTTCGAAGACGACGAGGTTCTCGATCAGTCGATCGAAGAATTCATCCACGTGTCCCCGATGCCAGAGGTTCCAGGTGTCCGTCGGCGCCCGGGGCGCGAGGTAGACCCCTTCGTCCGGCGCGTAGAGTCGCTTCTGGTTGTTCCACTGCTGATCGTTCACCGCGGGCGGCGCTCCGCCCCCGCCATGCATCGAGAGGTAGAGCGAACGTCCTTCACCGGCCGGGGGATCTCCCCGCACGATGTAGGAGAACGGCATTCGAAGATCACCGGAGGTCAGGACCTTCGCTTCCATCTCGGGTGCTCGTGCATCACGGATCTCATCTTGATGCCGCTGGACGCTTGCGTTCATCACCCGCCGGGCCCACGTCCGGGAGAGCCCCCGGTCCTTGGAAGCCTGGGTCTTCTCCCGCTTCGAAACCCCGCTCTTCACGTTGAGCATCTGTTCATCGCGGCTGAAGACCTGACCTGCCTCCAGTATTCCATTGGGCAGTTCGAAGCGGACCATGAANTCGGTCCCGAGCGGAACCACGAACTCCAGATGGTCGTTGGCGTCGAAGGAATCGTCCCGGGTCCGACCCGACGCGACCGGCTCGCCGTCGATCACCAGGGTCGCGGGCGAGATCATCCGTCGCCCGGAATCGAGATCGCGCAACCGGACGTACAGCCGGCCGTGCCCCTCGGGAATGTCGACCGGATCATCGACGTATCGATCCGTGACATTCACTCCGCGGACGGTTCGGTCCGCCGGAGCCCAGATCAACGGAAAGCGAGCGGGCGAATCGCTCCAGGTCGACGCCCAGACCGCACGCTCGGGATCGTCGCGGACCGCACCCCGTGCTCGTCCGGCGAACCAACCTCGATTCAGTTTCATCCCCGTGGGTTCCGCCGCGCCGGTGTACTTCCATTCGCCGTCATCCCACACCTCGACCCAGCTGTGATTGCCGCTCCCGTCCGACCACTTCGGAACCCCGACGAACCGGGCCGGGACCCCCACGGAACGACAGGCTTCGATCAACAGCACGCTCAAGCCGGTGCAGGAGGCCATGCCCGCATCGATCGATTCGAGGCCCGACTGATCCGCTTTGGGACGCTGGGTCGAATACTTCACTCCGACCAGGGGAAAAACCTTCTGATTGAGCAATGCAGCCGCTTCGCCCGCGCTGGTCGCGTCTGCCACGAGAGGCTGGAAACGCTTACGAAAATCCTCGCGCCAATCATCCCGACGTTCGTTGACCGCCGCGTAAGGCAGCACCGCATCAAGAAAGATCGCTTCCGGAATCGCCTTGGCCCAGGCCGACGACTCTCGTGCTTCAAACGCCAGGCGGCAGTTCTTCACGAGGAATTCGGCATCCAGGCTCCGCAGGTCCGAAACCGGCATCCGTTCGATCAGCCACCGCAGGGCGTCGCCCTGCGCCGGAGGCACGGAGGCGATCGCCCGCTCGATCTCCGTCCGATTGTCTCCCGCGGCGACCAGAGCGGTGGCGAGCCGATCATCGGCGTTCGCGGACGCGAGCCCGCCCCCGATGATGAAGGCGAGTAGAAGCGTGGATACGAGTACAGGCATGGTTCGAACCTCCAGACGGAGATTAACAGACCCACCCCACGCTCTCGCTCCGCTTGGGTTACAAGTGTGTCCAACGAATGGAGACCCTGATGTCGCACGAATTCAATCGTCGTTCCGCGGTGGCGGGCATTCTCGGCGGCGCTGCCGTCTCCGGCCTGATCCCGCCCGCGAGCGCGACACCTCCAACGAAACCTTCCCCCGCTCATCAGGGTGGCCGAAGTCCCTGGCCGATCTGCCTCGACACCGCAACCATCCGCCCGGCTTCGCTCGAGGAAAAAGTGGATATCGCGGCGNGTGCCGGATTCGACGCGATCGAACCCTGGGAGGGTGAACTCCGAAGCTACGAGGCAGACGGCGGGTCCCTCGCCGAGCTACGCCGGCGAATCGAGGATGCCGGCCTTTTCGTCCCCAGCGTGATCGGCCTCTGGAACGCGATACCCCCGACCCGCGAAGGCTGGGACGCCGGCCTGCCCGCGACCCGGGACCGCATGCGAATGGCCTCGGCCATCGGCGCCCAACAGATCCAGGTGATTCCTCAGCCCGATCGACCATGGTCGGAGTTCGACCTCGGCTGGGCCAGCGCCCGCTATCGCGATCTGCTCGAGATCGGCATCGCCGACTATCAACTCGTCCCGGCCATGGTCTTCGTCGAGTTTCTTCCCGGATGCGCACGGCTCGGCCAGGCCGCGGCGATCGCCCTCGACGCCGATCATCCACANGCCCGGATCATTCCCGACGCCTTTCACATGCACATCGGTGACTCGGGCTTCTCCGGCCTCCGGAAGATCCAAGGCGACTTCATCGCGATCTTTCAATTCAACGATGCCCCGGAATCCCCCGCGAAGAGCGAACTCAAGGACGAACACCGCGTCTTCCCCGGCGACGGAATCCTGCCGTTGGAGCAGTGCCTCCGCGACCTGCGGGACATCGGCTTCGAACGTTGCATCTCCCTCGAACTCTACAACCCGACCTATTGGAAACGGGATCTCCTGGAGGTCGCGCGGGAGGGCCGCGAGAAGACTCTTCGAGTGATCGAATCCGCTCTGGCCTGACCCCGGTGGGTGATCAGATGATTCCACTTCGGTGCAACGCGTCGTGGAGCTGGGTCCAACGCTGTTCGACGCTTCCCGTGAAGCCGATGGACATGCGGACCAGCCCCGGGGAGATGCCTGCGGCGCTCAGGGCCTCGTCCGTCATCTCGCTCGAGGTGGAGCTCGCCGAACACGACATCAACGTGTCGAAGTAGCCGAGACTCACCGCCATCCAGCCGAAGCCCTCGGTGTTCTGGAGATCCTCCATCAGACCTTCCGCCCGTTCCCGGGTGCCCGCGTCGATCGTGAGCAGCCCACCAAAGCCGTATTCGGGCCGGCCGATTCTTCGGAACAGTTCGTGATCGGGGTGATCGACCAGTCCCGGATAGACCACGTCCACCTTGAGATCCTGAAGTCGTTCCGCGAAGAGTTGAGCCCGCCGGGCATGCTCGGCCATCCGCAACGCCAGATGCGGCAGCCTCAGACTGATGGAGTGAGCGACCTGCGGATCCATGGTGGGACCGAGGATCATCAGCGGACCGGTGTGAAGATCCATCAACGACCCGACGAACTCTCCCGTGCCCACCACCGCTCCGGCGATGAAGTCGCTCGCACCATTGACGAACTTGGTGAGTGAATGAACCACCACGTCGGCCCCGTGCTCGATCGGCGTGATCGCCATCGGGGCGAATGTGTTGTCGATGACCAATCGTGCGTCACCCGCGTGAGCGATGTCGGCCAGACGTGGGAGATCCGCGACCCGGAGGGTCGGATTGGTCACCGATTCGGCGTAGACGACTTTCGTACGTTCCGTCATCGCCGCCGCGACCGCATCAGGATCGCTGGCATCGACGAAGGTGGTCGTGATACCGCACTTCCGGGGCAGGAACTCCGCGAGCATCGCCCAGGTCCCCCCGTACAGGGTGTCGCTGGCCACCACGTGATCACCCTGATCCAGAAGTCCGAGCAGGGCGCCCGAGATCGCCCCGAGCCCGCTGGCGGCGCAGTAACCGGCCTCTCCGCCTTCCATCGCGGCGAGTTGCCGGCCAAGAACGAACACCGTGGGATTGAAGTGTCGGCCGTAGAGGAAGCAACCGCCGTCATCCGGGCCCAGACGACCCTGAAAGATGTCGGGCATGGTCCCCGCCTCGAGCACGGTGAAAGTGGTCGAAGCTTCGATCGACATGTTCACCCCACCGTGTTCACCGAACTCGTGCCGGAGGTCGGCCAGACGTTCGACGGGGTCACCGGCGGGTCGAGACTGATTGGAATCGGACACGATTTGGTTCCTTCAACGACAGTGAAAACGTGATGGATCCGCCGACGGGAGAATCAATCCCGTGGCGTGCGGACTTGGATCGCCCGCAGGAGTTCCGGAAGATCAAACGGCTTGGAAAGCACCTGGTCCTCGCCGAAGCCTTCGCGGGATCCGACATCGTAGGCCGTGACCATCACCACTCGGAGCCAGGGCTGCCGAGTCCGCATGACCTGAGCCAGTTCCCGCCCGTTCATCGCCTCCATGACGAGGGCGCTGATCAGGACGTCGAAAGGCTGGAGACTTCGATCGGCGAGGGAGATCGCCTCTTCCGCCGATGACGATTCTTCAACCTGCCAGCCTGCGGCTCGCAGGAGTTCGGCGGTCGCGTTCCTCGCGACCGCGTCGGTCTCGACGTAGAGGATCCGCCGACCCTGCCCCTGGTGCTCGGCGTCGGAGGCGGCCAACGGCAGAGTCTCCATGGAGCCCGCCGGGAGATGAAGACGAAAGCAGGTGCCATGCCCCGGCTGTGAGTCCACTTCCATCGCTCCACCCGACCGCTCGATGATCCACCAGACGGTGGAAAGCCCGAGGCCGGTTCCCTCACCCAGATCCTTGGTCGTGAAGAAGGGCTCGAAGATCCGATCGCGGACTTCGGCGTTCATTCCATGACCTTCATCCCGCACCTCGAACACCACCCATGCTCCGGGCTGACGCTCCATCCCCATCATGCTGCGAGGCTGATCATCCTGCTCGTATCGGGCATGCAGCACGATCACCGATCCCGGCTTGCTCGCATCCCGTGCATTCACCACGAGGTTCACCAATGCCTGTTGAAAGGCCGCGGGATCGGTCCGAACCTGGCTCACTTCCGGATCACACTTGAATTGAAGCGTGAATTCAACCCCGATGAGGGGTTCGAGCATCGCCGCGGTTTCATCGAGAATGACCTGCACCGGGGATTCCTGAATCTCGATTCGTTTCCGACGGGCGAAGGTCAGCAATCGGCCGGTGATGTCGGTGGCTCGACGAGTCGCATCGGAAATGAGCCCCAGATGACGATGGGCGTCATCGAGATCTTCGGACATTCGACCCAGCGACGCATGACCGGAGATGGCGGTCAGCGCGTTGTTGAAGTCGTGGGCCACCCCACCAGCGAGGCGGCCGAGCGCTTCCATCTTCTGAGACTGCTGCAGACGGGCCTCGAGTGCCTCTCGCTTCTCCAGTTCGGCCTCCAGATCGCGACTCCGATCACGAAGGCTGTCCGCCAACCGCTTGAGATCCCGGTTCACGGATTCTCGCAACTGGAGGTTCACCAGCATGTCGGACAGTCCTGAATGCGGCGGAAAGTCGTTCAAGTCGAGATTCAGTGACTCCAGGGAACCGATGTCGGTCAGCCAGGGATGCCCGAAGAATCGAATCATTTCATCGCTGTCGACATCGACCATGAATTCGCCGCGGAGACGTATCCCACGAAGAAAGGGAAGCACCACGACATTGACCTCGCCGTCGGTCCGGGCAAGGCTTGCGAAGTCTCGAATGCGATGCGGCCCCTCGATCGCTTCGAGGTCGAAGAATCGGCAGGAATCGATTTCGTCGCCCGCGAACGCCCGGAATCGAGGGCCGGCATCAACGAAGCGACCAGGCGCATCGAGGGCAAAGTGAAACGGGAAGACCCGATCCAGCAGGGAACGACGATTCTCGGAACCCTTCAAGATCGCTGCACGCCCTGACCGCGAGAGACGTACCGAACGCGGAACGCATCGTGCTCGTCGCCGTCCGTGTTCATCGGAAGATGTTCGACCTCCACCACGTCACCGAATCGATCGGCGAGGCCCTTCACCAACCCGATGACCAGCGGTGCCAGCCCGGGGCGGTGACTGTAGTAGTGCAGAACCAGTCCGGCTTCGTCGGAGTCCGACACCCGGAATCGAGGCGGTTTGAGATCGGGGAACGCCAGTTTGACCCGGGCGTGCATCTGATCGAGGTTGGCCAGAAACTCGGGCAGCGAGGAACCGGCGGAATCCAGAAGGTGCCCGTAGCCCTCCACTCCGGTGTAACGGACCCAGTAGCCACCGAATCCTTCGAGAATCGCGTCGGCACCGAGTCCGAGTTCTTCCGAGGCCGCCCCCACGAGGTCGTAGGTCAGTGAATCGTCGTAATTCGTCATCGAGACGAAGTCGTCATCCTCGATCTCCGCCCGCCGGCGAATTCGATCCCACGCTTCCTGGCCGAACTGCTCAACCACCAGTCCTCGAATCGCCTTGTTGATCAATCCGTACATGGGGCCTCCGAGGCTGAGAATACCTGATCGCTTTCAGATCAGAAAAATCCGGCCTTCCGCTCCTACATCGGTCGTCTGCTAGGCTTTCGGGGTTTTTCAGATCCACTTTGACGGAGTTTTCGCGCATGTATCGATGTCTGCCATCAGTCCTTTCCGCGGCGGTCGCCCTGAGTGCCGGCTTGTTGATGGGACTTTCAGGTTGCGGCTCCGTGCCCACGACGTCCGAGGGCATGGAAGCGAAGCGAGCCGAGGTCGTCCCCGTCGCCCGACAGACGCTCGAGACCATGAAGGGACAGGACCCCTCCATCGCCGATGCGATGGAAGGCGCGTACGGATTCGTCGTGTTTCCGACCGTGGCCAGTGGTGCATTGATCCTCGGCGGCGAGGGCGGAGACGGCGTCGTGTTCGAAGGGCAGGATCCCTGGGGACTCGCCAAGGTCGCGAAGGGCTCCATTGGTGCCCAGATCGGCGGCGAGGCCTACTCGGAACTGGTGATCTTGAAGACCGAAGCGGCCTTCAAGAAGTTCACCAACGGAACCTTCGGCTTCTCGGCCGAGGTGACCGCCACCGCAGTCAAGGCCGGGGCCGCCAAGGCCGCTCCCGTGGCCAACGGCATGATCGTGCTGGTCGCCACCAAGGGCGGCCTCATGGCCAGCGCCGCCGTGGGTGGCCAGAACTTCACCTGTTACCCGTTCGACCTCGCGCCATGATCCACCCCGCTCCGATCCGCCTGGAGAGCATCGCCTGATGGATTCGAGCGAGAGCTGGAGATTCCTCGGCGAACTTCTCCTCCTTCTTGGAGGAGCAGTCGCCGCCGGCGCCGCACTCGAGGCGATCGGCGTGAGCGCGGTCATCGGTTACCTCCTCGCCGGCGTGATCCTCGGACCGGGCCTGACCGGATTCGTCTCCGACGTCCAGCCCTTCGAACTCGTCGCCGAACTCGGTGTCTCCCTCCTTCTCTTCTCCATCGGACTGGAGATGACTCCGGCGAAGCTTCGCGGCTTCGGATTCCGAGGGGCGCTGGTCGGTCTGATGCAGGTGACGCTGACCCTGGTCGCCGCAGCGCTCGCCGCGAGCGTTTTCGGCTTCAGGGTGGGCGAGTCATTGGTCATCGGCTGCATGGTGGCGATGAGTTCCACCGCCGTGGTGGTCCGGCTGATGGTGGATCGAGGGGAAATCGATGCCCCGCGAGGTCGCGAAGCACTTTCAGTGCTTCTCGCTCAGGATGTCGCCGTCGTCCCCATGCTGATCATGGTCGGAATTCTGGGATCCATCGGCAGCACCGAGGGCAGCAACGCCCAGATCGCGGCCGAGGCCACCGAGCAGCTTGCCGGTGCGGCTCTCGGGCTGCTGCTGGTGATCATCGCGCTCTCGGTGTTCGGAATCTTCGTGATGCCTCGGATCCTCGGGGCATCGGTCTTCCGAAAGAACCGTGACTTTGCGATCGTGATCGCCATCATCACCTGCATGGCCGCGGCCTGGGCCAGTCATTCACTCGGACTTTCTCCGGCACTGGGCGCCTTCGTCGCCGGACTCGTTCTGGCCCGGGTGTCCTTCGCCCGCCAGATTCGCGCCGATACCGGGGCCCTCCGCGCCGTCTTCCTCACCCTCTTCTTCGCTTCCATCGGCTTGCTGGCCCAGGTGGGCGATCTGATGCAACCCAAGATCCTCGCCATGGTCGGCGGAATCCTGGTCATCGGCCTCACGTTGAAGATCGCGATGACCTGGTTCGCCATCCGGATGACCGGCGGCAATCGAGTCGTCGGCATCAGTGCCGCCCTGTGCCTCGCCCAGTTCGGCGAATTCAGTTTCGTGGTCGGAAGCGAAGCCCGTGCGAGCGGTGTTCTGGACGAGACGCTTTTTCAGGCCGCGATCGGCGCCTCCCTTCTGAGCCTGCTCGCCACGCCGCTCCTCGTCGCCAAGGCCAAGCCAATCGCCCTGGCCATCGACCGCGGACTGGTGCGACTGGGAATCTGGCGAAACATCCCGCACATCGAGGACGAACGAGCCTCCGACATGGTCGGACACGTCGTGGTGATCGGTTTCGGCCCCGCAGGCGAGGAGTCCGCCCGAACCATTCGGCTCGCGGGCATGGAACCCTACGTCCTCGAGATGAACTCCTCCACCGTCGCCCGGATCCGGGCCGATGGAATGATGGCGGAAATCGGCGATGGATCCAACCGGGAGATCCTCGAGCACATGCATGCGTCGGACGCCGCCGCCTTCGTGGTGACCATTCCAGATCCCGAGGCGGCCATCGCCGCGGTTCATCAGATCCGAACCCTCAACGCCGACGCGATGGTCGTCGTTCGAGGTCGTTACTCCCGGAGACTCCCGGAGATCACCGCCGCCGGTGCCGATCACGTGCTGGACGAGGAATCGACGGTCGGCACCCTTCTCGGCGCGACGGTGGTCGCCCGAGGCACCGGCGTGGTCGAAGACCGCACCGAAGCCTGGCCTCGTCCCCTGGGTCGGGAGACGGGAACGGAGAACGCGGACGATTGACGCGGCGGCTCAGCCCCCCAGCGACTTCCAGAGGGTGGACGCGCCGGCCGGGATGTCGATGTCACGGTCATCGAGAATTCGACGGGGGGTGATGTCCTTGCCATAGGCCGCACGCATCATCGCGCCGTCGACGCTCACTCCAAAGCCGCCGATGACGGCCCCCCCATAAAGACCACCGGTCGACGAGATCACCTCGACCCGCGGCCGATCAAGCGGATCGCCCGCGGCCCCGGTCGCGGTCCACGCGGTACCCGAGGCTTCGGCGAGGAACTGGGTGCCCTCGAAGACGAAGTCCTCGAAGGACGCGGAGTCTCGGAACACCATGATCATGCTGCCGCTCTGACCGCCGATCTGAAGACCGATGCTGCCCGAGACCAGATCGAGCGGAAGCGGCGGTGACCAGCGATCATCGAGCCGACGAATCGCGACGCCATGGCCGATCGTGAGTCCGATCCCCAGCCCGCCACGACCGATCTCCAGAATCACCACCCCGGCGGCACCGTTGAAGGTCGAATCCCGGATTTCACCATCGAGGCGGAACTCGTCAAGGACGCGAGCATCCTGGACGCTCTGATGCGCCAGACTCTGAGGCTTGGCACAACCTCCCAGGACGACCGAGATCACGAGCAACACGGAAGAACACATCAGTGGAAGGCAACGCTGCATGAAGCACGTCTCCGAAGGGAAGTCGCACCCGGTCCGACTCGATCGGGGCGTCAAGAGCATACGGCTCAACCGGTGGGTACGTCTTCCACCCACCAGGCACTCGCTTCCCGCGAGGAATGAAAACCCGGGTCGCGTCATGACGACGCGACCCGGGTTCTTGAAGATCGATTCGATCCGTCCGCCTCTCGGCGGCCGGCCTGATCGAGGCCGACGTCCTCTCGCCGAGGATCAGCCGAGGCCCTTGACTTCCCAACCCGGGCGATACTTGCGAGCGACGTGGGCCGTCGCTTCGGGGCTCGCCGGGAAGCTCATGCTCTTGGCGTCCCACTCCAGGGGCTGGTTCGGGAATCGACTCGCGATCGCGCCGATCGCCAGAGTCTCGGAGACCCGGCCGCCGTACTCGATGGGCGTGAGGCAGGGCTGATCGCCTCCGCGAGCACGATCCACCCAGAGGTGCCAGTGGCTGCCTCCACGGGCCTGGGGCATTTCCATCGCACGCTGCTTGCCCTTGCGGAAGTAGGCGTAGCCGTCACCACCCTGAGGCACCATGAGAGCACCCTTCTCGCCGACGATGACCACCACGTTCTGTGGCAGTGAGAAGTCGGCGGGAAGACCCATGGAAGAAGCTTCGGGAAGCATCTTGCCGTCGTACCAGGTGAAGGGAATCGGCTCTCCATCGGAGTGCTTGTTTCCTGCGAGCGTCATCTTCACCACTTCCTTCGAGGGGAACTGGTCATCGGTGCAATCGGTCGCTTCACAGATCACGGAAGTCGGGTCACCCAGATCCAGCGGCTGGAAGGCCGCATCGACGATGTGACACGCCATGTCGCCGAGGGCGCCACATCCGAAATCTCGCACCCCTCGCCACGCGAACGCGTGGTAGGCGTTGTTCTTGTACGGCCGCTCGGGGGCGACCCCAAGCCAGAGATCCCAGGAAAGCGACGCCGGCACCGGATCCGAACCTTCGGGTCGGGGATTGCCCTGAGGCCAGATCGGCCGGTCGCTCCAAGCGTGGACTTCCTTGATCTTGCCGAGACTTCCATCCCGCACGAACTTCATGCATCGCTGCTTCATGGGCCGGGAGGCGTTCTGAGTACCCATCTGGGTGGCGAGTTTGGGATTTGCAGCCGCGGCAGCGGCGAGCACGCGATTTTCCTGAACCGACCAGGCAAGCGGCTTCTGGCAATAGACGTGCTTGCCGTTGTTCATCGCGGTCATCGCATAGATCGCGTGCATGTGGTCGGGGGTGGTGATCGAAACCGCGTCAACCCCGTCGCCAAGGCTCTCGAACATCTCGCGGCCGTCGGCGAAGGTCTTCGCACCCGGATGCAGCTTCTTCGCCGTGCCGAGGTTGTTGGAGTCCGTGTCGCACAGCCCCACGATGGCCACCTCGGGATGCGAGGCGATCTGGGCGAGGTCGGTCGTGCCCATGCCACCGACGCCGATCGAAGCGACATTGAGCTTTTGAAGAGCCCGGCCCTGACCCAGGGTCGGCTTCCATCCGGCCAGGACCACCCCTGCGGCAGCCGCGGATTTGATGAACGTGCGTCGACCGGCGAGAGACGCGGGAAGAATCGGCGAACTCATGGTTTTACTCCTCGAATGTCGGCGGCTTTCCCGCCGGGCTCATGTCTGGAATGTGCACTTAACAAAGACCCGGACCCTGATGCTACCGAGCGAATCGGATTCAGGTTCCAGAAAGATCCCGAAGACGGAGATCCTTGAAGTGAACCACGTCGCCGTGGCCACAGAATCCGATGTGACCTCGCTTCCGGGATGCTCCCGGATGAGGCCGTCCGCTCAATGTCCCATCCCGGGTGGAATCATCGAGGTCGACCTCCGTGATGATGGCTCCGTTCAGAATCACCCTCACTTTACGCCCTTCCATGCGGATTTCTTCCAGGTTCCACACTCCCGGAGGGGCCTGAAACCCTCGACGGGCGGCGGCGATGCCATAGATCGAGCCATGAAACTGCCAGGGTGCCAGCCCGGCGTACTTGGGATGGCTGTTATCCAGCACCTGGATCTCCATCCCCTGGTAGGCGGCATCCCCGGTCGCCGGGGCCCGGACCGCGATGCCATTGTTCGCGCCCGGCGGAACCTTGAAGGCGAAGCGGAAGACGAAATCATCGAACTCGTCGGCGGTGTAGAGATTCCCACCCGCACGGTCCGGATAGGTCCGAATGGAATCGCCCTCGACCCCGTACCCCTTGGTGTTCCCGATCCAACCCGTCAGATCCTTGCCGTTGAACAGGGCGGCGAACCCGTCTTCATCGGGGACCAGCGCGGCGACCGAGATCTTGTCGAGCAAGGCCGTGCCGCGAGCGGGCGGATCCGTCCGGGCGACGTTCTGGAATCTGATCTCGAGCGGGTTGCGGAAGACCGCGTCGTCGGGAATCGTCAGATCGACGAAATGACGCCGCCAACCGGCCGCCCCTTCGTCTCCGGTCTCGGTCGTCGTATCTTTCGTGATCACCCGCCCATCGGCGTCGACCAGGGAGACGCCGACGCGACCCCGTTCCTCTCCACGGGACCCGAGGCCGAAACCGATTCGAAGGACGTCTCCGGCCTCCGAGTTTCGACTCAAACGCTGGTCGATTCCGGCCTTTCCACCGTCCGCCTCGATCGACAACACGAGACCGTCGAACCACTCGGCGCGGCCTCCGTCACCCGAGGATGGACGCCACAGGGACACGCCCTGCATCCGGTCCCCAACCAACGTCCAGCCATCGGGAACGCCCGCGAATTCACTTCGCTCGGTCGTCCCGCCCTCGATCAATTCGAATTCATCATTGATCAGCGGACGGGGGTCCAGCGACGATGGAGGCGATGCATTCGTGGTGGAAACGACGGTCGCCAGCGACATCAAGCCGATCTTCAAGACATGCTTCATCCTGACCAGTCTAGGAAACCTTCAAGGTGGCTCAAGCCCCTGGTACCCCTTTCATGAATCAACTCCGGCCAGAGGCAGGTCAAGGCGGCATGATCCTCCTCCGATCGACCCTCCTCGCGTCGATCGGGGTTCCGCACGCTTTTTCGACCGCCGTGGGACCCGAAGGTCGCCCTCTGGATCTCTCGTCTGCCGGTTCGAGTCATCTGGGAACCCGCGCGGAAGTCCTCCGGAATGATCTGGAGAGATTCTCGGCCGCCGTGGCTCCAGGAGGGCGCCTCGCCACGACCAGACAGGTGCACGGCGCCGCGATCACCGATGTCCAGTCAGCGAACACGGCGGAAGCGGACATCGTGATCGCGGAACCTCTGGAAGATGACGACCGGGTGGTGCGGATGGCCGCGGTTCGAACCGCGGATTGCGTCCCCATTCTTCTGGCCTGCCCTCGCAGCGGACGCGTGGCCGCGGTTCATGCGGGCTGGCGGGGCCTGGTCGCCGACGCCCCCGCAGCGGCGATCGAGGAGATGAGTCGTCGTGGATCTCGAATCGATGATCTTCACGTGGCGATCGGACCTGCCATCGGAGTCGAGCGTTTTGAAATCGGTCTCGAAGTGGCGGCCGCGATGCGGGATTCCGGCCTCGCTGCCGCGGTGCAGTCTCGATCGCCCCGGCCTCACGCCGACCTGCATCGAGCGACGTGCCTCCGGGTCATCGCGACCGGCGTCCGAGAATCTCTCGTGGATGGTGCTCCGGAGTGCACCGCATCCTCGTTCCGATTCTTCAGCCACCGACGAGATCGCGGCGCGACCGGACGCCACCTCGCCGCCATCACTCCGGGAAACGCCACTGGCTTCGAAGCCGTCGATATGGGATGATGATGACGATGATTCCCCCGGGAGATCATTTCCAAGGCTCCAAACCTCCGCAACGGTCCGTGGACTCTTTGTTGGCAGCCGCCGCCGAAGTCCTGCGCCATGACCACGAGGAAACCTGGCCCGAACGTCTTGCCCGGGTGATCCTCGAACTGGCGAACGAAAACACCGGGACCTGCATTCATGGCGTCGCCATCGTCTCGACGGATGACACGGCGAAGGTCCGTCACCTCGGCGGCGATCGTCTCACCCTCGAAGCGGCGGCCGCAATCAGCGCCGACGTCTTCGCCTCGAT
This sequence comes from Phycisphaerae bacterium, assembly GCA_002683195.1. Next base: position 49,728 of record NYSW01000042.1, read on the forward strand.
CTCCGACGAACCGCTCCAGGCCGGAGCCGAAGGNGAATTGCTCGGCCTCCGGCTCGATACCGAACACGCCCTGATCACGAGCATCGAGCCGACCGAATCCGCGAAGGTGAAACATCTCCTCCGAGATGCCGCCACCGCGTTCCTGCCCACGATTCTCGCGGTCGAACGGGGCGAGCGACTTCTGGCGACCTCTCGCAGCCTCGAAAAGCATCGGATTCTGGAACGGCGGATCTCCGAGGCTCTCAGCCGAGTCGGCAACATCGTCGACCTCGGACAGGCGTTGAGCGACCTGGCGGCCCAGCTCTACGACATCGAATTCACCGGCATCTACTTCCGGGACCCGAGCTCTCTCCATCTCAGGCTCGTCGGTGCGAGAGGTCTCGACGAGGACGAGGTCCGCGAAGCCGAACGAACCGCGTGGGAACGCCATCCCGGACGAGTCATCCAACGGGGTGAATCGATCCTGATCCAAGACACTCGACTCGACCCCACGAACCGAAGCAAGACGTCGGCGCTTCGCCGGGTCGAGATTCGGAGTCGCTGCTACCTCCCGGTGAATTCTGCCGGCGAGGTCGTCGGCNCCCTCGGCCTGGCCTCCTCGAAACCCGGCGCCTTCGAGGCATCACACGTCGGTGAACTGGAGTTCCTCGCGGACCTCGCCGGTCTCACCTGGAGTCGCCTGCTGGAACAACAGCGTCGAGAGACTCGAGACCGGATCCTGATCGCCGCCGGTGACGCGGCGGAGCGACTGCTCGCCTCCCGTCGGTGGGTGGATGTCCTCGAACATCTTCTCGGAGCGATGGCGCAGGCGTTCGGGGCTTCCAAGGCGTATTTCATCGACTCCACGGGTCGCGACATCTTCTGCGACGACGCGGAAACCTTTCCCGCCGAATTCATCCGCGAGGTCGCCGAAACTCAGCGTGGTGGCCTGACGGGGAACGGCATCGATCTCCCTCCCGGGTTCGAACGTGGCGACTCCAGGATCAATCACCCCTGGGTCGCGGTCCCGGTGTTGGCTGGAGAAGAACTCGAAGGCATCCTTCTCGTGGCCGATGCCAGCGAAGGGCGGGTGCACGACGAACATTCGATCGCCGCCGTCCGAGCGTTCGCCGAACCGCTCTCCGCCAAGATCAATCGTGACCAGCTCGAACAACGTCTCTCGAACGCCCAGCGGATGGACGCGCTCGGCCAGCTCGCCGGCGGCGTGGCCCACGACATCAACAATCTGCTGATGCCGGTCCTCGGCCTCGCGTCCACCCTGGCGATGGATGAGCCCGACCCCGAGCGTCGCAAGAGTCTGCTCGACATTCAACTTGCCGCGGAACGTGGCCGAGACTTCGTGGAGCAGGTCCTGCTGCTGACCCGTCGCCGGGTCGCGACCGATGAACGAACCGACGTTCCGGAAGTGATCAGGGAAGCGGTGACCCTCCTCCAGCCCACGGTCCCGCAGGGCGTGCGGATCAGGATAGACATCACGGATCCGGATTCCGGCGTGGTGGGCGATCGAACCGCGATTCTTCGACTGATCCAGAATCTGATCACCAACGCCATTCATGCGGTGAGCCACGTCTCCGGCGAAGTGGTGGCGGGAATGCATCGTTCGTCGAACGATGAATTCATCGTCATCGAGATCCGCGACAACGGATCCGGCATGCCGCCCGAGATCCGCGAGCGACTCTTCGATCCGTTCTTCACCACTCGCCGCAGCGCGGCGGAACGCGGACTCGGTCTCACCATCGTCCATCGCGTGGCCACGGAACTGGGAGGCGACATCAACGTGCAGAGCCAGGTCGGAAAGGGGTCTTCCTTCCAGGTACGACTCCCCCGCTTCCACATCGATCGCTCGATGATGACCACGGAGGTCCCGCCCACGGAACCAGTGACCGGAACCGGCCTGGTGCTGGTGGTCGACGACGATCAAATGGTTCGATCCACGACCGAAGCGCTGGTGGCATCACTCGGCTACGACGTGCTCGCCGCGGATAACGGCCGGAAGGGCCTCTCGCTTCTGGAGTCCTCCTCCGTGGACCTGTTGCTCAGCGATCTCAGCATGCCGGANATGGATGGGATCGAATTCATCCGCGAAGCTCGGGCCAGGGGTTTCTGCAAAGCCGCCGCCCTGATCACCGGATACGGAGAAGACGCCATCAGCTCGATCGAGTCCGCCGGCGTGGATGAGGTCCTTCGCAAACCAATCTCGCGTGACGACCTTGGCCGGGCGATTCAGCGTCTGCTGGATCGGGTGGCGTCTTCGTGACCGNAAATCACCGGCGAAGGCTCGCGGCTCGGATTCTGACTCTGATCTTCGTCAGCGGCGGAACCACCGCACACGCCGAAGAACCTCCCTCGATCGTGGTGCTGCTCGCGGATGATGCCGGCTGGGCGGATTTCGGTTTTCAAGGCGAAACGGATTTCAAGACACCCGCCCTCGATCGACTGGCCGAAACGGGCCTGGTTCTAGAGGCCTGCTACACCACGGCGTCGGTCTGCAGCCCCTCCCGCGCCGGCATGCTGACCGGCCGACATCAACAACGGTTCGGCCACGAATACAACCTCCCGGGATTGGCCTCCCGTGCCGCCGGAGGACTTCCGCTCGGGGAACGAACGATCGNGGATCGATTTCGTGCTGCCGGGTACGCCACGGGGATCGTGGGCAAGTGGCACCTCGGGCTCGACGATCGCTTCCTGCCCACCGAGCGAGGGTTCGATGAATTCCGCGGGCTGCGGGCGGGCAGTCGCTCCTACTTCGGGAATCCGACGCTGGAGAACGGTGATCGGGCGTGGGAGCGAATCGGACCGGATGAACGCCGGACCACCTCGGAAGCGGAGATCGAATACGTCACCGATCTCATCGCGACCGAAGCCGTCGATCACGTGGCTCGCCATGCCGACCGCCCCTCGTTCCTACTGGTCTCGTTCACCGCCCCCCACACTCCGATGCACGCCTTGGAATCGGATCTCGCCGAGATCCCCTCCGAAATGAAGCCCGACCNCCGGCGGATCTGCGCCGCCATGACGCGAGCCCTCGATCGAGCCTGCGGAGCGATCATCGAAGCGACCGANGCGACCGGCCGCGACACGATCATTCTCTTCCTCGGCGACAATGGCGGCGCGACCAGCAACGGTTCCGACAACGGTCCCTGGCGCGGCATGAAGGGTTCCCACTTCGAAGGTGGAGTTCGAGTCCCGGCCATCTGGCACCGAACCGGTGATCGACGAGGGCGATTCAAGGATCCGGTCAGCATCCTCGACCTCGATGCGACGATGCTCGCGATCGCGGGGGCGGATCTGGAGGATCTGGACGGCGTCGATCTTCAGCCGTGGTTCAGAGGCGATCGGATCGATCGTCCACGTCGACTCTTCCACTGGCGCCGAGGACCGGTGGCGACCATCCGCGATCAGGATCTCAAGGCCATCCGGGTCGACGGACGACGGGCGCTGCTCTTCGATCTCGCCANGGACCCGGGCGAACGCGACGACCTCGCGTCCAGACGAACCACCGATCTGATCCGCTTGCTCGCCTCACTTTCGGCCTGGGAACATTCACTCGAAGAACCCCGATGGCGCACGGCGGCCGTCTGGCAACGAAACATGCTCCGAAAGCACTCCATGTCGGTCATCGGACGAGAGGCCGAACGTGCCCTCCCCTGAACCCGATCCGAAACATTCGCTGCCTCCGGCCTGGATGGACCGCGTTCATCAGGACTTCGAGCGATTCCCATCGGTCGCGGATCGGATCATCGCCTCCACTGCGGGCGATCGCCATCGTGGCATCCGGCTCAATCCACTTCGCGGACCGATCGAAGAGACGCTCGCGACTCTGGAAGCCGAAGGCCTCGCCGGGATGGCGGTCGACGGAATGCCCTGGGCCCGAGTGGTCCGCGACGATGAAGTCTCCAAGATCACCGCCCTTCCGGCCTGGACCGAAGGTCGTGTCATCGTCCAGTCGATCACGTCGATGCTCGCCGCGGTGGCATTGGAACCGGCGCCCGGCGAGCGAATTCTCGATCTTTGTGCGGCCCCCGGAGGAAAGTCGGCCGCCATCGCCGCCCTCGTGGATGGCGAGCTCGAGTTGACCGCCAACGATCGCAGTCGGACGCGATGCCACCGCATGCGTGCCTTTCTCCAGCAGTGCGGGGTCACGGCTGCGATTCGACAGAGTGCCGGAGAAAGAATCCATCCCCGCGAGACCGCGACCTTCGATCGCGTTCTGGTCGATGCACCCTGCTCGGGCGAAGGNCGATTCCGGGCCGATCAGCCCGAGACGTTCGCCACCTGGACCGTCAAGGGCGTTCGACGACTGGCCTCCACCCAGAAGGCGCTTCTTCACTCGGCCCTGCACGCCGTCCGACCCGGCGGCGTGGTGNTCTACGCCACCTGCACCCTCGGAAGAACCGAAAACGAAGCGGTCATCGAACGGGCGCTCGCTCGATACGGCGATGAACTCCGACTGGAACTGGATCCACTTCCGGCCGAGATCCCGACCGGTCTGCCGCTTCTGGATCCCCCGGAAGCGGATGCCGAATCGTGCATGCGGCGTTTCGCCCCCGATCGCGACGGACCTCCGATCGCCGGGGCGATGGATGGTTTCTTCATCGCCCGAATCCGCCGCCANTGACCTCGAAGTCGGATCGCTCANAGGCCTCGGGTACCCTGCGNNNATGGAAACCCTCGAGCACGACTACGACCTGATCGTCATTGGAAGNGGACCCGCCGGCCAGTCGGCGGCCATCCAGGCCTCGAAACTCCACCAGCGAGTCGCGATGGTGGAGAANTACCCTCGGGTGGGTGGAGTCTGCAACTTCACCGGCACGATCCCATCCAAGACCCTGCGGGAGGCGATCGTGGAAGCGGTCGGACCGGTCGGTCGCAACGGCGGTGAATGGCATCTGACCCGTCGCCCCGAGATGAGCGATCTTCTGGAACGCGTTCGACAAGTCATGCGATCCGAAGCNTCCGTNGTTCGGGACGGCCTCGTCCGGAACGATATCGAGGTGATCACCGCCGAAGCGTCGCTGGTCGATCCGCATCACGTCCGGATCGTGGGCGACAACGAAGATCGGATCCTCTCCACTCGCCACATCATGGTCGCCTGCGGCACCGTCGCCGCGTCCCCCCCAACCGGCCCCAGTGACGGCCGCCGAATCCTCACCAGTGACGACATCGTCAAGCTCGAAGAGCTTCCCTCCAGCCTCGCGGTGGTCGGTGGCGGCGTGATCGGGGTCGAATACGCTTCGATCTTCGCGGCCGCCGGGGTCCAGGTCACGCTCATCGACCGGCGCGAACGACTCCTGGACTTCGTGGATCGAGAGATCGTCGATGAACTCATGCATCAGATGCGGAACCTCGACGTCACCTTCCGACTCGGGGAGGCCGTGGCCCGCGTGGAACTCTTCGAGGAAGGCAATCGCACCGAGGTCGATCTGGAACTTGAAAGCGGAAAACGAATCGTCTCCGAGGCGGTGCTGTTCTCCATCGGCCGAACCCCGGTCACCGATGCCCTGGGCCTTGGCGACGCCGGGGTGAAGACCGATGATCGAGGCCGCATCCCCGTCGACGAATCCTTCCGTACCAACGTGCCCTCGGTCTACGCGGCCGGCGACGTGATCGGATTTCCCGCCCTCGCCGCGACCAGCAGCGAGCAGGGTCGGATCGCGGCCTGCCGGATGTTCGGCCGGGACGTCTCGGACTTCGACAAGACCTATCCCTACGGGATCTACGCGATTCCGGAGATCTCGATGTGCGGGGCGACCGAAGAGGCATTGACCGGAGACCGCGTCCCGTACGAGGTTGGCGTNGCTCGTTACCGAGAGACCGCCCGGGGCCAGATCATGGGTGACGACACGGGCATGTTCAAGATGCTCTTCCACCGTGAAACTCGAAAACTGCTCGGGGTTCACTGCATCGGCACCCATGCGACCGAGTTGATCCACATCGGTCAGGCGGTGATCTCGTTGGGCGGAGATCTCGACTACTTCCTCAACGCGGTCTTCAACTACCCGACCCTCGCCGAGGTCTACAAGATCGCGGCCCACAACGCCGCCAACCGACTTCGGCACGTCCGGCAACCCCGTGACGGAGGCGCAGGTTCCCGCGAAAACGAGCCGGTACTGACCGCGGAAGTTCCGGAGAACGATGATCCACGCCCCGTTCCCGCCAGCAGGACCACCGAACGAACCGAATCCAAGGACTGATCGGGATTCGGTTCAAAGCGTCCAGGCGGCAAGCAGGGTTCCAAGGTCGTCAGGACCAACCACTCCGTCACGATTGAAGTCCGCGGAGCATTCATCGGTNNCGCAGATCCCCCAGGCACTGAAGAGCAGTCCGAGATCCGTTCCACTCACCCGCCCGTCACCATCGAGGTCCGGACCGCAGCTCGANTTCAAAGGCGTGCTCTCNGGATCGGCCGGATCCGCACAGGCAGTCATTTCGTCCTGATCGAAGAACCCGTCCAGATCCCGATCGAGTCCGATTCNAACGCCGCTGCCGCGAGGGACCAGCGTGTAGACGATCGGAACCGTCGATGATGCCATCGCATCCAGACTCTCNACGCTCAATGACTGGGCGAGGGCATCGGTCTGTACCTGCCCGTCGGGACGCAACAGACCACCCCGCATCCGACCGTCCAATTCCACCCGGACCACGAGATCGACCTCCCCCGCCAAAGCGAGCGAGATCAGGAGATCACGACGGGCGGGGGAATCCGGATTCGGTCCGCCGATCTCGGCCTGAACCCCGATACCGGCATGAGTGCCTCCTTCCCAGCACGACATGAAGGCCGTGACATCGCGTCGGATCTGTTCTCCGGATTCTCCGGGAGGAAAGGTGAAGACCTCTCGATGAAAGAAATCGAAGAGACTCCCGTCACTCCCGTCATGCAGAAATCCGAAACCCTTGCCGCCTTCCATCGAGTTCTTGTCCATCCCCTGTTTTTCGTAGAGGGCTCGTAACGGTGCGATCTTCATTCCCTGGTCCTCCCCGAGAACGCTGCCCGAGATGATCGAGCCGAAGGAGCCACTGGGAAGCGAGTGGCAGGCATCGCAGTCGACCACCGCCAGGCCGCCGTTTTCGAAATTGTCGCGACCGCGATCGGGGTCACCACCCAGAATCTCGTCTGGAAGCGAACCGTCGATTTCGCGATTGGGGNCGGGAGGAAAGGCGATCGAAGCGAGATATGTTCTCATCGCGGCCATTTCCTCGGGCGTCCCGTCGGCATCGTTCNCCAGGAGCGATGAGAACGCATGGTCGAAGGCGGCGAAGTTCTCACGGTCGCCTCGCCAGTGGAACGGCGCGGTTCCTTCGAGTCCGACCAGGGTCTGGGTCGTCATCGGACCCTTCATCGGATGCCAGTCCTTGCAGAATCCTTGAGGCTGCCCGACGTTGCAGTCCTGATTGAACGGCTTCATCGTTCCCGAGGGGTCATCAAGATCCCAACCGAGCTGATCGATTCGAGCGTCGACGTGACAGCTGCCGCCGGAGACGTGCCCGAGCCCCGACGTCAGATGAGTGTCGTAGAGGAAGGGACGCCCCTCGTTGATGAAGATCGGCGTCGGGTCGAACAGCGTCTGGACCCCGATGATTTCGCGTGACGATCGCTCGATGCCCGTCACGCTCGCGTCGAACCGGTTGAGGACGTACACATGGGTCCCGGTCGGATCCATCACCACCCCGGTCGGCCCGGAACCCACCACGATCCGATCGGTCCTCGAAAGTCCGGCATCGTGCACGATCACGTTGTCGGACCCCATTCCCGTGACCCAGATTTCATCACCCGCGGGAGAACAGACGACCCCGCGANGATCTCCGAGGCTTTGAAGGCGTTCCGCCAGCGGGATCCTGGGATTCGANTCATCCAGATGCGGATTGAGATCCCGACGGATCACGGCTCCGCTCCCGGGCTCGACGAGGGCGCCCTCCACGTGAATGAAACGCCCGGCGAGGTTGGGTTCGAAGCGAACTTCATTGAACGCCTCGGTTCCCACCACCACGACCCCACCATCCGGCCGAATCGCACACGCCATGTTCATGGTCGGAAGACCGGTTCGGTAGGACGTCGAGAGGCTTCGAGCGTCGATCACCACCAGACCGTGACCGTGCAGATCCCAGCTCACCGCCTCGGACCAGTCGGCACCGTTGTCTTCGATCCACGAACCGTCGTCATCGCGGCGGACGATCATGGAAGCCGCCGGTGCCGCCGGCAGTTTCGGATTCAGCGTGGTTCGAAGATCGAACCGGCGTTCGGAGGCGGGTTCTGATCTCCGGGGTCGGGGTTCACACTCGATTTCACGACGTGTTCGGACAGAACCGTGGTGAGATTTCCGGCTTCGAAGATCGCCCCGTAGATACGGGAACCATCGGTCGCCAAAGCGCGCGGATCCTCACCTCTGACCGGAATCGAGGACGGCGTCGCGGAAAGGTCGCCGGGATCGAAGACCATGATCCGGTTTTCCTGNGAAATGCTCACGAACCCGCGGATCGGTTTTCCGGCGAAGACGACATCGGCCGGCTCGTCACCGGTCGACAGCGTCGCGATCACCCGTTGGTCGCGGAGATCCACCACCGTGATGCTGTCACTCAGGTGATTCACGACCCAGGCCCGGTCCGCGTCGAACGCTCACGGGTTCCAGACCGACCGGGACGCTGCCGCGATTTCGAATCGTGCCATCCGGCGAGCGGTCTAGAATCTCCAGTCGATTATCGGCGGTGTTGGTGACCAGGACCGGCGAACCATCCGGCGTCACGTCGATGGGATGCACCTGAGGCGACTCGAAATTCACGAAGGACTGGCCCGACGCGATCGAGGCGCCTCCGCTCAGCAGAATGAACATGACCAATACCGTCGTCTTCATCGAACCGCTCCATTCCTCGGAATGTCCCCAGTCTGATTCAGATCCTCGCCCCAAGGAACTCCCGAATCCAGATTTTTCATTCCTCCCTCGTGCGAATCGCCCGAGGAGTCGCTGGACGCCTCGCGAATCGAACCCCCACCGGAGAATCACCGATAATGGCCACTTGGAACTTCGGATCGAACTTCCAAACCAAAATGGTCGATTCCAAACGTTCAGGTGTGTTTCCACCGGTCTCGGCGGCGTCGAGCGGCACACCATCCTCCACGAACCCAGAGGCCTCAGGGTGTCTCACCCCGAAAATGACAACCACGACCATGTCGAACGACCATCGGTCCGGACCCCCGATTGGGCGAAGGAAGCGATCTGGTACCAGGTGATGGTCGAGCGTTTTCGGGACGGGGTCTCGGAAAATGATCCCGACCCGCTGAGACCCTGGACTTCGGCGTGGTACGAACCCAGCCCCTGGGAAGGCCAGGACGGCCAGACCTTCTACCAGTCCTACGTCTTCGATCGTCACTACGGCGGTGATCTCCAGGGATTGAAGGAACGGCTTCCTTATCTCAAGGAACTCGGGGTCGACGCGATCTATCTCAACCCGATCTTTCAGGCGACGACCCACCACAAGTACAACGCCACGGACTACCGACACGTCGACGAGAATCTCGGCGCCGGGGTTCCGGATTTCCAGACCACCATCGACCGGGAGGATCTCGACGATCCTTCCACCTGGATCTGGTCGGACAGCGATCTCATCTTCCTGGACTTCCTGAAGACGGCCAAGGCCCAGGGATTCCGGGTGATCCTGGATGGCGTCTTCAATCACGTCGGCACCCGACATCCGGCGTTCCTCGACGTCCAGGAACGCGGCGTCGAGTCACCGTTCGCCGACTGGTTCAACGTGCGATCCTGGAACCCGTTTCAATACGACGGCTGGGCGGGCTTCGATGAGCTTCCGGCGTTTCGAAAGAGTCCCGAACACGGCCTGGCGTCCAGAAGCCTTCGTGAACACATCTTCGCCGTCACCCGCCGCTGGATGGATCCCGACGGTGACGGAGATCCCTCCGACGGGATCGACGGCTGGCGACTCGACGTGCCGGAAGAGGTTCCAATGCCTTTCTGGGTCGAATGGTGTGAGTTGGTTCGATCCATCAACCCCGAGGCATACATCGTCGGAGAGATCTGGCAGACCAAGCCCGAGTGGCTCGACGGCCGGACCTTCGATGCGGTCATGAACTATCCCTTTGCGGAGATCGCCTGCGATTGGATCGCACACCGGAAGCACAAGATCACGGCCACCGAAGCCGCACGGCGATTCGCAGCACATCGCGAGGCCTACCCCCCGGAAGTCACCTTCGCCCTTCAGAACCTCGTGGACAGTCACGACACCGATCGCATCGTCTCCAAGATCCAGAATCCGGATCGACCCTTCGACCGCAATAATCGCGAGCAGGACGATCCCACCTACGACGGAACCAAGCCTCCCTGCATCGCCTATGCCCGCATGAGACTGATCGCCCTGCTGCAGATGACCTACCCTGGCGCCCCGATGGTGTATTACGGAGACGAGGCGGGAATGTGGGGATCCGACGACCCGAACAATCGGAAACCGATGCTCTGGACGGATCTCGAACCCTACGACGAACCGGGCCAGTCGGTGATGCGGGAGCATCTCGCGTTCTATCGCGACGTGATCGCCCTGAGGAAGGCGCATCCCGCGCTTCGAACGGGTTCGTTCACGACCATCCTGACCGACGACGAGCAGGACGTGATGGCCTTCGTTCGCGAGGATGACTCCGAGGAGGTGCTCGTGGTCCTCAACGCCGGGGAAGAAGAGGCGAGGATCTCGCTCCCGGTCTCCACGAAGGGTTGGACGCCGGTGTTCGGCGGAACCGATACTGCCGGCTTCCCGGAGGTCGAGCCTGCGCACGACGCCCTGCCCGATGCCACGGTGCCCGGAATCTCAGGTAGGGCATGGACACGATCGAAATGAATGAGGACCCTCGGTTTCAATGACCACCATCCACCCCCTGCTCACCGATCGTTCCGCGGGCGTCCTGCTCCATCCGACGTCGCTGCCGTCGACCGATGGCGCGTTCGGGCTCGGTGACCTCGGCCCCACCGCCCGGCGTTTCGCGACCTGGGCGTCCAGCGCTGGCCTTCGTCGATGGCAGATGCTTCCCATCGGCCCCGTGGGCCATGGATCCTGCCCCTACAGCGCTCGATCGAGTTTCGCGATCGAACCGATGCTCGCCTCGGTCGCCGACCTCGTCGAGGACGGCTACCTGCCCGCCTCCGCCACCCGGATCGGACGCGAGGATTCCATCCGCGACGATGGAGGGCGAGCATCCTGGCGTCGCGCCGAGCGATGGAAGCGTCCTCTGCTGGAGGCCGCGTACCGGAGATTCGAGGCCCGGCGAGGGCGGATGGGGCTTCACGGCGCGGCCTTCGANGACTTCCGGACGCGAAAGGCGGACTGGCTCGAGGACTGGTGTCGATATGCGTCGGCACCGGCCCGAATCCGACGGCCCCGGCTCGACGTGGAACGTGATTCGACGTACCACGCCTTCCTGCAGTTCATCCTCGATCGCCAGTGGAACAGACTTCGACGACACGCCCGGGACGAGGGAATCCGTCTCATCGGCGATCTACCGATCTTCTGCGCTCCGGACAGCGCGGACGTGGAGTCGCGGCCCGAACTCTTTCGACTCGACCGAAACGGCGATCCCACCGTGTTGACCGGCGTGCCCCCCGCGGCNAACCCCGGAGATCCCACGGAGTCGGTCTGGGGCGACGCCGCGATCAACCACGGCCAGCTCTGGGGGCATCCGCACTACAAGTGGACCGCTCACCGTTCGGAGGACTGGGCATGGTGGCGAAGTCGAGTCCGCACCACGCTCGAACGTTTCGACCTGGTCCGGATCGATCACTTCGTCGGATTTCACAACGTCTACGAGATTCCGCGGGACACCACCGACCTGCGCACCGGTCGGTGGCGTCTCACGCCCGGCAAGGAGCTGCTGACTTCACTGGTCGGCGANCTCGGTCCGCTTCCGTTCATCGCCGAGGATCTCGGAGATCGGACGCCCCCGGTCAATCGACTTCGCGATCAATTCGGCATCGTCGGCATGCGAATCCTCCAGTCCGCCTTCTTCGGNACGCCGGAGGCCAGCGAAGAACTTCCTCACAACCACCCGCAGGCCAGCGCCGTCTATCCCGGAAGTCACGACAACGACACGGTGGCGGGGTGGTACCGAGCGATCGACGCGGAAACCCGTCGACGCTTCTCGGCGTACGCCGGACCTACCGCGTCCACCGATCCTGCCGACACCATGACGCGACTCGCGTTCACCAGCCCGGCGAACATCGCGGTCGTCCAGATGCAGGATCTGCTGGGTCTCGGTCGGCGAGCCCGCATGAACCGTCCCGGCGAACCGACCGGCAACTGGTGCTGGCGGATGCGACGGGGCGACACCACCACCCGACTCGCCCGGCGGCTCGCGACCCTCGTTTCGACGGCCGAACGCCTCGGCTGACTCGATCCAGTTTCTCGTTCACCACCGCTTCCTCATCCACCGTCACGCTCCGATCCGGATCCATCCATGCCACGCCCGTCCCCCCCTTCGATCGACGACCTGCTGACCCGCCTGCTTCGCATCGCGGAGAACCTCGCCTGGTCCTGGCACGAAGCGGCCCAGCGTCCCTTCGCGATGCTCGATCCGATCGCCTGGGAATCCACGAACCACGCCCCGATCGAGACGGTGCTGTCCACCTCGAAGGCTCGGATCGCCGCCGCCGCGGCGGATCCCCGCTTTCTCGAGACGCTCGACGCCGCGGAGCGGACGCTGCAGGATGCACGACGCACCCCTCGCTGGTTCAAGAAGAGTCACCGGGGCCGTGACCGCCGCNTGAAGGTCGCCTACTACTGCTCGGAATTCGCGATCCACGAGTCGATGCAGCAGTATTCCGGGGGCCTNGGCGTCCTCGCAGGCGACCACGTGAAGAGCGCCGAAGACCTCGGGGTCCCGTTGGTGGGCGTGGGCCTCCTCTACCGCCATGGCTACTACCGACAGCAGTTCGAGGCGGACGGAAGCCAGCGGGTCCTCTATCCCGAATACGACTTCGCTCGCTACCCGATCGAGGAGACGGGACTTTCAGTCACCTGCCCGATCGGGCGTCGATCGGTGGTCGCCCGCATCATGCGGCTCGGCCTGGGAGGGACGTCGCTGCTGCTGCTGGACGCCGACCTCCCCGAGAACCGACCGGCGGATCGTCGACTCACAGAAGGCCTCTACAAGGGTGAACCCGATCTCCGGATGAGACAACAGGTGCTCCTCGGGGTGGGCGGCGCCATGGCCCTCGAGGCGATGGATGAACGGCCGACCGTCCACCACCTGAACGAAGGCCACGCCGCCTTCGCCGCGGTCGAACGAATCGCCCGACTCGTCGAGGACGGGGCCGACCAATCCGACGCGATCGCCCAGGTGCGTTCCTCGACGGTCTTCACCACGCACACCCCGGTCCCCGCCGGACACGATCGCTATCCCGCACGCGATGCGGCGGCGGCGATGGGCGCCGTCCTTCGTCGTGCCGGATTCACCAGTCGATCGTTCGCGGATCTCGGCCGGGAACGGCCGGGTGACCGGTCGGAGCCNTTGTGCATGACGATCCTCGCGCTCCGACTCGCCGAACACGTCAACGGCGTCGCGAAACTGCACGGCGAGGTCAGCCGGGACATGTGGCGAGCGATCCATCCCGAAGTCGAGACGGTCGAGGACGTCCCCATCGGCTCGATCACCAACGGCGTGCACCCCGGGACCTGGCTCGATCCCGCCGCCGCGGCGTTCTGGCGGAAGCACATCCGCCTGAAGACCGAGGTCGCGAAGCCCGACGAGACCGCATGGGCGAAGGCCAGGGACGTGGATCCCACCGCGGCCTGGGAGCTGCGGAATCGGCTCCGGGCGAGGCTGGTCGGATTCATGCGAGACCGACTCGTCCGACAGGCCGTGCAGCGCGGCGATGACCCGAGCGAGCGCCTGGCGGCGGGTGCCGGTCTGCGCGAAGACGCGTTGACCATCGGATTCGCCCGACGATTCGCGACCTACAAGCGTGCTCCATTGATCTTCCGGGATCGTGCCCGACTCGCCGCGATGCTGAACGACCCGGACCGTCCGGTCCAGATCGTGTTCGCCGGCAAGGCCCATCCACGAGACGGCGAGGGACAGGAGTTCGCGAGCATGGTCTATCGCATGAGCCGACGTCCCGAGTTCCGCGGCCGGATCGCGATTCTCGAGGAATACGACATGCGGATCGGACGCGAACTGACCTCGGGCTGCGACGTCTGGCTCAACAATCCCATCCGCCCGCACGAGGCGAGTGGCACCAGCGGCATGAAGCCGCCGATGCATCTCGGCGTGAACTGCTCGATCCTCGACGGCTGGTGGCCGGAAGGATTCGATGGTCGCAACGGCTTCGAGATCGTGGGTACTCCGAAGCGACGCGGCGACGCCGCTCGGGACGCGGCGGATGCCACCGCNCTCTATGAGACGCTGGAAGATCAGCTGGTTCCGGAATTCTTCGCCCGGGGNCGGGATGGCGTTCCTCGACGCTGGATGAAGCGAGCCTTGCGCAGCGCCGCCACCATCCCCGGTCCTTTCAGTACCCATCGAATGGTCGCTGAATACGTCGAAAGCGCGTATCTCCCCGCTCATCGAGGCTGATCGCCGACTGGAAGCCGGATTGAAACGGGCCGCGTCCATGCAGGACGCGGCCCATCTCATGCTTCTTCGTTCATCCACCCATCAGATCAGGGGGTGGCACAGTCGCAGTTCGAATCCGCGAGCTGAGCACAGAACTGGTCCCAGGCCGCGCTGCAACACAGGGGATCGATGTCACAGACGATCGATTCACAGACGGTCTCCGAGCAGCCGCCTTCTCCCTTGCCATCAGCCTCGTTGCAGTCACCGCAGCCTTCATCGCCGCCGCCGGGGTCGCAGGGTCCCCAGACCGCAAGCATCAGGCCCACGTCGGCTCCACCGACTTCGCCGTCTTCGTTGAGATCCGCGGCACATCCCCCGCACACGCCCCACGCGGCGAGCAGGCCACCGAAATCGGCGCCGTTCACCGTGAGGTCGCCGTTCAAATCACCGAAGCACTCGTCGTCGCCTCCACCATCGCCGGTGATCGTGACGAACTGATCACCGTCCAGGTCGTTGAAGTTCACGAAGCGAGGTTCGCCGAGATTGTCGCCCGAAAGCAGCGGGCCCATGATCTGGTTCGACACGAAGTCATGGCCGCTGCCGTTGATGAATGCACAGATCCGGATGTCGTCACCCGACGAATGGCCGAGTACTGCCAACGGAATGGAAAATTCGATTCCCGTGGACACGCCCGCACCACCATCTGGTTCGGGCTGATCACCACCGGACACCCCGGCGGTGTTTGAATTGTCGATCGCCGCAGCGATGAAATTGTCGGTGAAGAGCGATCCTTCCAGACCGAAGGATCCCGGCCCCGCGAACCCCGAACCCGCGGTATCACCGCCGTCGGTCAACAGGTCGGCGTAACTCATGTAGGTGTCGTAGGACGTGCCGCCCTTCTTGTCGGGCTTCCCCGCGCCGCCGGTGAAGGTCATCCAGAAGTCCGCGGCGAAACCGGCGTCGAACGTGAGGCCGGGCTGGATCTCTCCGGTCTCCTGATCCTCGAAGCGCCCCATGCGGTTCAAGGCTCCGAAGTCGACATCGACGTTGTTCCCGAGGATCGGGTTCTGACCCGCGCCGGCGATCGAATCGATGAAGATGTCGATCTTGTTGTAGTTGCTCTCGAGATTGCCGGTGAAGAGCACATAGAGCGTGTCGCCGTCGATCACCGCGTGCACTCCGTCGATCTCCGAACCGTTGCAGAACCCGGGTTCGCCCAGATCGGCGTTGCCGAACTGGGTCTGCACCTGCTGGAGCGAGATCGCTTCACCGTAGGCGGCATCAAGAACTCCATCGACCACGATGTCCTCGCCTGGCGCGGCTCCCGCCACCAGAAGCGAACCCGCCACCGTCATCAGCATTCGATTCTTCATCTCTTCAAACTCCAGGAAACAGAACTTCATGGGGAGACGGATCAGACTCCGACCCGACTCCGAGGATAGCCAGAAAGAAAGCACTCTCCAAGGGCAGACTCGAAAACCCGTTTCCTTGCCGCCTCGATCGCCACTCCGAAAGGCTCACCCTTCCGGGCACGGACCCCAGACCGAGAGCAGGAGTCCCACGTCCGCACCGTTCACACTGCCATCACCGTTCAAATCCGGAGGGCAACCTTCGCAGACCCCCCAGGAGGCGAGCAGGGATCCGAAGTCCGCCCCGTTGACCTGCCCATCGTCGTTGAAGTCCCCGAGACAGGGCGGAGATTCACCTTCGACCACGGTCACGAACTGAAGCCCCGGCATGACGTCGAAGTCGAGCGATCGGGGCTCACCCAGATTCGCCGAGCCACCCAGCGGTCCGAGAACCTGGTTCGAGAGAAAGTCGTGGTTGGAACCGTTGATGAAGGCCGCCACCTTGATCCCATCACCCGGGACATGCCCGAGCACGGAAAGCGGAATCGCGAACTCGATACCGGTCGAGACCCCGGCCCCGTCATCGGGACCGTCGCCACCGCTCACGCCCGCCGTGTTCGAGTTGTCGATGGAGGCGATGACGCCGTTCCCCGCGAAGATCGCCTGGCCCGCGCCGGGACCACCCGGTCCCGCGAAGCCCCAGGTCGCGTCCGGGCCCCCGCCGGTCGACAGTCTCGACCAGTTGATGAACGTCTCGTAGGTCACGCCGAATTCACCTCCACCGGTGAAGTCGATCCAGAAGTCCGGAGAGAATTCCGAGTCGAAGCGAAGGCCCGGCTCCACCCCTCGGCCGGTCCCCCCCATGCGATTCAATCCGCCGAATTTCACCTCGGGGTTGTCGTTGCGGAGTCGGTTCTGACCTTCACCCTCGATCGCATCGATGAAGATGTCCAGCTTGTTGAAGTTGCTTTCGAGATTGCCCGCGAAGTGGAGGTAGAGGACTCCCTCCTCCACCCGACCCGACAACCCATCAAGCTCGGATCCATTNGCATGATCCACCAGGCCGAGGTCCGCATCTCCGAACTCGGTGGCGGTGTCCTGAACGGAAAGCGGCCCACCATAGATTTCGTCAAGGAGGCCGTCGACCACGATCGGTCCGTCCTGATCGCCCCCACCACCATCACCCACGGGCTGCTTCTGCGAGAACACGAGGGCCGTGTAAGGGGGGAGATCGAAGGCGGCGCTGTATCCCATGCCGTCCCATCCGACCGGTTCGGCCGTCACCTGAATCGGCCCACCACCGGTGAAGTCGGGATCGTAGACGGTGGCGTTTGAATTGAAGATGCAGTACCAGGTCCCACCCCGAGGGAATCCGACGCGATAGGCGTTTCGGACCGCGTTGGTCCAGTGGGTGACCACCACCACATCGTCGCCCACGCCACCCGAGTCGAACCGGTGCCAGGCGCCGACCTTGTCGACGTCGTCAAGGTGATGAAACACCGTGCTGTTGCCACTGAGCCCGCGAGTCGCGCCACCGAGGTTTCGCCGCAGATGAATGAGATCCCGATACAACTCGAAGATCCCNGAGAAAGTCTCCTTGCGTTCCCAGTCCATCGGTGCGGCGTCGGTCCAGGTTCCGTCCTCGAAGAACTCCTGCCCCTGGAAGAGCATCGGAATTCCCGGGGAAGTGAAGACCACGGACGCGGCGAGGGTCGATCGTTTCTTGGCTTCCCAGCTCTCCGCGTTGGCAGGCCAGACGACTTCCGGAAGCCGAGGCTGGTTCGCCGCCTCGTCGTGGCTTTCCGTGAAGATCACCCGCTGGGTGGCCTGACCGTTGAAGTAATTGGTCACGGATTCACGAAGCTCGAACATGCTCCGATCCTGATCGTTCACGATGGATGCCAGGGCCCGAACGGGGTGGAGGAACACTCCGTCCCATTGACTCTCGAATCCCGCACCGCCCGCGCCGACGTCGCGACTCATCCATTCGTTGTCGCCCCAGTCCTCGGCGATGGTGATCTTCCAGGGCTGGGTCGCGTCGATCGACTCGTTGATCCACTGCATGAGGGACCAGCCCTCGGGAAGATCGATGCCGGCTTCCGGCACTCCGCGCATGTACTTGGTGGCATCCAGCCGGAGCCCGTCGAAGCGGAACTCGTCGAGCCAGAACATCGCGTTGTCTCGGATGTAGGACCGGACCTCCGCGCGGCCGAAGTCCGGCCGCGGACCCCAGGGCGTGTCCGCCCGGACATCGTCGTTGTAGAAGAAGATCCCGCCGTTCCCGTTCTCGCTCCATCCGTCGTACTGCCAGAGGTCGAGATCACTCGGCCCCCAGTGGTTGTAGAGCACGTCGAGAATGACCGCCATCCCCCGCTCGTGGCAGGCATCGACGAATCGCTTCAACCCATCCGGTCCGCCGTAGGAGCTCTCCACCGACCATGGATAGGCGAGGTTGTAGCCCCAGTTGATGCTTCCCGCGAACTCGTTGATCGGCATCAGTTCGATGCAGTTCACGCCAAGCTCCTCGAGATGGTCGAGGTTGTCGATGCAGTCGTCGAAGCTGGCCGGAACCGGATCACCCGGAAGCGCGCCGTAGGTTCCGATGTGCATCTCGTAGATCACCACTTCGTTCCAGGACGGAGTGGCGTACCCCTCGGCCTGAAACTGATACGCATCGGCGTCGTAGACCAGCGGATCGCCGACCGAGTTGGTCAGTCGCCGTGCCCAGGGGTCCCGTCGCCAGAGTTCCTGATCACCATTTCGAATCACGAACTTGTATCGCGCGCCCTGCGAGACGTAAGGCACGTCGATGGACCACCAACCGTCACCTTCATTGGTGAGGAAGTGAGTGTTCGGATTGTTTCCATTGAACGAGCCCGCGACCGAAACGAGGTCGGCGTTCGGAGCCCAGGTCCGGAACGTCGTTCCGTACTGATCACCGTCCTGATAGATCGTGGCGCCGTTTCCGGGACGCGCGGACTGGGCGCCCGCCTGGGGCCCGACCAGAACCGACAGCCCGACGGTGAGCACGGCGCTCGCGATTCCGTACGAAACTCGGTTCTCATGGAAGGTGTTCGGCTGCTTCATTCGGACTCCAAAATCGTGGGGATCACGGTTCTGAGTCTAGCAGCGAAACCGGGATTTTCGAAGTTCTCTCGCCACTTGTTCGTGGGTGAACGTCGCAGATTCGAGAAAGCCCGCCCCTGATCCGAGAGATCAGGGGCGGGCATGCATTCCATACCGGGCGTTCCGGATTGACCGAGGTCCGCCGCTCACCAGGCCGGTGAACGATCAGGCAGCGGGCGGACCCAGACGTTGCCGAAGTGGATCGGATCGCCATGATCCTGAAGCTTGATGCGTCCCTTGGTGTCGTGCTTCGAATATCTGGCCTTCGATCCATGGGAGGTCAACCCCATGAACGCGGAGTGATTCTGAACGACCACGCCGTTGAAGATCACCGTGGCGGTCGCCGGAGCGACGAGGCCGCCGTCATCCGCGAACCGCGGCGCGGTGAAGATGATGTCAAACTCGTTCCACTCCCCGTTGGGACGGCAGGGATTCACCAGGGGCGGGTACTGGCCGTACATCGAACCGGCCTGACCGTCGGGATACGTCTGGTTCGGATTCGATCCGAGGATCTGGACCTCGTACTTCCCATCCTGGAAGAACACGCCGCTGTTGCAACCCGTCTGGCCGGTGCATTCGCGGTCGGCGGGAATCATCCACTCGATGTGAAGCTGGCAGTCGCCGAAGGATTCCTTCGAAAAGCTGTCGCCCGTACCCGGGGTCACGCTCATCACGCCGTCCTTGAAGGTCCACTTGTCGTTGGACCAGGCATCGAGGCCGCTGTCGGCGGACACGAGGAGGATCGCATCGCTCGGTGCGGTTCCCGGCTGACCAGGGGCGGAGGCCTGACCCGGCACGACCATCGCCGGCTGCGGCCGATCCTTGGCATGAACCTTCCACTGCCGGTCCGAGTCCTGAGTGGCGGCCACGCAGGCGGCGAGACCAAGAATGCCGGTGAGGGCCAGAGCATGACGGGGTCGACGGGACATGGAAGAATCTCCTGATTGATTACAAACCGAATGTGCGGGTCGAACGGAGTCCGAGGGCCGCCTCTGTTGCAGAGCCTCGCAGGGGAATCCGCAGCCGTCAAGATCCGGCCCACTCACCCCGGAAGACCCGAAGGGATCAACCCCGGTTGCGCATGAAATCCGCGACCTGCGAAAAACGAGCGTCTAGAAAGCCGCGAAGCTCCCCTTCGATCGCGAGGTCATCCATGGCCCTGGCCATGCATCCCAACCATTGGTCACGCTCCGCATCACCGATCGAGAACGGCGCATGCCTCATCCTGAGCCGTGGGTGCCCATGCTTCTCGAGGTAGTGCTGGGGCCCACCCAGCCAGCCACAGAGGAAATCGTGGAACTTCTGACGGCTCTCGGCCAGATCCTCGGGATGCAGCGCACGAATCGTCGCGAAGTCCGCGTCCTGATCCATGTGGTCGTAGAAGGCGTCCGCGAGTCCCCGGACCCTCACTTCCCCTCCCAGCACGTCGAATGGTGTCCTGTCCGGCCCGAAACTCATGAATTCAACCACCGATCTCTGATAGGGGTGCGACGGTCCAGAAACGCTGGACGGAACGAAAGGATCATCGCAGGAACCGGGCTTGCCCGATCGATGCGGANCCTGGTCCTGACCGCCTCGAAGACGCGATCGTGACTCGGAAGACTCGGGCAGGGTCGAATCTCGATCATTGGACCGGCCCATCGGACTCCAGGCGATCCAGAGCCGCTTCCATGACCTCCTCGACCGTGATGCGACCCATGACTTCGTCTCCGAGCCCGCGATCCCGGTAGTGGACTCCCTCATCGACGTCCGCGGCCCGCAGCGTGTCCCGGAGGCGTCCGTACGGTCCGCACTCGACCGGATCCGTGGGGCCGAAGAGCCCCACGATCGGAATGTCGAAACCTGCGGCCGCATGAACCATCGCCGAGTCGTTGCCGAGGAAGATCGACGCATCCCGAACCGCCGCCATGGAACGGGCGAGCGGTCCCTGGCCGGCGAGGATCTCGACGTCACTTCGATTTTCGACCGCGTTCTTCAGGCGGTCCACTTCCGAAGGGCCGCCCAACACGACGATCTTCCCGACCTTTCCCGATTCGAGGAGTCCGTCGGCGACCTGCATCCATCGCTTGATCGGCCACTCCTTGCTCTGCCAGCGCGAGGTCGGAGCCATCGCGGCGTAAGAACATTCGCCGAGGTGGGTGCTTCGCCACTCCGCCCAACCAGCTTCGGCATCGGCCGGCACCGTGAGGGTGAGATCCGGAACCGGAGGGATGTCGGCCCCTTCGATCAATGACAGCATGCGATCGACGGCCGACAGTCCGGCCGGCACCGGCACCCGCTGATTCAGGCCCAGCCAACCGAACTCGCGTGCGTCCGCGAAACCGACCCGGCGTCGGGCTCCGCTGAAAATCGCCATCGCGCCGCTTCGAGCCAACCCCTGGGCGTCGATGGTCAGGTCGTATCCATTGCTCAGCGACCGCAGGAATCGGGCGGTACGACGCCATCCATCCATCGGTCGCCAGAATCCGGTGAGTTCCCATCGTGGAAAGGGAATCACTCGATCCACCGCCGGATGGGCTCTCACGGCATCCATGAACTCGGTCTGCACGACCCAGTCGAGCGGTACTCCCGGCCAGCGACGCGCAATCGAAGCGGCCACCGGCACCGAGCGAAACACGTCGCCGAGGGCACTGGGTCGGATCAAGAGGATGCGTCTTGGGGTGGTCAACCGCGGTCCGGACTTGCTGGAAGACGTCTGGGCCCAGAGGATACCGGCACTGGTCGCCCGATCCCTCGAAGGAAGCCGGGTTTCACCGATCAACGCCGGCCAAATGGCCTCAGGAACCCCCATGCCGCTCATCAAGGACTGGTTGAATCGCCGGCCCCGACTGAATTTCGTGGTCGCGGGCGCCGAGAAGGCGGGCACGACCGCGATGTTCTCGTATCTCAAGCGGGTACCCGGGGTCCACATCCCGCTGCCCAAGGAACTCAATTTCTTCGACCGTCCGGCCTGGGGCGACGGAACCGACTTTTCGCCCCTTCACCGCTGGTTCGTCCTGGCTCCGACGGGAGCCATCCTCGGGGAGGCGACTCCGACCTACCTGATGAATCCCGAGTGCTTTCCCCGGATCCACGAATACAACCCGGACATGCGGATCATCGCGATCCTGCGTTCCCCGATCCGCCGCGCCTTCAGCGCCTGGAACTTCCGGCGGGCGAGGCTCCGCGACAAGCGGGACTTCATGACCGCGGTCCGCGTCGAAATCGAATCCGGCGGCGACCTCTCGGTGGCCCGCGAGAACAAGTACCGGTACATGTCCGCGGGGCTCTATGCCTCCCAGATCAAGGCGCTGCGAGAGACCTTCGACGAGGAGCAGCTGCTCCTGATCAAGTTCGAGGAGTTCAACCGGCATCAGGAGGACTGGGTGCGGCGAGCGGCCCGACACATCGGGGCGACCGATGGCTTCCCGTTCGAAAAGACCCGTCGCCCGAACGCCTGGGGTTACAAGCACCGGTTGGAGAAGGACCAGTTCGAGGAACTCCTTCCGTATTACGAACAAGACATCGCAGAGGTCGAGCAGCTCACCGGTTGGGACTGCAGCGACTGGCGCCGGTACGAAAAGACCGCGGGAACCGCGGCTGAGGAGGCATCGAGGGCTTCCGGCCCGGGTGAGAACGCCTCGGCGGGTTGACACTTCGAACGGTCGGACTATCCTTGTCCGCCCGCCGGCGATTCCCGGCGACCGCGGCCCCATCGTCTAGCGGCTAGGACACCAGGTTCTCATCCTGGGAACGGGAGTTCGATTCTCCCTGGGGTCATTCGACAAAGCCCCTCCCCTTGCGGGAGGGGCTTTTCTCATCGGGATCACTCGGTCGTTCAACGTCAGCGAATCTCAAACTCTCTGGTCACTCGAGTCGCCAGCTCCTTGGGAAACCGGCGTGCGGTTGCCGGCGACGAATCACGATTCTCATCCCTCGGCGGATCGCCGCGCCGTGATGAAGCTCCGGATGCCCAGGACAAGCAGCACCAGGCAGAGCCCCGACATCGCGAGCTGGACACCGGTCTTCTCGTTCAATTGGAAACCCGCCTGGAACGAGCCGATCAAACGGCCCCACGGCGCGGCAGCGCCGAGGAGGGCGAAGACCATCGCGACGTGCATGGCATGTTTCCTGGCCGATGGCCGAGCTCCGATCACGCCACAGAGCAGGAGCGGAAGCCCGAAGCCCGCGGGAATCAAGGCGGTAAGGCTTCGAGCGTCGGGACTTGCGAGCACGAAGTACCCGAGAAGACCGAGCAGGATCAGCAGCAGGCCGAAGACGAGGACCGTTCGATGCATGTTGGATGACTCCTTGTACGCGGACGANGAGGTTCCGACCTCGAGCCACCGCGCTCTTTCGGATATTGAACCATGATTCGGCTTCACTTGTTCCGAACCGCTGGAACCGAAATGCACGATGTGGTCCGACGGAAGGCCCGATTCACGGCCAGGCCGAGCCCGTGACGAAACGGGAGGCGGCGGGCGTCGAGATCATCCACCGAAGGCCCCGGATGCAGACGACGTGTCGACCCGATCCACGCTGGATGACTCCAGTGGAGATTCGATCTCGACCGCCGCAACCCCGAATGGTGTCGCGATCGAAACGAAGGCCACGCTCTTCTCCGAAGGACGGCACATCGACGTCTCACCTCGGCCACGGCTCGCATGCCGACGGAATCTTCAANTGACCGGTGCAAGGACGAAACGAGCCCACGACCGATGGTCGCGGGCTCGTTTGGTGTACGGGGTCGGCTTCCGCGGACTCAGCCGGTCCAGGCCGCGACCAGAAGCCCGAGGTCGGCTGCATTCACGACTCCGTCGCCATTGAGATCCGCGGCACAGCCCTTGCATGGTCCCCATGAGGCGATGAGCAGGCCCAGATCGGCCGCGTTCACCTGACCGTCGCCGTTCAGGTCGCCGAAGACCGAATCCGGCACGTAGGCTCCGGTGAGCGTGACACCGTTCAGGTTCACGGCGGCGATGATCGTGACCGAACTCACCCCGGTGGGAAGCAAGGCAGGATCGATCGCGTAGACGATCTGGTCGATCGAGACGTCGTCGAGGAAGACGATGCCCTCGGCNGCGTCCACCCGACAATTGAAGGTCTGGCCCGCNACGTCGTTGAAGTCGCCGGAGATGGTCTCGGAGATCGCCCCGCCGATCTGGGCGTTGAATCCGAAGCTGGGGTTGAAGAGTGCATCCGGGAAGGACACCGCGCCACCGGGACCGATGTCGGCGATGAGCGTCTCGGCGATCCCGAGGTTGAAGTTGGTCACCGAGACGTTGGCGTTCAGCAGGCACCCGAAGATCGAGCAGTAGAACTCGTAGTCGAGGTTCGCATCGGTGAGTTCGAGGCTCAGGTCGTTGATCGCGATCGAATCGAACGGATCGTCACCGATCAGGTCGGCGGCCGCGAAGCCGGTCACGGACACGGTCGTCGAGTCGGTGTCGTCGCTGCCCCCGAGGAAGGTGTCGATCTCCACTCGAAGCTGCACCGAGGCGGTCGACCCGGCATCGACGGTGAGCTCGGCGATCGAGTCGGCGGCGGCGAAGCTCGCGGCGAGGCAGGTCGCGCTGAAAGCAAGAATCAGGCTGGAACGGTTCATCTCTTCATTCTCCATTGGGGGGAACAATCACAAGCCACTCCAAATGCCAGAGCGGGCTCGGTCTCAGGCTATGAAAGATGACCCCTCCCTGAAAGCCGAGCCACCGCGTTTGCCCGGATTCAACCCGTGAATGATCGAAAGAGTCTCTTTTCTCGACCCTTACCCGAGGCCAAACAACCGTTGACCGCGGGGCCACCGGACGGACTGGCGGATTTCTTCACCGCATGGTTCACGGAATCGTGGTCTGCCGACGGCGTCGAGAGACCCGGCCCCGTGGTCGGGAGACCCGATCCGGGCCGACATCAGGACACCCGTCCGCACGCAGGATCACGAACCGACTCGCCAGGTTCCAGCCGGCCCGGGCTGAGGAAGAATTCCCGTGAATTTGCGGCGTGATGATGTGAGATCGAAGGCAGCACTCCGGAAACGACTGCAGGCCATCACTCGATCGCCTTCGGAAGAACCCTCGCGGAGAATCCCCGATGAACCACATCCACGCCATGACCGTCCTCGCCGCCACCGGCACTCTCGCTTCCGCCGCCCTGGCGGCGCCTCCCACCTGGGAGGACGCTCCGCTTGGAGCCACCTTCGCCACCGGGAATACGACCTCCAGCGACGGCGTCAATATCGTCTTCGACTGCTTCGAGTGGTCCACCGGGACGATCTTCTGCGGCGGCTCGGCCAGAGTCGAGCCCCAGATCGCCGGCTGCAATGCCGGCCAACGCATCGGTCTCAACAACATCAACGCCACTTTCGACTACGCCGGTTCGATCGGGCCGGTGACGGATCCGATCTTCAACTTCGGTGAGTACGGCGGCAACATCAATCTGATCTTGAACGGTGACGCCAGGAACTTCGACAACTTCCTCGATCTCGATGGGACCACGGTCGGAGGCTGCGTCGTCCGAGTGCTGGCTGGCGGCACCGGGGGTGATTGCGGGAAGGTCCAGTTCGAGGGCGTGGTCGACCAACTCACCGTCGGCGGCCAGGAATTCTGGTGGGACGGCACGAGCGACTGCGACATCTCGTTCGAAGACCTTCCGCTCGGTGCGGTGTTCCCGGCGGTCAGCACGTTCGCCACGGATGGCGTGCCGGTCACCGTCCGCGAGCTCTTCAACCCATCGACTCCTCCCACCTTCGGCGACGCGATCGTCGGCAATGGCGGCATGGCCTGCGGGATCGGCCATGAGCTCTGGACCAACAACTGCCGGGCGGGATTCGGTTTCCTGAGCGGGCCGGGACCGGTCCAGAATCTCTCCTTCGAATTCGGGGAGTACGGAGGACACATCAACTTCGCAATCAACGGTGATCTCAGGATCGTTCCCAACTTCAGGGACCTTGATGGAGTCACGGTCGGCGGAGCCACCATCAGCGTTCCGAGTGGTGGCCTGGGAAGCGACTGCGGCGAGGTGTACGTCTCGGGCATCGTGCACGAACTTGAAGTCGGGGGCCAGGAACTCTGGATCGACTGCCTTCGCTTCGAAGCCGATCCCGACGGTGGCGGTGGCGAATGCGAAGACGCCCTCGTCGACCATGCCGACCTGCCGCTGGCCGGCAACTGGGCGGTGGGAGACTCCCTGACGACCGGCGGCGTCCACGTGTCGATCTTCGACTTCATCTCCTCATCCGGCCCGGTCTTCGGGAACGCCCTCACCTCGAATTCCCAACTCGCCTGCGGCGACGACCTGGAACTGGCGACCTACAACGTGCATGCGACCTACGACTTCGCCGGATCCATCGGAGCCCTCGTGAACGTCACGGTCCAGGTGTCCGACCAGGGCGGCGAGATCAACCTCGGCGTGAACGGCGTCCCGGTNTCGCTGGCAGCGGATTACGCGGACCTGCACGGCACCACGAGCGGTGGAGCCACCATTCTGGTCGAGTCGGGCGGCTATGACGGAGACTGCACCGTGCTTCGGATCGTGGGCACGGTCAAGAGCCTGACCCTCGGCGGGCAACAGCACTTCATCGACTGCATCTGGGCCGACGACATCATCCCCCCCGCCATTCCCGGCGATCTGAACGGCGACGGTTGCGTGGATTCCGCGGACGTCGGAATCCTCCTCGGCTACTGGGGGACACCGCTGGGCGACCTCAACGGTGATGGAACCACCGATGCGGCCGACTTCGGCACCCTCCTCGGAAACTGGGGCTGCTGAAACCGAACCGACACCACAACCAAAAGGAGATTGAATTCCGCCTCCCACCGCCCGGTGGGGGGCGGTCTTCTCNTACAGGTCTAGGTTTCCGGTCGTGCGATCGCCTTCGCGGGGCAAATTTTNCCGCGGTGCGACAGATCAAAGAGCCACCCCCCGCAAGTCCGTCATACTGTCAGGGCCTGAATCGTCCGTTCCTCGGTCATGCAGGTGAGGGCCGTCCCGGCAGGTTGCCGAGGCACCGAGCACCTTCTGACCGACGAACACCGGGAGCAGTACGGCGGATGTCCGACACAACGACCACTCCTCGNCCGACCAGAGACTCCGAGCGTGGATGGCTGACGCCGTCCCCCGTGATCATGGCCGTGGTCTCCTCGGCGATTCTCCTGAGCCTCTGGTTCGCGTTCCGTGACTTCTTCGCCCTGCAGTACCACTACGCGACGAAGGAGGCGGCGGACTGGGGACACACCCTGTTCATTCCGTTGATCGCCGTCTACGTGGTGTTTCTACACAAGGCCGATCTCTCCGCCCGGCCGCTCCGTGCCGGCTGGACGGGCATCGGCCTGATCATGCTCGGGGTGATCTGGTACGCATTCACCTGGCTGGGACCGGACTCGACCTTCATCAACAGCCACAACGTCCGATCCATCGGCGTCTTNCTCGCCCTGCTCGGCACCTGCGTGGCGATTCTCGGGTGGCGGTCCCTGCTCTGGCTCTGGTTCCCCCTTCTGTACGTCTTCATCTTCGGGCAACGGATCACCGACAAGGTCCTGTTGGAGATCACCTATCCGATGCAGGACATCGCGACCTGGGGATCCTGGCACCTCCTCGATCTCCTCGGCTACGACCTCCTGCCACGCTCCGGCAATGCGATCGAGATCCTCCTGCCCGACGGCGGCACCTATCCCCTCGACGTCGCGGAGGCATGCAGCGGCATGAGGATGCTGATGGCATTCCTCGCCCTCGGAACCGTGATCGCCTACGTCGGACTCGACCGCTGGTGGCTTCGGTCGATTCTGATCGCGTGTGGTATTCCGATCGCCATCGTCATCAACGTGTTCCGGATCTGCACCCTTGGAATTCTCGGCCTTCAGGGCGATGAGTTCATGTTCGGGGAGTTCCACTCCCTCATCGGCCTGATCTGGATGATTCCAACCTTCGGCCTCTTCATGCTGCTCATGTGGTTTCTTCAGCCTCTGGACGAAGACGAGGATGGCAACCGTCTGCGACGCGGAGCCGGCAGCGCCGAGGATCGAAAGTCAGCGCCGGTCCGGTTCGATCGAAGCGTCCTGCCCGCCACCATCACCGCGGCCGTCGTTCTGCTGATCGGCGGGCTCACGGTCAACGTGGCCATCGCGGCCCTCGACCTCCACATCGTGAAGAAGCCGGTCGCCCCACAGTCACCACTCGACTCGATTCCGACGACCCTCGGGCCA
Source organism: Phycisphaerae bacterium (assembly GCA_002683195.1). The sequence continues at coordinate 77,924 of NYSW01000042.1, forward strand.
TGGAAGCAGGTCGGCGAGGATGAGATCTTCCGCGACACCGTGATCGAAGTGCTCGGCACCGACCGCTACCTGCAGCGACGGTATGCGGTGGACGGTGACCCGCAGAAGGGTTTCGTCGATCTCCATCTCGCCTACTACACCGAACTGGCCGGCACCGCACCGCACGTTCCAGAACGATGCTGGGCCGTCCATGGGGGCACCAGCCTGCGACGCCCCACCTCGATCGCACTCGAACTCCCGGAAATCGGACGGGAGATCGACCGNAAACATCTCGGCACCGGCGAGCCATACCGGATCATCGAAGTCGAACACCCCATCCTGGGTACCCGGGAACTCCCGCTGCCTTCCGGACCGATCGCGATTCGAACCACGATGTTCACCTATCCCGATGACCCGTCACTCCGGCAGTTGGGCGGATACTTCTTCGTCGCCAACGGCCGAACGACGGACAGCGCCCTGGCGGTGGAGAACGTCGCCTTCGACCTCACCTCACCCTACGGCTATTACTGCAAGGTCCAACTGAATCACACCGACCGCTCCAGTGGAGGCGAGGGAGAGGACGATCAGGTGATCGAACGATTCGAAACCATGGCCGGCGAGTTCATGATCGAATTGCTTCCACACCTTTCGGAAGTGCTCCCCGATTGGCGGGACTACGAATCCGTCGACGGCGAGGTCGCGATCGATCGAAAGACCGAGCTCTCGGGATCCTGAATCCCGACCGCCGGTGAAGGCAGTCACGACATGATGCGGATCCGAGTCATCGACAGCCATACCGAAGGCGAACCCACCCGGGTCGTGGTCGATGGCGGCCCGCTGCCGCCGGGCGATTCCGTCCGGGCCCGCGCCGTCTCCCTCGCTCGAGATCACGACTCCCTGCGTCGAAGCCTGGTGCTCGAACCGCGAGGATCGGATGTTCTGGTGGGCGCCTTGCTGGTTCCTTCCAGTCATCCCGAGGCCGATCTCGGCGTGATCTTCGTCAACAACGCCGGGATTCTCGGCATGTGTGTTCACGGAACCATCGGCGTGGTTCGAACTCTTCAACACCTTGGCCGGGCGGCATCGACCCCCGGAACCACCCTGCGGCTGGAAACTCCGGTCGGCCTGGTCACTGCCACCGTGGTGTCCGACGGGTCCATCGCGGTCGAGAACGTCGCGTCCCGACGAGACCTCACGGCGGTGCGGGTGGAGCTCGAGGATCGCGTCGTCCACGCCGACATCGCCTGGGGCGGCAACTGGTTCGCTTTGGTGTCGGATCACGGCGAGACTCTCGATCTCGACCGCGTCGGTCCGCTCACCGAACTCGCCCGCCGAATTCGCAGAACGCTCAACCTGGGCATCGACCGTGGTACCTCGTCGGATGGTTCTCCACTCGGCGGCGAAGTCGATCACATCGAGTTGTTCGGTCCCGCCCGCTCCGGCGGCGACAGCCGCAATTTCGTTCTCTGCCCCGGCGGCGCCTATGACCGGTCACCCTGCGGTACCGGTACCAGCGCCAAAATCGCCTGCCTCGCCGCCGACGGACGACTCGAACCGGGCGCACCCTGGATCCAGGAATCGATCATCGGGAGTCGCTTCATCGCCAGCTATCGACCGGGCGAACGACCGGGGGAGATCATTCCGACCGTGGCCGGCCGAGCCTGGATCACTTCCGAGAGTGATCTCATCTACGAGGAAGAGGATCCCTGGCGACACGGAATCTGAATCGATCGACCCACCCGGGACCGGCCTTCCTCGAAGTACAGTGTCGGATTCCCCCTCGGAGCCGATCCATGAATCGCCAAGACTGGCACGGCGTGATGCCGGCCATCACGAATCCGTATCACGACGATCTCACCATCGACCATCAACGCCTGGCCAGCCACGTGGTCCGGATGGCGGATGCGGGCTGCACCGCCATCGTGACCCCCGGCTCCCTCGGCGAAGGCGGCGCTCTCTCACTCGAGGAGAAGGTTGCCATCTGGAAGACCTGCGAAACCGCGCTCGAGGGTCGGATCCCCGTGATCGCGGCGATCAGTGCGGTGTCGACCGGACAAGAGATCGATATCGCACAGGCTGCGAAGTCGGCCGGCTGTCGCGGCCTGATGGTGCTTCCCGCCTACGCCTATGACGGCCCCTGGCCGGAAATGAAGGCCCACTTCGCCGCGGTCTTCGAAGCGACCGATCTTTCGTGCATGCTCTACAACAATCCGATCGCGTATCGGGTGGACGTTCGCCCGGCGCAACTCAAGGAACTCGCCGCCGAACATTCCAACCTTCATGCGACCAAGGAATCCAGCGGCGACATCCGACGATTTCGAGAGATCCGCGAACACCTCGACGAACGACTCGCGATCTTCGTGGGCATCGACGACATGGCGGTCGAAGCAGCCGATGCCGGTGCCGATGGATGGATCGCAGGCCTCGTGAACGCGTTGCCCGAGGAATCCATTCACCTCTGGGAGCTCGCCGTCGCCGATCGGACTCCGGACGAACGGAACCGACTCGAAGCCCTGTACCGCTGGTTCCTTCCCCTGCTCCGCCTCGATGCCGTACCCGAGTTCGTGCATCTGGTGAATCTGGTGCAATCGGAATTCGACATGGGCGACGAACGAGTTCGCCAACCTCGACTCCCTCTGACAGGGCCGGTACGCGATCACGCACTCGAGGTGATCGAGACTGCAAAGCGGAACCGGCCGGCCGGATGAATCGTCGGGCGGAGGAAAGCCTGCTCCCCGGTGCGGGGNGGTCCGGGATCAGACCCGGGTTCGTCCGATGAACGGTTTCAGGAACGAAGCCATGCCGGGCGCCTTCGGTCCGAGACACCATCCCAGCAACGGGCCATCGAGAATCGGACGATGCTGGTCGGCATCCCGACCGCGGTGAATCCGGGGTGCCCGGTCGCCGGGAACGGCCCACCGTGCACCATCGAGGGGACCACCGCGACCCCGGTCGGCATCTTGCTCTCGATCAATCGACCACAGCGGGTCCTGAGCACCACGGCCAGCCGGTTCCAGGCCTCGTCATCGGTTCCCCCCGCATACATCGAAACCGTCAGCTGGCCTTCCATTCGTTCGGCGATCGCGATCGCCTCCTCCAAATCAGCCGCTCGGACGAAAAGCCCGACCGGCCCGAAGCGTTCCGCTCCGAGAACCTCGAACTCCTTCAGGAACCCATCGGCATCGACCTCGAGAATCGTCGCGTCGAATCGACTTCCGGGTCCGGCGGGACGACCTCCGCATCGCAACGTCGCACCAGCGGACACCATCGCGTCGACCCCGACTTCGAGCGTCCGCACCGCCGCCGAGGAGAACAGCACGCCCGGATCCGCGGCCTTGCAGCCGACGACCGCCGCCTCGATCGCGGAATCGGCATCGGCACCGATTCCGATCATGATCCCGGGCTTGGTGCAGAACTGCCCCGCACCGAGCATGATGGATCCGGCCCAGGCTTCCCCGATGTCGGATCCACCCTCGGCCAGGGCTCCGGGAAGTGCGAACACGGGATTCACGCTGGACATCTCCAGGAAGCTTGGCTTCCCCGCCGCATCGGCCGCCGATTTGATGGCAAGCCCCGCCACCCGGCTACCCGTGAATCCCACCGCGGCGACGTTCGGGTGGGCGATGAGATGAAAGCCATCGTCCGGGCTGCAATGATGAAAATACTGGACGGTCGCCGGATGAAGCCCCGCTTCCGCCACCGCTTCGGCCGCACGGACCGCGAGCATGTGACCGGTGCCCGGATGAAGAGGGTGTCCCTTCGCGATCACCGGATTGCCCGCGGCGATCGCCGCCGCGAAATCTCCGCCCGAAACGGCATGGAACGCCAGCGGGAAGTTGTTCGGCCCGATCGTGAACACCGCACCTCCCAGCGGGCCGCGATCGCTGAAGATGCCGGATTCCTCATCCACGATCGGGTGACGCCAGGACGATGAGCTCGTGTCCCGGGCCCCGGCCGCCGCTTTTCGAAGCTGCCCGAGCATTCGGTCGAACTCGATCACTCGAAGTCGAGTGTCCAGTGGCAGCCCGGTCTCCTGATGAGCCATCGCCGCGATTTCGTCCCTCGCTGCATCAAGCCGTGCCGCATAGATCTCGAGAAATCGGGCCACCCGCTCCGGTTCGGCGTTCGCGGGATGGCGAACCGCGGCTCGCGCCGCGTCCGCCATGCCTTCAAGTTCCGCGCGGCTGCAGACCGGGAAGGCGGAGTCGAGGGTTTCGCCCGTGGACGGATTCGTGGCATGGAACGTCTTGTTTCCATTCCCCGCATCGGTCCAGGTTCCGTCAGAGAGAATCGTGGCCATGCGGCCGATGGTATCGAAATCATCTTCTGCATTCCTCGCCGGAACCTTGCGTAGCATGATGAAATGATGAATTCCCGCGACCCCACTCCAGCACCCGACCCCCATGATTCACCGACCGCCCCCTCGGGGGAGATCCCCGAACTCCGATTTCTAGAAGGGCCGCAATCGAGAAGTTTCGAACTGGGGCGGGTACTGCGAATCGCCGGCGAATTCTTTCGTGGATTCCGACGGCTGCACTTCGCCGGCCCCTGCGTCACCGTCTTCGGCTCGGCCCGCTTCCCGGAGGAGAACCGGTATTACGAACTCGCGCGAGAGACGTCCGGTCTTCTGGCGAAGGAGGGGTTCACGATCATGACCGGCGGTGGCCCCGGGATCATGGAAGCGGCCAACCGAGGCGCGAGGGAGGCCGGAGGTCGGTCGATCGCCGCGACCATCGAACTTCCTCATGAACAATCGTCGAACCCGTACCTCGATCTCGAGATCCCCTTCCACTACTTCTTCGTTCGCAAGGTGATGCTGGTCAAGTATTCCTACGCCTTCGTCGTGATGCCGGGCGGCTTTGGAACCCTCGACGAACTCTTCGAGATCGCCACGCTGGTGCAGACCCGGAAAGTCGTCGATTTCCCGATCGTCCTGATGGGTACTGATTTCTGGCGGCCGATGCTCGACTTTCTTCGGGAACGGATGATCCCGGAAGGCACCATCTCTCCCGACGACCCGGACCGACTGATTCTGACCGACGACCCGGAGGAGGCCACGAAACTCGTGGCCGACATCGCGAGCTCCCGGTTCGGGATCACTCGGGGTCCGAGATCCAAGCCCTCCCGGATCCTTTTCGAGAAGAATCTCTGGCGCCGATGATCCGGTCGAACCGTCGCTCGATCTCCACCCGGCAGTCCGCGACCCGCTCCCGAAGTCCGTCGGCATCCGGCACGAAAGCCAGTCGCTCCAGTCGGCGCCGTTCCGCATCAGGAAGATCCCGGTCGAGATAGCGGAAGCCGAAGTCGAAACGATCCGGATCGTGTTCGATCCGCATGAGATCACAGAGCGGACGAAGCATTCGTCGCTGATAACCGTCCAATGCCTCCGACCAGTGTCCGCGGGCCATCGACTTCTCGACCAGGGAATTCTGAAACGGGTGCATTCCAGCCAGCGATTCCAGATGCCGGTCGATCTCGATCTCCAATGCCTCTCGGTCGATGACCACGGACTCTTCAAGCCATCCCAGTCGATCCACGAGGGGGACCACCCGGCCGTGACGTTCGACCTGAAGGAAACGACGCNCGACCGGGGTCTCGGCGTGAATCACCATGAGATCCANCGCCAGATCGTCGGAGAGTCCCGCCCCCATGAAGAGGGCCTGAGGATGACCGTGCGCCGTCGGATCCGACAATCGATGATGCCTTCGAACGCCGACCAGTTCGGTGAGCCAGCGATCGACCAGTCCGAACGTCGCTTCGACCATCTCTCGATCCGCGACCAGCACCAGATCGACATCACTCCGGGAATCGACCCGACCGGTGGCATCAGAACCGCCAAGCCACGCGACTCGAACCTGCTCTTCCGCGAACAGAAAAGCCTGCAATCTGGTGATGAGCCCGCTGCGGTTCATGAACCGAGTCTAGGCGAGTCTGAAAATTCCGTCACGACGCCGTCACATCGAACTCGATCCTGCCTACTCGGTCGGGGCACCATTCGGAGGCAGCGGATCATGACTCACGACGACCGGACTTCGGTCCGATCAGCATCGATGCGTTTCCCGCCTCGTCTTCCCCGTTCATCGATNCCCCCCTCGAATCGGCCCTGCGGCTCTCCGGTCGGGTCACGGCCCTCGGCCATGGCTCGATCGAGGCCTCACCCGCGAAGACGTGGAAGAATCGTACGAATTCGATCTGGACCTGCTCCTGGCAGATCGAAGTGATTGACCGCTTCGGCCGATCAACGAGACACGTCGTGAATCGAAACCGGGTCGGCCCTTCCTCGCAGGGGCCGATCTTTTTCAACTCGACGGTCGATTCACCATCGCTGCGCGTCGCTCTCGGGCAGGAATTCCGGACGGACGGTCGTTCGTCCGTCGACCGTGGTCCCGCCCTGAACGATGTTGTCGGTGAAGGTCGTGAATTCATGGGGGAACGGGAGCTCCGGGGCCGAGACCGCGTCGAGCCGTGCGGTCTGTTCCGACGAGAGCTCCAACGCCAGCGCACCAAGGTTGTCGAGCAACTGCTCGTGGCGGCGAGCGCCGATGATCGTGCTCGCCACTCCTTCGCGATCCTGGACCCACTTCAATGCCACGCGGGCCGGCGTCGATCCGAGTGAGTCCGCGATCGCGACGAGTTCATCGATGATCGCGTAGTTGCGTTCGTTGAGATGCGGGCTCGCTTCCGCCACGCGGGTGGTGCCCACCTTCGGCCGTGATTCACGCCGGTACTTTCCAGAGAGGATTCCCGCCCGCAGCGGACTCCAGGGCGTCACGCCGAGTCCCAGTGACCGGGCCATCGGCATGAGGTCTCCCTCGACCGTCCGTTGGGCCAGGCTGTATTCGATCTGCAGGGCGCACAGCGGGTTCCAGCCTCGCAGCATGGACTCGTACTGGGCCTTGACCACCAGCCACGCCGGAGTGTCGCTGAGCCCGATGTATCTGACTTTCCCGCTCCGGACGAGATCATCAAGCGTCCGCATGGTCTCCTCGAGCGGCGTGTTCGGATCGTGGAAGTGACACCAGTAGAGATCGATGTAGTCGGTCTTGAGGCGCCGAAGCGAATCCTCCAACTGATGCATGATCGCCTTGCGACCCGCCCCCCCGCCGTTGGGATCACCCGGATGCATGTTGCCGCAGAACTTGGTCGCCAGAACCACTCGGTCTCGAGCGACCGACGGCGACCCGGCGAAGTAGTCGCCGATGATCGCTTCACTGTGGCCCATGGTGTAGACGTTCGCGGTGTCGAGGAAGTTTCCCCCGGCATCGAGGTAGGCGGCGAGCACGTCGAGGCTCTCGGCCTCGTGGGTGCCGACCGCCGCCCATTCATCGCCGAAGGTCATGCATCCGAGGCAGAAGGGTGAGACGCGAAGACCGGATCGACCAAGGGTGACGTAATGATCAAGGGACATGGATTGCTCACGGTGGAGATTCGAAGTGACGTCGTATGCTAACGGTGCCCGGTTGAATCTCCAGCCCGGGCTGCGGATCCGTGCCGGGCCCGTGCCGGGTCCGTGGTACGGTCGAGCCATGTCGACGCCCCTCCTCCTCCTGCTCACCGTGGTTCGAATTCTTTCCGAGCCACCCGTCGTCGCGGAAGGCGAGGCTGAAACGGCCTCCCCGCCGAACATCGTCATCGTGCTGGCCGACGACCTCGGGATGGGTGATCTGGGGTGCCTGAACGACGACGCGCGTACCAGCACCCCGAATCTCGATCGGATCGCGAGGCAGGGTGTGCGATTCACTGACGCCCACTCGCCCAGCGCGGTCTGTTCTCCCACTCGGTACGGAATTCTGACCGGCCGATACTGCTGGCGGTCCGCCCTGAAGCGAGGCGTCCTCTGGACCGACGATCCGCTGCTGATCGAATCCGATCGTCCGACCATCGCAAGCGAACTCCGAGCCCGCGGATACCACACCGCGTTCGTTGGAAAATGGCATCTCGGCCTCGGCGCCACCGGAAAGACGGACTGGACCGGTCCCCTCGATGCCGGCCCCCACACCGTCGGCTTCGATCAGAGCATCGGCATTCCGAGTTCGCTCGACATTCCTCCCTACTGCTGGTTCCGAGACGGCCGAGGCGATCCATCGCCCACCCTGACCATCGAAGGGTCGGAGCATCGTCGGGCCGACGGTGGTGGTTTCTGGCGAGCCGGTCCGATCGCCGAAGGGTTCGTCCATGAGGAGGTCCTCCCCCGGTCTTTCGACGAGTCCGTCGCCATCATTCAAGACCAGGCGATACATCGGAGCGATCAGCCGCTCTTCCTCCAGCTCTGCCTCAGCGCCCCCCACACCCCGTGGCTCCCCCAGGAACGATGGCAGGGCACGAGCGGCGCCGGCCACTACGGGGATTTCGTGAATCAGATCGACGCCGGAATCGGGCGCCTGCTGACCGCCCTGGAGGAATCCGGCCTGGCCTCCGACACGATCTTCATCTTCACCAGCGACAACGGTTCCCACTGGCCCGCCGCGGATGTCGCACGCTGGAACCATGCCGCCAATCTCAACTGGCGAGGGCAGAAGGCGGACATTCATGAGGGCGGCCATCGAGTTCCGCTTCTCATTCAGTGGCCGGCCCGATTGGCGCCCGGAGCCACGATCGAACAGACCGTCTGCCTCACCGATCTCTACGCGACCAGCATCGCCGCCGCCGCTGAAGATCATCCCACCCCTTTCCAGGGTGGCGAAGACTCGGTCGATCTTCTTCCCCTGCTGCTGGAAGACGACCCGTCATCGCTCAAGGGTCGAGCGGGCGTGGTCCATCACAGTCTCGACGGCATGTTCGCGATTCGTGTGGGTGATTGGAAACTGATCGAAGGCCTGGGATCCGGTGGGTTCACCGAACCAAAACGACGCGGGCCCGCCGATGGCGGGCCCGCGGTGCAACTTTATGATCTCGCTTCGGACCCGGAAGAGACTCATGACCTCGCCGCCGAACGGCCGGACAAGGTCGCTTCACTTCAGGCCGCCCTCGACCGGATCAGAGCCTCGGGCCGAAGCGTCGTCCGCTGAACGCTCAGGAAGCGGTTTGAGCTTCGTTGTCGTGCACGTGGTGGACCACCTGCTGCGGGAAGGGAATGCTGATCTTGTTGGCATCGAAGGCCTTCTTGAGCCCCTCGTTGAAGTCGAAGGTGACCGGCCAGTAGTGAGCGGCGTCCACCCAGACCCGGATCTTGAGATCGACCGAGCAGGCACCGAGCGCGCCGACCACGATGAGCGGCTCGGGATCCGTGTGCACCCGCGAGTCAGCCTTGATGAAATCCTGAATGACCTTGCGGGCGAGATCGATGTCGTCCTCGTAGCCGATGCCGATGTTGAGTTCGACCCGACGGGTGGGCTGGGTCGAATAGTTGACCAGCACCCCGGTCGANATCGCGTTGTTCGGGATGACCACNGTGCGGTTGTCNCCGGTGGTGAGAATGGTGTTGAAGATCTGNATCTCCTTCACCGAGCCGCTNTGACCGGCTCCTTCGATGAAGTCNCCGACCTTGTAGGGGCGGAACATCATCACGGAGACTCCACCCGCGAAGTTGGANAGCGTTCCCNTCANGGCCATGCCGATCGCGAGGGTNGCGGCCGAGAGGATCGCGATGAAGCTGGTNACNTCGACTCCGACCATGCCGGCCACGGANAGCAGGAGCATGATCTTCAAGGCCATGCCGGCCACACTGCCCAGAAAGTTGCCGACCGTCGGGTCGAACTTCTTGAGCGACAGCACCCGTCGGATGCCACGAATGATCGTGCCGATCGCCAACCAGCCGACGATCAGAACCACGATCGCCAGAAGGAGTCGGGGAGCGTAGGTGACCGCGAGATCAAGCAGGATCTGGGATGCGTCACCGGCCCAGGACGAGAGCCCTTCAGCGCTCAAGTCGGACGGCGCGGTAAACCCGGTGCCGGTCTTCGCTTCGGCGGCCGGTTTGGCGGCGGGCGAAGCGGTCGCTTCCTGAACGGCCAGGAGAGAGGTCGGCAGACTGAAATTGGAATGCATTGGCGTGTCCCATCCGGAAGTGAATCGATATGTTCTCACTCGCCACTGGACGAGCGAAATCGCATGATGCCCGAGATCCACGCATTCAACCAGTCTCACTCCGGAGAATCGTCTCTATCGTTCAGGAATCAGGTGAACTCCCCGTGATCCACTGCCACGCGGCACCGATCCCCTCACCTTCCGGCATGCCGATCAACGACTCGATCGCCGCGAGGACACCGGTCAGTCCTTCACCGGCGATCAAACCGCTTGCGACGGCGATCGCGAGGGCCGCGGCGGAGGCCGGGGAGAGCTTTCGCCAGAACACCAGGATCATCGAGCCGAGGAACATCGCCACCGAGTAGTACGCGGGGACCAGAAACGCGATTCCCATCGCCAGTGAACTCGGAACGAACGGTGCGATCGGCTTCACGGTCTTGCGAAGCACCGGCAGAAGGACTCCGAAGAGCGCTCCGCCCGCGATGGCCCAGCCGGCATGGGTGGGCAGTTGATCGAATCCACCACTGAGAAGTTCCGCCATCGCCTTCCAGGCGTTCGCCGCGGGCGCGGGGAAACTTTCATCGACCCCGATCTCGTACTGGCTGTCGAACAGTTTGTAGACCGCGGCGCAGATGGGGATGCCGCAGGTGATCCCCGCCAGCTGGGCGAGAATCTGCTTGCGGGGACTGGCTCCGAGCAGCCTTCCGGTCTTGAGATCCTGCATCATGTCGCCGGACTGGCTGGCACCGGCGCTGGTGATGCTCGCCGCGAGCACGTTGACGTCCGCCTGACCGGGCGCGACGGCACCGAAGGCGAGCTGGGTCACCTTGCCCATGCCACCGATCGGATTGATGTCGGTCTCCCCGGTGGATCGAGTGGCGATCATCGCCAGCACCGAACTCATCGCGACCGCGAGCAGGGTCATCCACCAGGGGATGCCGAACACCGAATGAGCCACCACCATGGTGATGATGCTGGCCGTCCCGAGGCCACCCATCCACCAGAGGTTCGGTATCAACATCGATGGAGGTTCGAGCATTTCCCCGTCCTCCAGGTCGCTTCGACCCGGGCGGAACGTGTTCAGGATGGTCCGCCACGAGAGGGCGAGATTCGCGAAGGCGTCCGCGATCATGATCGCCACCCCCGGCCAGAGCAGCCAGCCGCGAGGGCCGTCGGCATAACTCATGATCGGGCCTTCGGCCCATCCCGCAGACTTCGACCAGGGACCCAGAATCGCCCAACCGAGGATCGAACCCAGCAGCAACGAGGTTCCCACCCGGGGACCGATCAGGATTCCCGCGCCGAACATCAGCGGGGAGAAGAGGAGACTGAACCCCCAGGCCCCGGCCGTCACGTAGAGGACGACCCAGCCGGCGGCTTCCACCGCCTCGCCTCCCTTGATCGCCGCGGTCACATCGGGTCCGGCGATCAGGTTCGCGAACATCGGATGCTCGATGATGGGATAGAAGTACTTGACCTGTGTGAACACCGCGGCGACCAGCGCCCAGAGCAGGAGCATCCGGGCCTGCCGAAGGGCATCACCCGCGCCCCCGGCGGAATTCATCGAGACGATCGTCTCCGCGGTCGCGGTCCCGGTGGGGAATCGAAGTTTCTCGACCACCACCATCTGGTTTCGAAGCGGAACCGCGTAGAACACCCCGAGAAAGCCGACCGCGAGCGCCCATCCGGCGAGTTGAAAGTACGAGAACTCCACCCCCATCAGGCCAAGGGCGGGGATCGCCGAAAGCATTCCCGCGGCACTGGTCATGGATCCGGCGGCGCTGCCCGAGGTCTGGGCGATATTGGTCTCCAGCACCGACAACTGACGGGCGCCGATGGGCGCGAGGATCTTCCAGATGCTGAACCCCAGGATGGCCGCGATGAGCGAGCCACCGATCGACCAGCCCGTCTTGAGACCGAAGTAGATGTTCATCGAGGCCACCACGCAGCCCAGTGCACAACCGGTGAGCACCGCTCGCAGGGTCAGTTGGGCCTCACCCCGGCTCGGCTGGTGCACCTGTTCGGCACAACGAATCGGTTCGAGGTCCTGACCGTCGGGCCCCCCGATGCCGGAGGATTCCGAGGTTTCGGGTCTGAAGTCACTCTTGTGGTGGTCGCTCATCACAGGAATCTAACTCCACCGGACGGATCCCGCCTTGCCTGACCCTCATCGCTAGGCTTGAGGGATGACCGTGATCCTCCACCACCTCCGATTCGCCGGCTCGACCATCCTGCATCACCTGTGGGGCCTGCTGGCCATCCCNGTGATTCTGATCGCCACCCCGCTTCTGGCGGAGGAACCCTCCCCGAACGTGGTGGTCTTCATGGTCGACGATCTCGGCTGGCAGGACGTCTCCCATCCCTTCGGTCCCGAAATCACACCGCTCAATCGTCGTTACCACACTCCGAACCTGGAACGACTCGCCCTGCGGGGAACGACCTTCACCGACGCCTACGCGGCAAGCCCGGTCTGCACCCCCACTCGGACCGCCTTCCTGACCGGACGTCACCCCGCCCGAACCGGCATCACGTACTGGACGCTTCATGCGGACCGGGACACCTCTGCCGCACACCCGCGACTTCGAAATCCACCCTGGCGACTCCAGGGGCTCGCCGAAGGCGACGTCACCCTCCCTTCGATCTTCGAACGGGCGGGCTACCGAACCGTGCATCTCGGGAAGGCGCACTTCGGCGCGATCGGTACCAGCGGTGCCGACCCAACCCGGCTCGGATTCGAGACCAATATCGCGGGACATGGTCCCGGCGGCCCCGGAAGCTTCTACGGCATCCATGATTTCGGAGCCAGAAAGCGTCAGGGAAAAACCGGGCCGAGCGTCTGGGACGTTCCCGGTCTCGATCGATATCACGGCCGAGATGTCCATCTCACCGAAGTGCTCGCGGAGGAAGCGGTCGCCGAGATCCGACGATCCGAAGACGACCCGCGGCCCTTCCTGATTCACTTCGCCCCGTACGCCGTGCATGCCCCCATCATGGCCAACCACCGCCACCTTCATCGCTACGCGGAACTGCATCCTCGCGAAGCGGCCTACGCCACGATGATTGAAACGACGGACGCCGCGCTCGGACGGATCCTCGACACCCTTGATGATCTCGGCCTCGAAGACGACACCATCGTGGTGTTCACGAGCGACAACGGCGGGCTTTCCGCCCACGCCCGAGGCGGTCCGGCTCACCGGCACAACGCTCCATTGCGAAGCGGAAAAGGCTCGGCCTACGAAGGTGGCGTGCGNGTTCCGCTGGTCATCGCCGGGCCATCTCGACTCCGAATGATCGGCGAAGGCCGCCGTGTCTCCATCCCGGTCTCGGTGATCGATCTCTTCCCGACGCTCCTCGAACTGGCCGGAATCGAGATGCCGATCGAGCATGCACCCACGGTCGACGGTCACGCGCTCACCAAGGTGCTTCGAACCGAAGGCGAGACCGACGGCCTGCAGGACCGCGGCCTGGCCTGGCACATGCCGCATCAATGGGGTGCCAGCGGACCGGGCATCGAACCCTTCACTTCCTATCGCCGCGGCATCTGGAAGATCCTCTACTTCCATGACGGCCCGCGGGTGGAGCTCTACGACCTCCAGACCGATCTCGGAGAAGCCAGGGATCTCGCCGCGGAGCGTCCCGAAGTCACCCGCCGTCTCCTGCGCGAACTCGATGGGTGGATCGATCGAATCGGCGCCGATCTCTCGATCGACATCGAGTCCGAACGGCCGATTCCCCGCCCCGCGGAATTCGCCTCCGACCGCGTGAAATGATTTCCGCATCCACGTTCGATCAGGCCGGCGGCGGACGAGGCAGGAAACGATCACGATCCGCGCAGCGGGGTATTCGATCCGGCAGGATCTCGCCTCGAGCCGCCGCCCTCGATCGATCGACGTCGTCGGCATGCACCGCGAGAAAAGCGCTCCGATCATCGCCCCCGGCCAGATCGATCCATTCGCGACTGCCCACGCCGGGGGGGACGTCTCGCACCGGTTCCCGCAGGACACGGTTCCGAAGAGTCCGGAGAAGCGAGCGATCGTCAAGGTGGTCGGTATGAATCAGGAACACGTCGATCAGCGCAAGCCCGTTCACCAGGTCGTCCACCACCTGCGGAATCGCTTCCTCCTCCAGCATCCGTTCATCCGGAGTCGACAGTCCGATCTCCTCGAGTTGCTTGAGATTCGTGGTGATCGGCGCCTGTTCCAGGTCGTACACCAACGACCAGAGTCCACGATCCCCATCTTCTCCTCGCTTCAACGCTGCGGACCGCAGTCGCTCGATGGAATTCGCCCGCTGCGTTCTCTTCGCTTCGAGGATCGACTCGATCCCACTGTCCTGTCGCATCGGATCATCTCCCGGCCCCGCACCATCCTCGTTTCAACCTGAATCTAAGGCATTGATGCGGTTCTCAGAAGAAGCGAGCGGTTTGGCATCGGCGTCGATTCTCCGCTGCCGAAAAACGGATTTGAATCAGCAAAACCAAATCACCCCGGTGCCGGTAGGCACCGAGGTGACAGGAGGAGAAAGAGATGACTGCTCAGGTGTCGAGCGAACGCCTCGGCGTTCGTTCGCGTTTTGTCCCCGGAAGTTGATTCACAAGGGAATACGACTTCCGTATGAATTTGATCGGCCATTCGCCGAAGAAGGGTCAATATTTCCGGACGATTCGAACCAGACCGCACGACCCTCACCATTGAGAAGTCTTCGAATCACCGTTTCTTTCGCTGAAATCGTCGTTTCAAATCAATTCGACGTCTGGCCGGAGGGCCGGAATTGTTTGATTCACCGGCGAAAGCTTTTTCAGTCCAGCGCCGGAAAACCGCACATCCTGCGCTTGTTTTTCACGACGAACGCGTGACGCAGTCATTCGCGGCAAAGAGCATTCCGCCGTCTCGAAAGCGGCTCTGAATCGCTTCCAGCGAATGTCCCTGCAGACCCTGCAAGCGCAGAGAAGTCATTTCGCCGGGAAGAAGAGTCAGTAGATTCCGATCGACCGTCGCATGCGGATCGATACGATCGATGTCGATGTACAGATCTCGAATCAGCGCCCGTGCGTGCAGGTCCATTCGGTATCCCGAGGGATCTTCAAGCACCTCGACGTCGAGCGATGTCGACTTCGACGGCAGCGACATCCACGCATCCTTGCCGTAGAACCAGCATGCCCGTCGGCCGCCGGCTTCGGCGAGCAGGAACTCCGTCGATGCATCATCGGGCATCGCCACGCCCTGATCGATTCCCACCCGAGCGGCCCCGAAGACCGGCGCGTTCATCTTGAACTCGCTCATGGCGAGCGAGCGACCATGAAAATCCACTCGACGCAGTCGCACCGTTTCGTCCCACGGCTCACGCCGATCATTGACCATTCCGACCTCGAGCCCCTCTCCTCCGGCGGTGATCGCCAGCAGTCGAGACTCACATGCCGCGCGGGCCGCCCACCAGGCTGGCTTGGGTCGACCCGCGACATCGATCAGTGACCACGAGTGCCCCGTCCACGCGTCGTTGAGTTGCCAGACCAACGCGCCCCCGCAACGCGGCTGGTTCAGGCGAAGCCATTCGTACGTGAAGGTCGTCGCCCGCGCCTGAAGCAACTGCATCCGCCACAGACGACCGTCCAGATCCTTGGCCGGCGAAAACCACTCATCGATCCATCGATCGTACTGCTGCTGGTCACCACCCCAACCACGTTGGCGGCCCTCGAAACACGCCATCGATTCCGGATCTTCCGACTCGAAGCCAGCCGANCCGATCGCCGCTTCGATCGTGGTTCTCGACGGTGGCCCCTGATGTCCGAATTCGCTCACGAAACGCGGAATCATCTCTCGCACCGATTCCACTTTGAGGTCCCAGGTGTGCCGATCCCCATGATTCGGATCGTTGGGATCCGCTTCCACCGAACCCGACCAGGGACTGTCCGGCAGAAACGGCCTTGACGGATCCAGCTCGGACGCCACCGCCGGAAGAATTTCGGTGAAGTAACGGCGGCCCCAGCTCTGCGCCGGATCCATCCGCTCCTTCCATCCCCAGTTCCGCCAGGCGAGCACGTTCTCATTGCCACCGCACCAGAGCACGATGGATGCGTGGGACGAAAGCCGAGCCACCTGTTCCCGTGCTTCGCGCTCGATCGACGCCGGGTACGGATCGTCTTCGGGGTAGGTCGCGCACGCGAACATGAAATCCTGCCAGACCATGACCCCGAGTTCGTCGCAGGCATCGTAGAAGTCCTTCGACTCGTAGACGCCGCCACCCCAGACCCGAAGCATGTTGAAGCCCGCCGCGACGGCCTGGTCGATCCGGTGCCGGACCCGATCCGCCGGCGCGGTTCCTGGAAACAGGCCCTCGGGAATCCAATTCGCACCCTGACAGAAGACTTTCTCGCCGTTGACCACCACCTGGAATCGGGAGCCTTCGGAGTCACGACCGGTGTCCAGTTCCGCCCGCCGGAGACCGATCCGTCGATTCACCACTTCGAGAAGTTCGTCGCCGCGTCGAAGTTCGACCCGCAACCGGTGAAGTGGCTGGGCGCCTCGGCCCCGGGGCCACCAGCGTTCGGGATCCGCCACTTCGATCCGGGCGACCCCGGACACCGTTCCGGCCGCCGGAAGGGCGTCGATGGTTTCGGTGAACGTCCGACCGTCCGGGGATTCGAGGACGATGGTCGCCCGCAGTTCTCCGGGCCCCGCCGTNCCTTCATCGATCGCGAGGTCCAGATGCGTCTCCACCACCGCTCGTTGATCGGTGCAGGAGGTGACGAGCGGTCGGACCGCTTCGATTCTCGCATCCCGCCAGCACTCGACCCGAACGTCTCCGGGAATTCCAAGACTCGGGCACTTCGGCCCCCAGTCCCACCCGAAACTGCAGGCCGCCTTGCGAAGATACGAATAGACGCCCCAGTCACCATCCGCGTTGACCGGTCGATCGCCATGAAGACGAACCATTCTTTCCAATTCGACCAGTGGGGAGCGGAGCCGGACTTCGAGTCGATCCCNTCGTTCGAAGGTGCCTCGATCGACTCGGAAACGATGTCGATGAAACTGGTTGCACACTTCTCCCAGCAGCACGCCTCCGAGACGGACCTCGCCGGCGGTGTCGATGGAGTCGAACACCAGATCGATNACCGCGTCAGTCGCGATTCCAGCGGGAAGATCCGAGCCGGTCAGTGANCGTGACCACGACCAATCGGACCACCCGACCCATTTCTGCCGCTCCTCCCCGTCTGCATGATCGGGGTGCGGTATGACGCCGGCGGCGATGAGATCGTGATGAATCACTCCCGGCACGGTGGCCGGGAGTTCCTTCGGAAGCGATGGTGGTGGCGTCGCGACTTCATCGCCGCCTCCGGTGCGTGTGACCCACCATCCGTCGTGGATCCCCCGTGCCCGGTGAATCGCGTCGTTCATGCGTCGGTCTCCGAACCTGGCCCCATCCGTTGTTCATCGGCATTGTGATGATCGACGACCCATCCATCGTCCCGAGCATCGGGATCCACCTGCTTCAGAAGTCTGAACATCCGGAAGAGATCGCGCAGACCACCGATCAGGAACCACCCGGTCACCACGATCGCGGTCCCGAGTGCGAGGATCAACCACCATCGCCAGGCCTCCAGCCAGGATTCGTCGGTGATCGGTTCCAGCCCCAACTGCGGCCCCAGAAGATGTCGCCCCATCCCGACCGCGAAGACCGCGGTGAAAAAGAGCGGCCAGGCGATGGTGATCGCGGTGATGAAGCGATCCCAACCGGTCATCCTCCGGTCGAATCCGATTCGTTCCCACCAGCGGCTCGGGCGTTCCGACGTCAGGTCCGCCCGCTCCTTGCGATGGAGCATCCGGTCGAGGTCGAAGGGCTCGCGACAGGTCACGAGGGATACCACGATGTAGAGGCCGATCGAGATCATGATGGACCAGAAGGTCAGCACCTGGCCCGTCACCTTCTCCCGTACGTGCCAGGCCGCGGACAACATGGTTCGTTCGAATCCGGTCGCGGGCGGCTCGAGTTCGAGCACCGCCGATCGACCGCGAGCGAGTCCGATCACCATCTGGGAGCCGTCCGAACGCAGGGTCGGATTCGCCACCGTCTCACCCTCCTCGTCGATGATCACGACCGAGGCGATCGCCTCGGTGAGGTCGGGTCCGGATTCCAGCACCGCACTCCAGGAACCGGTCGTGCCGGCCCCGTCGAACGGAATGGTCGCTTCCGCCAGGGGTTCATCCGGGTCCAGAGGCAGGGTCGCCCGGCCGCCATCGATCGACGCCGACTCGATCACCAGCACCGGATGTGGCGACACCACCGAAGCCGGCAGCTGCTTCACCACGACCCCGAACCCCGCGAGCGTCATGCCCGCGACCATGGCCGCCCAGGCTCCGGCGGTGGTTCCACGTCGCCAGTAGAGCCCTCCGATGATCGCGCTNCCGGCACCTCCCACGAAGATCGCGCCCGTCAGGGCCAGGAACATCGCCACGTACTGGTTGGGCGTGTAGTTGAAGCTGAAGATGAAGGCGAAGATGGCGACGCCCAGGATCGAAGCCCGGAGCAGCCAGAGGTGTGCTCGAGCTCCGAGTGGCTTCTTTCGGAACGGCAGCACCACGTCCTGGATGAAGATCGAACCCCAGGAGTGCAGATAACTGTCGTTGGTCGAGATGAACGCCCCCACCAACGCCGCGGCGAAGAGCCCCAGCAGTCCCGAGGGAAGCATGATGCTGGCCGCAGCCGGGGTTCGGAGCTGGCTCGCCAGCACCTCCGGGTCGCCGCCGAGCACCGGCTGCGACGCGATGATCGCTTCGATCTCCGCCGCTTCCGCGGCATGCTCGGGCGAGGTCATCACGACCCGGATGCAGATCGGAAGCACGAGGGTGATCAACATCAACACCCGGTATCGCCAGCCATTGAGGATGTTGGCCATCTTNGCCTCGTGGGCGTCGATCGCCGCGGCGTTGTAACCGGAAGTCCCCTGCCAGCCGAGCATGCCGTAGAACAGGACGATGACGCTGATCACCCANTAGAAGGCGTCGAATCGCTGCTCCTGGCCGAGGTCGAAGGGATTCACCAGCGACTGCCCTTCCGGCGCCGACAGCAACGCCGTGCCGATGTCCGACCAGGAATAGGTGACGAGCAGGAAGATCATCACCGCGAGGAAGACGATCTGACCGAAGGAACCCTGGACGAAATCGGTGACGATCACCGCCACCTGTCCCCCGATGAACACGAAGAAGAGCGCGGTTCCCAGCAGGACACCCATCAGCAGCGGAAAGGTCCCGACCTCGACGCCCACGACCTGGACCACCGGCGGAAGACCGCACAGGGCGATGAAGAATCGAGCCGCGACCGAGGGGAACACGCCGTAGTTCAAGATCCCGCCGACGAAGGCCACCAGGCCGGCGAAGATCCGGAATCGCCGGGAGTACCGGATCTCGAAGAACTGGGCCATGGTCAGCGCACGCGTCTGTCGGAACCGGTAGACCACCCAGCCCGACAGGGCGATCACGATCAAGGCGGGGTTCTCCATGAACCCCCACCAGATGCTGGTGAATCCGACGTCGTAGTACTGCTGCCAGAACCAGACCAGTGAGATGACTCCCAGCTGGGCCATGCCGTAACTGACCGCGATCAGATACCGACCGGCACAGCGATCGGCGGCGAGAAAGCCGCTCACGGTCCGCGCGTACCGATTGGTCGCAAGGGCCGCGAGCACGAGCCCGGCCACGAAGGTGGCGACGATGATCCAGTCGAAGTTGGTCAGATGCAAGAGTACGCCCGGTCGGTGGGGCGGCGACGATGCCGCGCAGATTCAGGTGGCAAGGGGAAGGTCGATACCGATCGATCGCGCCAGACCGCGGGTCCAGGCCTCGACCTCGTCGAGCACTCGCTGGTCGGCATCGGTGCCTCGGTGGGAATCGATCGTGACCAGCGCTTCCTCCGCCCGCGGGATGTCCGCGGTGCCGGGCCCCATCAGGCGCTCCCGACGGTGTTCCTGCCAACGAGCCGTCTCCTCCGCGTCGAGCGCCTCGGGTGCGGTTCGGGCGAGAAACCGGAATGCGATCTCCTCGAGTCGATCGTCCTCGGTCTGTCGCATCAGGCGACGAATGGCGTCGGGACCTCCGGCGCGGGCGTCCCGCATGCCCGCGGAATCCGCCCGGGAGGGAAACCCGCCGTACAGAAGTTCTTCGGGATCGATCCCTTCGGACTCGGGTGGTTCATCCGCGACCATCCGAAGTCGCTCCCGGATCCGCGCATGGTTGTCGCGAACGAACGCCATGCGGCGTTCCACGGTCGCCGGATCGAGGTCGAGTCCCGCCCATCCCTGGTCCGTCGCGTCGAGAACTCGCGGGGTCGCGACCATGGGGAGCTTGTTCGTTCGAAGCCGTCGGACCGGGACCCGCGGAAGTTCATGATCGATTCGATGGAATCGAGCATGAAGCTGACGCGGTTCGAGTTCCAGAATCTCCTCGGGATCGCCATGCAGATCAAGGACCAGCCGCCCATTGGTGTCGAGCTGGTCGATCATCACCGCGACCGTGGCATGACCGCGGGCGGCACCGATCCCCCGATCACAGAGCACGAACGGTTCGAGGCTCCGGTCCACGAGGGCCGCCACCTCTTTCTTACGACGAAGTCCGAACGCATAGGACCAGAGTCGGGGCTGGCTCCGCTTCAGGAGTCGGGCGAGTTCGATCGTCGCCCGCACGTCCCCTAGAGCATCGTGGGCTTCGGCCGCGTGGGCATCGATACCGTTGGCGGCGGCGACGTCACCGAGGGAAAGCGACACCGCCCCGTCGTCATACGAGGGCCATTCGATGCCGTCTCGACGGCCGGTGGCCCAGGCGAAGCGATAGGCCGCCAGCAGATCGAAGCGGGCGTTCCCATCCATCCACTCCCGGTCGTAGGGCGGAAGCAGGTTCCGCCAGGCCGCGAAACGCACGATCTCATCGTCGTAGCCGAGACTGTTCCATCCTGTGGACGTGGTGCCTGGTCGCCCCAGCACCTCCAGCACCTGCTCGATGAACGCCGATTCCTCGAGGCCTTCCGTGACGTCCTGTGGCGTGATGCCGGTCACCAGAGATGCCCCGATCGCCGGTGGTTCCTCCACCGAGGGCAGGCAGTGGATCTCGATCTCGTCTCCGACAGGAAGCAGATCGAGGTCGGTCCGAATCCCCCCGAACTGGGCTGGCCGGTCCCGACGCGGGTACGGGCCGCGACGGCCACGATCCCAGGGCCGGGGGAGCGACCCGAAGGTCTCGAAGTCGAACCAGAGAATCGTCTCGTCGGTCATGGGGCCTCCGGGTTCGAGACTAACTCACTCGAGAATTCGACGCGGCGCCCGACCAGTCATCCACCAGCGGCTTCGTCCGATGGTGCTTTTTCGTCGACCACGGGCAGCTGCTGACCGAACATCCATTCCATCGTTCCTTCCGAGCCGTAGGCGTGGTCCCAGGCATTGTGCCGGACCCCTGGGAGTTCGGTGTAACCGATACGCCCGTCCGCCTTCCGAATCGCCCGGACCATGGTTCGAGTGAGATCCACGGGCACGACCCGGTCGGCATCGCCGTGGACCGTCCAGATCGGTACGCCGGAGTCGACGATCCGGGCTGCGAAGGAGGGATCGCCACCGCCGCAGACCGGCACCACCGCCGCGAACCATTCCGGATGACGGGAGACGAGATCCCACGATCCGAAGCCGCCCATCGAAAGACCGGTCAGATAGATCCGCGACGCGTCGATGGTCGGATCCGCGACGAGTTCCCTGATCTTCTTCATCACGGCCTGCATCGGCACGGTCGGGGGCTGGCTGGCGTCGAATCGCCGCTTGTTCCCGCCATCGATTTCCGACGAGGATGCCACCGATACGGAAGCCCATCGATCTTCCTTGGGGCATTGCGGTACGAAGACGACCGCGGCATGTCGACCCCCGAGACGAGACTCGGTCACCCATCGTTCGGGCAGCTTGCCCAACTGCTTCCGGTTGTCGTCACCCCTGGAACCGGCTCCATGCAGAAAGATGACGAGCGGTACCGGATCATCGGGGGAGAGACCTTCGGGACGATGGATCCGGTACGGGACCTCCGTCGTCCGCCCGCCATGCTCGACCTCGATGATCCCCGGCTCGAATTTCGACACCACCTCGGGAGGCACCGCCGTGACACCCGCGATCGACGCGCCGACCGAAATGGAGACGGCGGACAGGAGGAAGCAGAAGCCGAACTTTCGCATCAAGGTCATGATTCATCCTTTCGAGTGTGCCGATTACGAGCGATCCCGACTCGACGCCCCGGCGCCACCCTCGAGAAAGTGGTCCGTGGATCCCGAGTCCACTTCCGGATCATCGTCGCAGACGAATCGATTCGATGCCGAACGGGCGAATGGGAAGCTGGATCACCCGCCCGCTCCGGTCGAAGACGAGTTCCGAGTGTTTGATCGGGCGTTCCCGGAGGTCGACGGCTTCCGCTCGATTCCATTCCGGAACCCGGATTCGTGCTTGGCCGGCACCGCCGTGCTTCTCGACCACCCGGAGAATCACGCCGTCCCCGTCTTCCGCCGGCTTCAAGGCCACCACCTCGAGCGCCGCCGCGCCATCGATCTCGATGCTGAAAGCCTCTCGAATCGAATCACCGCCCGGTCCCGCGTCCGTACCTTCGAGACGCCTGGCGACCAGGGGCTCGGCGAACGACTCGGCTTCCGCATCGACTCCCGCCCGGCCGGCCGACCGGCGGTCACCGTCATGGGGCATGAGCGCGTACCGAAGCCGATGTTCACCTCGGTCGCATCCGGGGTCGGGGAACATCGGAGCCCGAAGCAGACTGAGACCCATGACGCCCGCCCGCACGTTCCGGCCGATGATGCCGGCGTCGAGCACCGCGAGGCCCATTCCCGGCTGCGCGAGATCCATCCAGCGACGGCCCGGCACTTCGAATCGTGCCTCCTCCCAACTGGTGTTGCGATGCGTCGCGCGTTCGATTTCTCCGAACTGGATGCCGAAGGTCGCCGCTCTCGCCCGAATCGTGGTGGGGAATTCCGCCCGCAGAAGTCTGCGTTCCTCCCGCCAATCCACCAGCAGTCGAACATCCAGCCGATCGGATTCCGAGTCGAGCACGTATCGAACCACGAGTCGACTCGCTGTTCCAATCGCGTGTTCAAACTCGATCGCACCCCGCATGGGTCCCGATTCGATCACCGCGTGGCGGGCCGCCGGGGCGGTGATCTCCTCGAATTTCTCGTGATAGTCGCGGTCGACGTCCCAGGCTTCCCAGCGCCGAGGTCGATCCTCGTACAGACGAAAACGATTGATCGGGGTCTCGACCACGTCGTCACCGCCGACCCGGCGCAGCATCCGGACCCGTCCCACGTCGTCGAATTCAACCTCGATCCGGCCGTTGCTCATCGCCAGGCCTTCGACCTCCACCGGAGCGACCGCATGCAGTCGGGCGGCATCCGCGAGGATCGCACCTCCCGCTGGCACCGCTTCGACCGGGAGCAGTTCCCCGTCGATCTCCACGATGCCTCCACGGTCCGTGCTCGATGGATTGAACACCACCACCGGGGCGTCGAGTCCCGAAGCGTCCAGAGATCTTCCCCAGGACCCGAGGGCACCATCGAGTTCCTCCGCGCAGGTCGATTCGATGGCTTCGTACTGGGCCCGGGCGTCTTCATAGACCTCGGGAATCGAGGACCCGGGGATGATGTCGTGAAACTGATTGAGCAGAACCAGACGCCAGGTCTCCTCGAGCCGGGTTCGAAGATCCCGCAGGGCATCTTCAGATGCTTCCGGACCACCACAACCAAGCATCTCGATCGCACGGAGCGATGATTCCGCCCGGTGGTTCGCCTGCTTGAGCCACTGGTGCGAGGTGTAGGTGCCGCGATGCAACTCCAGGTACAGCTCGCCATCCCAACGAGCGGCGTCGACCCCTGAATTTCGAACCTCCTCGAATTCGGAATGCAGTCGATCGCAGAAATCATCGGCCCGGCCGAACTTCACCGACGGGAGCCCCTGCACCCCTTCGGCCATGGTCGAGATCCGTTCGACCTGCTCGACCGTCGGACCGCCGCCTCCATCTCCGAATCCATACGGCTGCAACCAGGTCGACGGCCGACCGTGGTCGTGCTCCGCGACGTTTCGTTCCGCGAACTGCAGATCCGCGGGCAGGATCGAACTGTTGTAGTTGTGTCCGGGGGTCAGGTGGGTGAGCACCTCGGTCCCGTCGATTCCCACCCAGTCGAAGGTCACGTGGGGAAATCGATTCCGCTCGCACCAACTGATCTTGTTGGTGAGAAAGGTATCCAGTCCGCACTGCCGGATGATCTGGGGAAGCGACGCGGGGAATCCGAAGGTGTCCGGAAGATACAGGTGCTTCTGCACCGCATCCTCTCCGAAGGCCCGGGTCCACCAACCCGTTCCGTGAAGGACCTGGCGAATGAGACTCTCACCGCTCGGCGCGTTGCAGTCAGGCTCGATCCACATCGCACCCCCCGCTTCCCAGCGTCCTTCGGCCACCCGGGTGGCGATCCGGTCGAAGAGCTCCGGGGAATCCTCTCGGATCCACTGGTACTGCTGGGCCTGACTGCAGAGAAAACGAAAGTCAGGCCACGCATCCATGATCCGGTCGACGGTCGCGAAGGTTCGCAGACACTTCCGTCGAGTCTCCGCCAACGGCCAGAGCCAGGCGGTGTCGATGTGTGCGTGCCCCACCGCGATGCAGTCGGTGCCGGTATCGGAACCGTCTCCGACCAACAACGCATCGAGTTCCGGCGACAGCATCTCCAGGGTCGGCCGGGGATCGTGGGCGGGAATCCGGTTGATCAGGGACCGCAGTCCCGCTTCAAGCGCGTGAGCCCGGGGCGAGTCCACCGGTTGGGCCAGCAGCGTCCGACGGGCGAGGTCCCAGGCCTCGACGAATCGCCAGGCGTCTTCGTCGAATGCGATCAGTTCCGCCGCCGCGAGGCGGCCGGGTCGATCTTCCTTCCAACGAGCATGCAGTTCCGGATGATCCCACCAGAAGGTGGAGATGCCGAGCGGCATGTTGCACGCGGCTTCGACCAGCAGATCGACTGATTCGATCCTGGCGTCGGTGAGCAACGGAGCCCGATCGCGATTCGCGTCGAATCCGTGCCAGGGAGCCCCGTCCCGCCAGAGCAGGGCCTCGGTCCCCGAATCAAATCGCAGATCGACCCTTCGGCCTTGAAAGGACTCCGGCAGTACACCCCGCAGACGAAACCACGCGGTGCTCCAGACCGGTCCCCAGCGCCAACCCGTCCGGACCGGCTGAAAGGCGTCTTCGGGCAGGGCCTCGACTTCCGCTCGATGAGGACGGCCGGAAAATGACGCGACCGCCACCTCCAGCGGAACGACTTCCGGGACCGCCAATGGCCGGAGAACCTCATCGGCGAACGTCTCGAAGCGAAGAGCGGCGTACTCAAGGTGGGGCAGCATCGGGATTTCCGCGGTCATGGCCTGAAGACCCGGCACCGAACCCGGGTGAAGAGGGCTTCACGGTAGCACCTCGTTTCCTCGACTCGTCTCCATCACCCTGCCACCCGACCGGGCCATGAACCTGAAGTAACGCCCGCTCACCGTGGATTTTCAGATTCCAGAGCAATGGTCGTGATCATCAACGCGAGTTCATCCACCAGCCCCGAAAGTATCGAGAACGGCGATTCAAGGTCCGGTAGTTCACGACCGATCCCATCGGGCGACCACCATCAACTCATCTTTCTCACGTCAGCTCCGGAGGATTCGGGAACCCAGGTCGATTCCTCGTCGATACTATGGAACAAGTCGGGCCGACCACCGCCCCGGCGAACGGACTCATGCGACTCACCCACCACAGCATCCTCCACCGTCTGGTCGGCCTCCTTCTGGCGGTCTTGATGCCGGTCTGCTGTTGCACCACCCAGGTTCTCGGCGCGTCGTTGCTGAGTACCGGCGCGGCGGGTGACGACCAGGGGCGAATGATTTCGCCCTGCTGCGGCTCCTGCGCGGATGTCGATGCCACCGGGTCCTCGGACTCGCCCCAGCCCCATGACGGCTGTCGCTGCGTTCGAGGTCAGCTCGAAACCTCGAGCGTCACCACCGAGATCCTGGAAGCCCTGGCCTGCCCATTGGTGGCGCATCCCAGCGAGGACCCTGCAGCCCGCTGGGATTCGCTGAACCGAGTCGCCCCCGAAGCCAACCGAATCCACGGGCCGCCCGAGGATTCCGGGCCGGGGGTTGAATCGAGACGACTCCGCCGAATCGTCATTCTCCAGACCTGATTCCGAATGTGATTGCCTGCGTTTCCGCTGCCTCTGGCGGAAGCTGCTTCGTGTCACCCTTGGAATGGTTCCATGCCCCATCTCATCGACGGCCGCGCCGCCAGTCGCGGAATCACGCTGGTCTTCGTCGCCACGCTGCTCTTGCCTTTGTCCGGCTGCATCTCGACCGACTCCGCTCCGGATCGACGGCTTGCCATCGATCTGGCCGAAGATCACCTCGCCCAGCCCGGAGGCATCGATGCCATCGAGACGGATCCCACCTTGCCGCCCGAAATCTGGAATGGCGAGACGCCCCTGACCAGCGACATCGCGGTCCAGGTCGCCATGGCCCGGGATACCGGCATTCGCCGGACTCTCGCGGCGGTCGAGGTCGCCAGAGCCGATCTGGCTCAGGCCGATCGGGCTCCGAATCCGATGATCCAGGCGGCACTGGGGGTTCCACTTGATGGAATGGCGGGTGCCCCGGCCATGGCCGTCGTCGCTCAACAACTCACCTGGCTCTGGACCCGCCCTTGCCGACTGGATGCCACGGATGCCGAGCTGCAAGCAAGCATTCTGGAAGCCGCCTGGACGATCGTGTCACTTGATGCCGAAGTTCGCCGCGCGCACGCCGCTGCAATCGTCGCCACCGCCAGAGTCGACGTGGATCGTGAATTCGCGGAGACCACCGGTCGACTGGAATTCACGGTGGCGCACCTCTTCGACGCGGGCGAGGCTTCCAGAATCGATCTCGATCGAATCCGGGTGGAAGCCGCCGAAGCCGCCGTCGCCTCCGACGCCTCGGACGACATGGCCAGAATCGCCAGACTCGACTTGCTGGCTGCCATGGGACTCCCTCGATACGACACGGACTTCGAGGTGTCCGCGGAAACGACGGACACGGACGAGATTCCAACCGAATTGAGAGTCATCGAACTCGCCGCCACCGCTCGCCTCGATGTGGCGGCCGCCGGATGCCGGGTCCTGGCCGCCGAATCGCGATCCGGACTCGCGGGACTTCGTCGATTGCCGGAAGTAGGCGCCACGCTGGGCTGGAACCGAAACTTCCGGAAGCGCGACGCCTTGATGCCGGGTATCGCGGTGCGGCTTCCGATCTTCGATGACGGCCTCCCTGCGATCGCCGCCGCCGACGGACGACTCCACGATGCGGTCCTGACCCATCTGGAATCGAGACGAAAGGCGATCGTGGAAGCCCGGAGATCCCGAGACCGGTTGATCCTCGCCGAAGCCCGCCGCCGGGGACACGAAGAACGCGTGCTGGGACCCGCGAAAAGCGCCGAGAATCTCGCCTCCACCGCATACACCGAGGGTGTGGTCGATCTCACCGTGGTGCTCCTCGCCCAACAACAACGGATCAAAGCCCAACGCCACACCCTCGACTTCCGACTGGAAGAAGCCATCGCCCGCGTCGATCTGGTTCAGCGGGTCGGCGGATCTCTGAGCCTCGACCCGGTGGTTCCAGTGGTCCCCCGGTTCGATGAACGACTCGCGGCCGACGATTCCCCCCGGGAGAACGTTCGATGACCAAGGTGAATATCGATTCCATCAGACCGGAAGCCGGTGACGACATGCCGATCCCGCCCCGAAGGGCCTGGCTTCACCTGGGCATTCCCCTTCTGCTGATCGCAGGAACCGCCGCCCTGCTTCTGGGGACCGGCTGGGATCTCATTCGTGTTCGCCGCGAAGTCCGAGCGGTTCCCGTGGGCCTGCGGACAATCGAAGTCGAAGCCTCCGCGAATCCGGCGCGAGAAGGTGGCGTCGCGGTTCAAGCCCCCGGCTGGGTCGAGCCGGACCCCTATGACATCTTCGTGTCGGCCCTCACCGATGGCGTGGTCCAGGACATCCTGGTGCTCGAAGGTGATCACCTCGAGGCCGGACAGCCCGTCGCCCTACTGATCGATGATGATGCTCGATTGCAACTGCGGGGCGCGGAAGCCATGGTGGCCGAACAAAGGGGTCGACTGGCGATCGAGGAAGCCACACTGGTGGCCGCCGAACTTGATCTCCGGGAACTCGTCTTCCTCGACCGGCGGGTTTCGGTCGCAGAAGCGGAACAGTCGAGAATCGCGGCCGAACTGGCGGGCTTCCCCGCTCGTCGCGCGGGCCTCGAGGCGACCAAGGCTGAAAAGAAGGATGAATATGACCGCAAACGAAGAGTGGTCGAGTCCGGTGCCGTACCCGAAGGTCCGGTGATTCGACTCGGAATTCGACTCCAAGCGATCGACGCTCAGATCAAGGCCCTCGACGCCGAAGAAGCCGCCGTCGAGGCGAAGCTTCGAGCCGCCGATGCGGAGGCCATGGCGGCAGACCGCGCCCGCGAACTTCTGGTGGACGAGAATCTGGCGGTCGCCGCCGCCACGGGGCGGGTCGAGATCGCCCGCGGTGAACTTGACGCAACGCTCGCCACCCTCGACGCGGCCAGACTCCGGTTGGAACGATGCACGGTGCGAACCCCGGTCGCCGGAGTCGTGATCGAACGCCTCACCTCCCCCGGATCCCGGTTGAGCTTCGGCGACGGCCCCCACACCGCCCACGTCGTCCATCTCTTCAATCCCCGTGAACTCCAGATCAGAGCGGATATTCCCCTCGCCGATGCCGCCGGGGTGGGCGTGGGACAATCGGCGGAAATCGTGATCGACCTTCTTCCCGACACCGTCTTCCGCGGCTCGGTCACTCGCTTTCTTCATCGAGCCGACATCGCCAAGAACACGATCGAAGCGAAGATACGGATCGAGGATCCCTCTCCGCTCCTGAAGCCCGACATGCTCGCCCGAGTTCGAATCCTCGAAGCCGCGCCCGATGAATCCGAAGGCATCGCCATGCGCAGGGCGACTCGAATCTTCGTTCCGGCCGACGCAATCGAAAACGGCATGGCCTGGGTGATTGCGGAACGCGAGGGGAATCGCGGTACCGCTCGAAGACGCCCGGTCGAAGTCGGCCCCCGCATCGAGGATGGCTGGATCGAGATCGTCGACGGCCTTCGGCCGGGCGATCTGGTGATCGTGGATGAAACACCACTCGATGGCGAAGCCGTCCGTATTCGTTCCGATGACGAAGAGGTGCGCTCATGACGCTCATCGAATGCCGAGGTCTGGCCCGAACCTATCGACGAGGATCTGAAGAGATCACGCCCCTCGAGGATCTCGACCTGGACATCGAGGCCGGCCAGTTCGTCGCCCTCATGGGACCCTCCGGTTCCGGCAAGACCACCCTGCTCAATCTGCTGGCGGGCATCGATCGACCGACCCGCGGGACTCTGGTGATCGACGGACGTGAAGTGCACCGACTTTCCGGCGGCGCCCTGGCTCGCTGGCGGGCCGAAGCCGTCGGCTACGTCTTCCAGCTCTACAACCTGGTGCCGGTCCTGACCGCGTACGAAAACGTGGAGCTTCCCCTGCTTCTCCACGGCCTTTCCCGGAAGGAACGTCATCGCCGGGTCGCCGCCGCCCTGGATCTCGTCGGCATCGCCGATCGAATGGACCACCGTCCGAATCAACTCTCCGGCGGGCAGGAGCAGAGGGTCGCGATCGCCCGATCGATCGTCACCGACCCCACGCTCATCCTCGCGGACGAGCCGACCGGAGATCTCGACCGGGAGTCCGCCACCAGGATCATGGAACTGCTCTCCCGCCTCAATCGTGACCTTGGCCGAACCGTGGTGATGGTCACCCACGATCCAAAGACCACCGCCTGGTGCGACACGCTCCTGCATCTTGAAAAAGGCCGATTGGTCGAGGCCGACGCCACGGAGGAGGTCACATGAAGATCTTCATCGCCACCATTCCGACCGTCTGGCGCCAGATCGTCCGAGCCCGGATCCGTTCGGGCCTGACGATCGCAGGCATCGCCGTCGCCATGTTCCTGTTCACCAGCGTCGAGTCGATGCGAGACGGCGTCCGTCGAGCCACCGAAGCCGCTTCGGACGACGCCACCCTGGTCGTCTACCGGGAGAATCGCTTCTGTCCGTTCACCAGCCGACTCCCCCAGTACTACGGGGACCGTATCCAGAGGATCGAGGGGGTCGACACCGTCGTCCCCGTCCAGGTGCTGGTCTCGAACTGCCGAGCAAGCCTCGACGTGGTCACCTTCCGCGGGGTTCCCGAAGAAGGAATCGACGCCATCATCGGCAGCGATTCCGAAATCCTCGACGGTGGACGCGAGGGCTGGACCCGGAGGAGCGACGCCGCCATCGTGGGCGAATCACTCGCGGCCCGTCGGGGCGTCCAAGCCGGCGATCGGTTCAGCGCCGCGGGCATCACCGTGTTCGTCGCGGGCATTCTTCGCAGCGATCGGGCTCAGGATCGCAACGTCGCCTACGTCCACCTGCCGTTCCTTCAGGAATCGATCAATCGAGGCGGTACCGGAGGCGTGGTCACCCAGTTCCTGGTCAAGGTCGAGGATCCGGAACGGCTCGAAGAGGTCGCCGAATCCATCGACCTGGCCTTCAAGGCCGACGAAAATCCGACGTCGACCTGGCCCGAGAAAGCGTTCACCGGCCGGGCCGCACGTGACATCGTGCAACTGGTCGGCTTCGCGACCTGGCTTGGATGGGGGGCGTTGGCCGCGGTTCTCGCACTGGTCGCCAATGCGATCGTCCTCGCGATGCGGGATCGGATCCGCGACCACGCGGTTCTCCGGACCCTCGGCTACACCGGTGGCCTCATCGCCTGGATGGTGCTGCTCGAAGGTGCGTTCCTCGGCCTCATCGGAGGAATTCTGGGAACGGCCACCAGCGCGATGGTGGTCGCATTCGGTCGTTTCGGAATGACGATGGAAGGCGTGAGCATCGAGATATCGAATGATCCCCGGGTCGCGGCCATCGGAGCCCTGATCGCGGTGGGTCTCGGACTGCTCGCCGGCGCGGTGCCGGCGATCCGCGCCGCACGAGCGGGAATCGTGCAGGGCCTTCGGGCCGCCTGACGAAAGGAGACACCATGCGAGGACTTCCCTTCGAATACGCGGTCCGAAATCTCGGACGCAGCCCCGCACGACTCGCCATGAGTGCCGGCGGAAGCATGCTCGTGGTCCTGCTGGTGATCGCATCCACCGCGTTCGTGGCCGGCATGCGTGGATCCCTGCGAGTGAGTGGGTCGCCCCGCAACGTGATTCTCATGGGCGCCGGGAGCGAGGAGAGCGTCGAACGCAGCGAGATCCCGATGAAGACATCGACGATCGCCGCGGCCGGCATCGCCGGCATCGAACGGATCGCCGGGACCGAAGCGGTTTCGGCCGAAATCCATTCCGCGATCCCGATTGAGACCAGCAGTGGACGAAGGGACAACACGCTGGTTCGCGGCGTCACTCCCGCCGCATTCCTCGTGCATCGGGAAGTCCGACTGATCGACGGTCGACTCCCGGAGACTGGAGCCGATGAGATCGCCATCGGACGGATGGCGGCTCAAGGACTCGGAATCCGATCACTCGGCGAACGAGTCAAGATCGACGATCGCCCGTTCACGATCACTGGAACCCTCGCCGCGGACGGCGGCGTGGTGGAAGGCGAGATCTGGATGCCACTTTCCGATCTCATGGTGGTGACCCAGCGTGACACCCTTTCCTGCGTGGTCATCCGACTCGAAGATCAATCGATATCCGCCGCCCAGGCCTTCGCAAGCACTCGATTCGACCTCGAACTGTCGGTCGTGCGGGAGGACGAATACTTCGCGGGCCTGGCCGCCTTCTTCGGCCCGGTCAGGCTGATGGTGATCGCCACCGCGATCCTGGTCGCCGGCGGTGGCGTGGTCGGCGGTCTCAACACGACGTACGCGACCTTCGCCAGCCGCGTACGAGAGATCGGCACCCTCAGAACCCTCGGATATTCGAGATTCGCCATTCTCCGGAATCTGATCGAGGAATCCGTGCTGATCGCGTCGATCGGGGGACTCCTCGCCGCGGTGACCGCCTCGGCGTTGCTCGACGGGCTCACCGTTCAATTTTCCATGGGCGCCTTCGGGCTCTCCGTCGGCCCCCCCGAACTCGCGCTTGGCCTTGCTGCGGGCCTCCTGCTCGGCGTCGTGGGGGCCGTGATCCCTGCCATTCGTTGTCTTCGCATGCCGGTTCCGGAAGCACTCCGAGCCGCGGCCTGATACCAATTCCAACCAAGAACCCGTGAATCCCCAGTCTGGAACCCTCATCATGAACACTCGAACGACGACTTCAATCCTCGCGCTTCCCATTCTTTCCCTGGCTCTGATCGGCTCGGGATGCGATCAAAGCGGACCGACCGCCCCCCAGGTGACGGTCGCCGCTTCGGCCACGATTCCCGCTGCCTTCTTCACCAAGAACCGTCCCGAGGAAGCACCCGATCTCACGGCGGTCAAGACGGCATCGAGCATCGGCGAAGAAGTGACCTTCCTCGCCCGAGTGGGCGGACGCGTCGCACCATTCGTCGACGGCGTGGCCATCTTCACCGTGGCGGACCCCAGCCTCGAATCCTGCGAATTGATGGGCGAGGAAGATCACTGCCCGGTGCCCTGGGACTATTGCTGCGAACCCCGGGAATCACTGACCGCCGGATCCGCGACCATCCGCATCATGGGTGAAGATGGACGACCCCTTCCCGCCTCCGCTCAGGGTGCCGGCGGACTCGCCCCCGCTCGATACCTCGTGGTCAAGGGTGTGGTCTCCGATCGCAATGAAGATGGTCTCTTCGTGGTTGATGCCGAAAGGATCTGGGTGGGTGGCCGCCCCAGTCGTGAAGATCAGCGCATGGGCTCGCGTCCGGGCGAAGCGATGGCCAACGTCCCCGCCCATGACCACGACTTCGATGGTCTGCCCGATCACGATCACGATCATGATCACGGCCATGACCATGACCATGACCATGACCATGACCATGATCACACCACCGAAACCCCCGGGGTCTCCCCCGAAGGCTCGGGCGGCTGAACCCGGACCGATCGCCGCGAGCGAAGGCGGTGCCCCGCCCTCGCTCGCGGTAATCTCCAAGACATGGCCAACCTGCTCGGGATCGATGTCGGCACCAGCGGAACCAAGGCGATCATCGTCGGCGACGATGGTGAGATCCTCGGGACCGGAACCGGACACCACGAACCTCTGACTCCTTGCGGGGGTTGGAGCGAACAGACTCCGGACGACTGGTGGCAAAGCACGAAGATGGCGATCGCCCACGCATGTGGTGACGCCGGCCTGAATCCCCATGCCATCGACGGAATCGGCTTGACCGGCCAGATGCACGGGTTGGTGGCGCTTGATCACCGGATGACGCCGATCAGACCGGCGATTCTCTGGAACGATGGAAGATGCGAACCCCAGTGTCATGAAGTCGAAGATCGCCTCGGCATCGAGCGACTGGTCGCACTGACCGGTAATCGAATGCTCCCCGGTTTCACCGCGCCCAAACTTCTCTGGATGCGGGAACACGAGCCCGCGGCCTTCGAGCGGATCACCACCGTCCTCCTTCCCAAGGACTGGATTCGGTGGAAGCTCTCCGGCGTGGTCGCGATGGATGTTTCCGATGCGAGCGGCACCGCGGTCTTCGACTGTGAAAATCGTCGTTGGTCCGAGGAGCTCCTGAACGAACTCGATCTCCCCACCTCCTGGTGGCCCGATGCCGCGGAAAGCGCCACCGTTCTGGGGATGGTGACGGCGAGCGCCGCGGAAGCGACGGGACTACAAGCCGGAACGCCGATCGTGGCGGGCGCCGGAGATCAGGCGGCCAGTGCGGTGGGAACGGGCCTGGTCCGCGAAGGCACCATCGGCGCCGCACTCGGGACCAGCGGCGTGACCTTCGCACCAAGCGACCGATGGAGATCGACCCCGGACGGATCGCTTCATGCCTTCTGCCATGCGGTTCCGGACCGCTGGCATCTCATGGGGGTGATGCTCTCGGGCGCCGGCAGCCTCGACTGGTTCCGCTCGGCCTTCATGCCGGAACTGGGTTCCGGCGATGATGCCTTCCGGAAGCTCGAGACCCTTGCCACCACGGCCCCTCCGGGTTCGGACGGCCTCCTGTTCCTGCCCTACCTCTCAGGCGAGCGAACTCCCCACCCCGATGCGAACGCACGCGGCGCCTTCATCGGACTGGACCGGCGTCACGAACGGCGGCACCTCGCGCGGGCGGTGTTCGAAGGCGTCACCCATGGCCTGACCGACTGCCTGAATCTGGTTCGTGGAACCGGACTGCGAACTGACGTCGTCCGCCTCTCCGGCGGCGGCATGAAGAGTGCTCTCTGGAAACAGAGTTGTGCCGATCTGTTCGGTACGCCGGTCGCGACGACCACCACCACCGAAGGCACCGCTTTCGGAGCCGCGATTCTCGCCGCCACCGGGATCGGTCGATTTGAAGACGTGCCGACCGCCTGTGATGCCTGGATTCGGGAGACCGAACGAATCGAACCCGGCCCCGATGCCGAACTCCTGAAGTCCAGACATGCGGTCTACGAGGATCTCTATCCTGCCTTGAAAGACCTGTTTCCCCGAATCGCCGAGAACCTGGAGACCGAGCGATGATCCAGATGCTTGCCATGACCGCTTCAATGATGCTGGTCGGCTGGATCGTGTGGAAGGTGATCAATCGCCACGAAGACGGCGACGCCGCCTTGCAGTCGAGGTTGGACGATGATGATCGGCGAGCGGCGATCGGGCGTGGCGAGCAGATGCCGGAAGATCGCCCAGCCGACGATTGATGAATTGGCTCGATCCGATCCTGCCGAACCTCAGACCCGGAAACCTCGGGCTCGGAGGCTGGAGAACTTCGGCTGGAGGTATCGCCCCGGACAGGCGGTCGAAGCGGAGGCCCATTCGCGATGAGTCCGAACCGCGGCCTTGGTCTTCTTGATGCCGTGCGAAAGACACAGTGCGTTGACGTGCGTGCACAGGCTCCGCAATTGCAGGGACGTCGGCTTCTCGAGATCGAAGTTGCCCAGGACCAGGATCCCGATGTTTCCAGGATTGTGGGACTTGACGTGCGCACCTTCGTACCGGAGCGGTCGACAATCCCAGATTCGACCGTTGCGATCGATCGCGTAGTGGTAGCCGATGTCCGCCCACCTTCGGTCCCTGACGTGCACGGTTCGGATCAATTCCAATCGAGCCTTCGAGGGGCCGAAACCGGCTGAAACCAACGGCTTGGGAAGTCCGTCGTGATGAATCGTGATGTACTTGAGGGAAGCCTGGGCATTCATGCCCCGCACGTTCGGGGTTCCCCCGGCCCAGCGAACTCGCGCGATCGTGCCGGTGGTGCCGGACGCCGCCTTGGTTTTGGGTTCGAAAGCGAGCGAGGTGCGGCCTCCGCCGGTGCCGACGGCCGGGAGATCGGGGTCCGGGAGGCGGCCAGCTCGCCGAGTGGTGGTGGCACAGCCGATCAGACCGACAGAAGCGACCCCCCCGAGCGCGAGGGCCCGAAGGGTCGACCCCAGAACGTCGCGTCGATGGAGTTTGACCGGCCTGCCGCCCTCGGCTCCGGTCTCCGGACTGGCGTGGCTGCCGATGTTCCCGGGATTGGATTGCTTCTCGGCTTCTGGCACGGCATCATCCTTGTCCGCCCGCGGAGTGATCCACCGGCACCGATGCCGGAGCGAACCTCTGCTAGGGAGATCGACCTCGGCGACCGGAATACTCCAGTATAGAACCGGTCTCCCCCGCTCGGCCCGATTGGTTCGCCCGAGGGAGGCCCGGGGTTCGCCGACCTGCCACGGTCCCCGCCAGAAATCTCGAGTGGCTGCCTCCCGATTCGCACCAGGCACGCCCGCGTCACGGAGCGATTGGTGATGGCACGGTCCTCCGAATGACCCAAGTCTCGGAACGGCTCACTTGGAATCCGACTGACAATGTCCATTCTGGATGCAGGGTGGCGGATCCGAGGCCCACTCCAGCCGGTCGGAAGACCAACTTTTCCGCCCGCCGGAACCATCCGATGACCCGATCGGATCAACAATCGCATTCGGATGAAGCTCGTCCCCGACGGAGGTCGGTGGAATCAGCGCCGAAGACCGGCCCATTCCCCTCCGGAAACGTCGGTTTCCGCTAGAATTCTGGGGTTCCGGCGGATCGCGGGAAATGAACCCGAGTCCGCTGTCCTGGCCGCTCTCCGGAGCAGCGCAGCCTCGCTGAAGCACCCACGATGACCGAACAGACGGACCCCGCAACGCCCCCACAAGGGGACGACTACACGAGCGATTCGATCCAGGTCCTCGAAGGCCTCGAGGCGGTTCGAAAACGACCAGGCATGTATGTCGGTGGGACGGGACTCAATGCCCTGCACCATCTCGTGTACGAATGCGTGGACAACGCGATCGACGAGGCGATGGCCGGCTACGCCACCCGGGTGACCGTACGCCTCGGAGTGGACGGCTCGTGCACCGTGACCGACGACGGTCGAGGCATGCCGACCGGACCGATGAAGCATGAGAATCCGCTGATCGACGGCCGCCCCGCGGTGGAAGTGATCCTCACCCAGCTCCATGCGGGCGGCAAATTCGGTGACAACGCCTACAAGGTGTCCGGAGGCCTTCACGGCGTGGGCGTGAAATGCGTCAACGCCTTGTCTGAATGGACACGAGTCGAGGTCGTGAAGGACGGCGGCGTCAAGTCGATCCTCTTCACTCGCGGCGAGGTCTCGGAGCCCCTCGCGGACATGGACCAGCCCGGGGTGGTCGACATCCCGGAAGGACGAAACGGAACCCGGATCTCCTTCAAGCCGGACACGACCATCTTTCCCGAAACGGATTTCCGATTCGAGACGCTGCAGCACCGACTTCGAGAACTCGCGTATCTCAACTCCGGCGTCACCATTCGCCTCATCGACGAGCGGGTCGATTCCTCGGGAAGGATCCGAGAGGAGACCTATCACGACGAGAAGGGGCTGATTGCGTACGTCACGCATCTGAACGCCGCGAAACGAGTCGAGAGCCCGCTGATCTACCTCGAAGGTGGTGACGAAAGCCAGCAGCTCCGGGCCGAAGTCGCGATGCAGTACACCGACTCGACCAGCGAGAACCTGCTCGCGTTCGGCAACAACATCTTCAATCCCGATGGCGGCACCCACGTCCAGGGCTTCAAGACCGCACTGACTCGAACGATCAACGGATACGCCAAGCGGAACAACCTCCTCAAGGATCTCGTCCCCAGTGGTGATGATCTCCGGGAGGGACTGACCGCGATCGTGAGCGTGAAGATCGCCGATCCCCAGTTCAACAACCAGACCAAGGAGAAGCTGCTCAACCAGGAGGCGGAAGCCTTCGTCAGCCAGCTTCTCACCGAGGGCCTGGGCGCCTGGCTCGACCAGCACCCCAGCGAAGCGAAGCAGATCGCGTTGAAGGCCGTGCTTGCTGCACAGGCCCGCGAAGCCGCCCGCAAGGCGAGGGATCTGATCAAGCGGAAGGGCGCCCTCGATTCCGGCGGGATGCCTCACAAGCTCTCCGACTGCTCGAGCAAGGATGTCGCCAGTACCGAAATCTTCATTGTCGAAGGTGACTCGGCGGGTGGAAGCGCCAAAGGTGGTCGTGATCACGTCACCCAGGCGATTCTCCCGTTGCGCGGCAAGCTGCTGAACGTCGAGAAGGCGAGGCTCGACAAGGTCCTCGGTTTCGAAGAGATCAGGACCCTCATCCAGGCCCTTCAATGCGGCATCGGCGAGGATTTCGACTCCAGCAAGCTTCGCTACGGCCGCGTGGTCATCATGACTGACGCCGATGTGGATGGATCCCACATTCGCACGTTGCTGCTGACCTTCTTCTTCCGACAGATGCCGGATCTCATCCGACGTGGTCACATCTTCATCGCCCAGCCTCCGCTGTATCAACTCCTGCGAGGGAAGCAGTCGAGTTACGTTCTCAATGATCGGCGCATGAATGAGATGCTGACGGAGTTCGCGTTGCGGCACGCGGTGTTCGCGGTGCGAGACGATGATGGTGCGGTCTCATCAAGGGTCGAGGGCGACGATGCCCGACGCATGCTTCGACGCCTCGAACGTCTCGACGAGCTGGTGACGGTTTCGCAGCGGCGAGGCCTGCTCTTCACCGACCTGCTCACGATTCGACGCGGTGATCCGGAGAACGACGATCGACTCCCGACCTATCACCTCCGCTGGGCCACCGAAGAGAAGCTGTTCTGGTCGGAAAGCGACGCCCTCGCGTTCATCGCTTCGAACGATCTCGTGGTCGATACACCCCTGGAAGCCGAAGAAGACGGGGAGAAGGTCGACGTCGCTCCGGAACGACTCGCGACCCTGCGGGAACTCCACGAGAACCGGGAGATCGATCGAGTCATCATCGATCTCGCACAATGTGGCGTGTCGATCGACGACTGGGCGCTGGTTCAGGAGGAAGCGGTCACCGGCGAGCGACTCCCCACCCGGTACGGGTGGCTGGTCTCCAACCCCAAGAAGGAAGGCGAGGAACTGGTCGAGGCCGCCAACATTCCCGAAATCGTCCGGACGATGCAGGACGTCGGTCGACGAGGAATCGAAGTCAAGCGGTTCAAGGGACTGGGTGAAATGGAAGCCCTTCAGCTCTGGGAGACCACCATGGATCCCGAACAGCGGACCCTGCTTCGCGTGACCTGGGACGCGGCGAGCGAAGCCGATTCCCTCTTCTCCACGCTGATGGGCGAAAACGTCGAGGCTCGCCGCAAGTACATCGAGGAACACGCGCTCGAAGTTCGAAATCTCGACGTCTGACGTGATGATTTCCGATCTCGAATGAGATTCCCGGCCATACGACCGAGCCGGCCTTGATTCCCAGCATTTTCGTGTGATCCTTTGAGCGCCTCACGGCCAATCGCCAATTCGAATGGAGATC
This sequence comes from Phycisphaerae bacterium, assembly GCA_002683195.1. Next base: position 116,866 of record NYSW01000042.1, read on the forward strand.
GAAAAATGTCGAAAAGAATCGTTTTGTNGACCGCGGTCCTGTCCGTGACCCTGCCGACCAACCTCGGTTTCGCACAGGACGCCGATTGCGGTCCGGTCACCGATGTGACGATCACCCATCCGGACTGGGTGCAGCGGTGGGATGACTCCACCAGACGACGCATCGACAACGAGTTCGTCGGCGCGCCGAGGATGATGAAGACTCCCCCGTCGGAGATCCCCTGGNACCGACTTCGATTTCTTGATTCGATCTCGGACGAACCGATTCGTTTCGAAGCGCTGGCCCGGGACTTCGCCGGGGTCCCCTACGTCAAGGACGTGATCCTCGAGGATCCGGTCTTGATGATCACCTTCGACCAGAACGTCAGCAACCAGAACAACGCCACGGACATCGTGGACTGGGAGTCGTATCGCCCCCTGGGACGAGGACTCCTTCAGGAGTACGTGGTGAACCCCTCCGACGGGGAGACGAACCAGTGGTTCACTTCCCATCTCAATGGTCGGGAGTACATGGCGACCCAGCTCGGACTGGATCCGGAGTGCTTCAACCAACTGACCGCCGGCGAGGATGGCTGCACCCTGGCCATCAACCAGGCCCTCGCATCGGTCGGNGTGTATTGGGCCGGTGGCCCGCTGGGCGTTGAGAATCCGGCGAATTCCTGCGAACGCCTGGGACCGTACTTCCCCTANGCCTCCCCCCCCGGTCACCTCTGGTGGCGGGACCGGGTGCTGGTGTTCGTCGCGGATCGTTCATCCTTCATCCGGCCGTCCTTCAATCCGATCACGACCCGGGACGAACCCGGCACCAGACCCGCGACCAACGACGGCGTCCCGAGATGGGATGGTTCGTCCTACGTGTTCCCGACCGCCGCGGACCCCCGCGACGGCAACGGACCGACCTACGACGCCTACCTCGAGACCGTCCAGGATTTCGTCGGCTACATCGCCAATGGAAACGGCCCCAACAACACCCCTGAAGTGTTCCGGAGCGAGCTCCTGCCTGACGGAACGTTCATCGATGGCTTCCAGGCGTGGCACCAGGGCTGGCGAGACTTCTGCTGGGGAAATCCGATCGGCAGCGACCCCTGCCCCTATTACAACTGGCCGTTCTCCGGGATCGGCATCACCGTGAACTGGACTCAGATGCCACCCAAGGGTCCGGCTGACTTCAACAGCGCGTTCTCGGCCGCGAGCGAGTTCATCTCCATCGGCGAAAAGCCCATCTATCTGGTGGCGATCCGCGAAGCCCACGAGTACTTCGGTTCTCCGGAACCCGAGGCATCCACGACGACCTGGTGCGACGCCTGCCCCGGGGACTACAACCAGGACGGCATCATCGACGGGGCGGATCTCGCCACGCTGCTCTTGAACTGGGGCAGCACGAACCTGTGCCTGACGATCGACCGAACCGATCCGTTCGTCGACGGGAACGATCTGGCCCTGATGCTGGCCAACTGGAATCACTTCTGCGAGTGGCCCCTCGACTGGCGACCGGAGGACTGCGGCCAGACTCCNTGACGCATCCAGACAGTTCGAAAAAAAGCCCCGTCGTCCGGAAGGACGACGGGGCTTTCATNTGAATGCNGTCNGTGACGGATGATGNATCAACCGAAACTGGAGGCTTCGCCNTCGTATTCCGCGGAACCGAAGCCGAGGATCATCGCGAAGATCGGCGTCAGGAAGAAGAGCCCGATCGCCGTTCCGGCACCACGCCCGAAGGCCTTGGAGATACCGATGCACATCATGACGGCGACGACGATGTTGACGAACGGGATCAGGAGCAGGAGGCCGCACCACCACTGCATCTTCGCCGCCTGCGCACAGGAGATGAGGTTCCAGATTGGAACCAACGCGGAGACACCCATCAGTCCGGCCTTGGAGAACACCTTCCAATATCCGGCGATGACGAAGACCAGCAGGGCGATGTAGAGAACGCAACCGACTCCGGTG